>CAUSDA010000028.1:0-28782 GCA_963529965.1 uncultured Neisseria sp.
CTTTGAGCTAAGGCGAGGCAACGCTGTACTGGTTTAAAGTTAATCCACTATAAAAATTTAAACAACGCTTATCCCAATAACCGTCGCACGATTTTCCTCAATTTGAAACCTGACTTCATAATCCGCAATATTCATGACGTAAATCCGTTCGGGAATATTCTGATAGGCGGGACGGGGATCTTGGGCTATGCTTTGGCTGATCAGGTTTTGGGTGCTTTCGGATAAATTTTCCGCGCCGATGTTTTCCAACCATACGACTTCAAGCTCTTCGGGTTTGCCGCTGACGAAGCCGGATGATGCGTCGGGTTTGGATTCGACAAAGGGGATGTAGGGTTTGATGTCGATAATCGGTGTGCCGTCCAGCAGGTCTGCGCCGCTGCAATAGAGGAGGACGGGTTTGCCGGTTTCGATGCGTTCGAGTTTTAAGAGCGACAGTCCGAGGTGATTGGGACGGTGGGGGCTGCGCGTGGCGAATACGCCCATTTTTTGTTTGCCGCCGAGCCGTGGCGGGCGCACCATTTGTGCCCAGCCTTCATCCAATACGCCGTGAAAGATAAAACTTATCCACACATAGTCGAAGTGTTCCAATCCGCGTACGCTGTCTGCGGTAAATTCGGGATTCAGCTCGATACAGACTTCTGCGGCGGGAACCAATCCGGGCTGACGGGCGACGCCGAATTTCTGTTTGTAGGGCGAGCGGGCGGTAGCGATGGGGACGATGGTGTAAGTCATGAGGATTGCGGACAAGTTTTTCGGAAAAACGTTATCTTATCACAGCTGGTTTTACCGCTTTCGGGCAGTAATTTGTTATAATACAGGGCATTTTAATCGCTTTGAAATGATGAGATGATTGTTTCCATTGATGTTGATGCACAAAAAACTTTTACGCCTTTGTGTCCTAAAGAGCTGCCTGTAAACGAGGGGCATTTGATTGTCGAAGAGTTGAATGCCCAAGCCGCTTTGGCGGATTTGCGCGTGATGACGAAAGATGCGCATCATGCGGCAGCGAAATGGCTTGTGGATAACCCTGTTGATATGTTAAAGCCGACAGGTTTGCCTGATGCGGATTTGACTTGGGTGGCTCATGCGATGGTCGGTACTCGCGGCTATGAATTGTTGGACGGACTGCCTTCTGCCAAGGAATACGATTATTGCGTTTGGAAAGGCGTTGATCCTGAATTGCATCCTTATGGTGCGTGTTTTCACGATATTGAGGAAAAACTGAGCACAGGGCTGATTGAATGGCTGTGTTGTCAACATACGGATACGGTCATTGTCGGCGGTTTAGCAACGGATTATTGTGTTAAAACAACGGTTTTGCAGCTGCTCAAAGGCGGCAATTGGCAGGTTATCGTCAATGAAGCGGCTTGTCGGGGCATTGCGCCGGAAACCATCGAAACGGCATGGCAGGAAATGCGTTCTTCTGGTGCAATCATTTTAAAAAATGCTGAAGAAATTAAAAAATATATTAATAATCAATAAGTTAAAATTGTTTCACGTGAAACACAATTCTTAAATATGAAAATTTTGCTTGTCCGCTTGTCCAGTATGGGCGATTTAATTCACACTTTGCCCGCAATCGAAGATTTGGCGCGACAATGCCCTGATGTAGAACTGCATTGGCTGTGTGAAGCCGGATTTGCGGATATTGCGCGCCTGCATCCGTTCATAAAAAAAATCCATGTGATGAAATGGCGGCAATGGCGAAAACATCTCTTTCAGGCTGAAACTTGGCGGGAAATAGGTCGTCTGAAACAGGCCTTGCGGCAGGAAGCATTTGATTTTGTATTGGATAGTCAAGGTCTGATTAAAAGCGCGTGTTTCGCCAAAATGGCAAAATCCCCTATTTATGGTTTAGATAAAAACAGCGCGCGCGAGGGGTTGGCCGCGTTGGCGTATGCGAAAACATACGCTGTACCGAAAGGGAAAAATGCCGTTTGGCGCAACCGCGAGCTGTTCGCCCAAGTATTTGGATATGCAATGCCGGAAACGCAGGTATTCGGTTTGGCCGTTCCTGAAGCAGGTCGTCTGAAAAATTTAGAGCAGCCGTATTATGCGGCTTTGCACGCGACCAGCCGGGACAGTAAGTTATGGCCTGTGGAAAACTGGCGGGCCTTGCTGCAAAAACTGAATGAAGAACAACAATGCAATGTTTACCTGCCGTGGGGAAATGAAACTGAAAAAACGCGTGCCGAACAAATTGCAGACGGACTGCCATTTGCCATTGTGTGCGACAAAATGAATTTATTGCAGGCGGCGTATCTGCTGAAACACGCGGTCGGAATTATCGGTGTGGATACCGGTTTGCTGCATTTGGCAAATGCTTTGGAAAAACCTGTGGTCGGTATTTATACCGATACTGATCCGATTAAAACAGGCGTTCAAGTTTCGGCTGTTGCAAAAAATTTGGGCAATATCGGGCAGATTCCGACTGCGGATTTGGTTTATCAAACGTTGATGGATTGTGTGGCTGCTGATGAAGGCTCAAAGGTCGTCTGAAACTGATATAGCGGCATGACATTTTCCAGTTTGTTGAGTACAGGAATGTATATCCTTCAGCCTGAGTAAATGCTTTAAAAATGGTATAATCGGCAATCATTATCTGAAAGATTTCTGAATGAATTCGTTTTTAAGAAAAAACGGATTTGATTTTATAGAGAAGAAGGTTTGGTTTCGCTGGATGGTGAAAGCGACGTTCTTTTTAGGAGAATTCAATGAAAGCACTGGTCGCAGTAAAGCGCGTAGTGGACTACAACGTCAAAGTTCGTGTAAAAGCCGATGGTTCGGATGTGGATATCGGCAATGTCAAAATGTCGATGAATCCGTTTGACGAAATCGCTGTGGAAGAAGCCGTCCGTTTGAAAGAAGCCGGAAAAGTAAGCGAAATCGTAGCGGTTTCTTTGGGCGAGAAAAAATGCGAAGAAACGTTGCGTACAGCTTTGGCAATGGGTGCCGACCGTGCAATTCATGTTGAAACCGATACTAAATTGGAGCCACTGGCAGTTGCCAAGCTGCTGAAAGCCGTTGCGGACAAAGAAAATCCACAAATTTTCTTTTTGGGCAAACAAGCGATTGATGACGATGCCAACCAAGTGGCGCAAATGCTGGCTGCTTTGCTGAATGCGGCGCAAGGTACGTTCGCGTCCAAAGTACAAATTGAAGGCGACGAAGTGCAGATTGTGCGCGAAATTGATGGCGGCGAAGAAACCCTAGCATTGAAACTGCCTGCTGTTATCAGCGCGGATTTGCGTTTGAACGAGCCGCGCTTTGTCAAACTCCCCAATATTATGGCGGCAAAGAAAAAACCTTTGGAAAAACTGGCTCCTGCTGATTTGGTTGCGGATATTTCACCTCGTCTGAAAACGGTGAAATTTGCCGAACCTAAAGCGCGTCAGGCAGGCGTAAAAGTAGCAAGCGTTGCCGAATTGGTTGAAAAATTGAAAAACGAAGCCAAAGTGATTTGAGGAGACTGAAATGAGCGTATTGATTATTGCTGAACACGACAACAAACAGTTGAATCCTGCCACTTTGCATGCCGTTACCGCTGCCGCCAAACTGGGCAAAGTCGATTTATTGGTTGCCGGAAACGGCGCATCGGCTGTAGTGGAATCCGCGAAACAAGTTGCGGGTGTGGAAAAAGTTTTGGTTGCGGATGCTGCCCATTATGCCGAAGGTTTGGCTGAAGAACTGGCTCCGCTGGTTGTCAAATTGGCGGCGGATTACCGCTATGTTGCAGCAACGGCAACCACATTCGGTAAAAACCTTTTGCCGCGCGTAGCCGCTTTATTAGACGTCCCGCAAATTTCTGATTTGACTGAGATTGTGGATAACACGACTTTTGTGCGCCCGATTTATGCGGGTAATGCATTTGAAACCGTGCAAGCCGATTCGGAAAAATTGGTGCTGACCTTCCGTGCGACGGCTTTTGATGCAGCACCGGCGCAAGGTGGTAACGCTGAAGCAATCAATGTTGAAGCGACCCCTGCCCAAAACCTGAGCCGTTTTGTGAATCGTCAGCTTTCCCATTCCGATCGTCCTGAGTTGACTCAGGCAAAAGTCATTGTCTCTGGTGGCCGTGCGCTGGGTAGTGCGGAAAAATTCAATGAAGTGCTGACACCGTTGGCAGATGTTTTAGGCGCTGCAATCGGTGCATCTCGTGCGGCAGTTGATGCCGAATATGCGCCGAATGACGTGCAAGTCGGACAAACCGGTAAAGTGGTTGCACCGCAGCTCTATTTTGCAATCGGTATTTCAGGTGCGATTCAACATGTTGCCGGTATGCAGGACAGCAAAGTCATTGTCGCAATCAACAAAGATGCTGATGCGCCGATTTTCAATGTGGCCGATTACGGATTGGTGGGCGATTTATTCGAAATCGTCCCGCAATTAACAGAAGTATTGAAAAATTGATGTTTCACGTGAAACGTTCAGACGACCTTGTTATTGATGAGGTCGTCTGAAAACATTTCAGCATGATTACGACTTATAAAACCATTACTTCCCCGACGCAGGCTGAGTTTAAAGATAAAGGCAGCCGTTTTATTGCATTTGTCTATCCGATTCGGACGTTGACTGATGTGAAAAAATATCTCGATCCGTTAAAGGAAGAACATCATAAAGCGCGGCATTGGTGCTATGCCTATCGTCTGGGTGTGGATGGTACGCAATTCCGTGCCAACGATGATGGAGAACCGTCAGGAAGTGCGGGTCGGCCGATTTTAGGGCAGATTGATTCGGTGGGCGTAACCGATGTTTTGGTCGTGGTCGTCCGCTATTTCGGCGGTACTTTATTGGGTGTTCCCGGCCTGATACATGCGTATAAAGAGGCAACGGCCCAAGCGTTAGCAGTTGCGGAAGTGGTTGAAAAGAATATTGAAAAAACCGTTTGGCTGAAATGTGAATATCCGTTTTTGAACGAAGCGATACGCATCGCTAAACAATATCAGGCGGATATATTGGAGCAGGATTTACAGTTGGATTGCCGATTGACGGTAAATTTGTCGTTGGCAAATTATGAGGCCTGTGTTGCGGCTTGGAAGAATACTCGGCAGATTGAAGTAAATACGGAAAAGCCTTTTGAATGAAAGGTCGTCTGAAATGCTTTGTGATGGTATTTCAGACGACCTCTTTGCTGATTAATCTTCTTGCGTATATCTGTCCAAGGCATCGACGCTGGAGCGCAAATATAGCCAAGCCAATTGATGGAATTCGCCCAGCGCGTTCCATAAGGCATCTTCGCTCATAATGCTGTATTCGCCTTCTGTGCGCAAATCCACCTCCGCTCCATCTTCAATAGCCCGATGGCAAGCCTGATACTCGTGGGTATAAAAATTGTCCATATCGCGAATCAAAGCGACAGCATGTTTCCAACGCCGGATGTCTTCTTCCAATTGCGGTAGTAGATGACACCATTCGCGGTATTTGTTTTGGATTTCATCAATACGTTTTTGCATGGTTGCTTGTCCTTTTTTAATTTTGTGGATAAGTCAAATAGGTTGCAGAGTGGAATGAAGCGGTCTTTTGTTTGATTCCACTAAAATTTCTTCAAATGGGACAAAAGTCCCCTTGTATCGAGTTTTCGTTAAAAGTACATATTTGTCAAGGAGATGGCATGAAACTGCTGGTTATCGGTAATGGCGGTCGCGAACACGCGTTGGCTTGGAAATTGGCGCAATCGCCCAAAGTGGAAACAGTATTTGTTGCGCCCGGTAATGCCGGTACGGCGATTGAACCCAAGTTGCAAAACATCGCCTTGACTGCGCATCAGGATTTGATTGAATTCTGCCGTAAAGAAAATATTGCTTTTACCGTCGTCGGACCTGAAGCGCCCTTGGCGGCGGGTATTGTGGATGATTTTCGTGCCGCAGAGCTGAAAATATTTGGTCCGACACAATATGCGGCGCAGCTGGAAAGTTCTAAAGATTTCGCCAAAGCATTTATGGCGAAATACAACATTCCAACCGCGCAATACCAAACTTTTGAAAACGCCGATGCTGCACATGATTACGTCAATCAGAAAGGTGCGCCCATCGTCATCAAAGCCGATGGTTTGGCGGCAGGTAAAGGCGTGATTGTGGCAATGACTTTGGATGAAGCGCATGCTGCGATTGACGATATGCTGCTGGGCAACAAAATGGGCAATGCCGGCGCGCGTGTTGTGATCGAAGATTTCCTGCAAGGCGAAGAAGCGAGCTTTATCGTCATGGTTGATGGCAATCATGTATTGCCTATGGCGACCAGCCAAGACCACAAGCGTCTTTTAGACGGCGATAAAGGCCCGAATACGGGCGGTATGGGCGCGTACAGTCCCGCACCTGTGGTAACGCCTGCCGTGTACGAGCGCGCAATGAACGAGATTATTTTGCCGACCGTAGCGGGTATGAAAGCGGAAGGGCATGAGTTTACCGGCTTTTTGTATGCAGGTTTGATGATTGATCAAAGCGACGCACCTTATACGATTGAGTTTAACTGCCGTTTTGGCGATCCCGAAACCCAGCCGATTATGAGTCGTCTGAACAGCGACTTATCGGATTTGGTCGAAGCGGCAATAGACGGCAAACTCGATGGCGTAACCGCGGAATGGAACTCGCAAACTGCCGTAGGCGTAGTGCTGGCGGCGCAAAATTACCCCGAAACGCCTAAAAAAGGCGATGTTATTTCCGGTCTGGATGCTGCCAATCAAATCGGCAAAGTTTTCCATGCAGGCACAACGGCAAACGAGAAAGGAGATGTATTGACCAATGGCGGCCGCGTATTGTGCGTCGTAGGATTGGGCGACGATGTGGCTCAAGCCAAAGCCAAGGCGTATAGCGCATTGGAAAAAATCAGCTTCGACGGCATGCAATACCGTAAAGACATTGCCGATAAAGCCATCAACCGTTAATCAAAGAAACAGGTCGTCTGAAAACATGATTGCGTTTCAGACGACCTTCCCTATCATGCTATTCCCCAGAATCCTTTCAGCTTCGACGCTTCGCAAGCTGCAATCCCATCTTAAAAAAGGCGGCTTGGTCGCCTATCCTACCGAGTCCTGCTACGGCATAGGCTGTATCCCGACCTTGCCCAAAGCGCTCAACCGACTAATTCATCTGAAAAAAAGACCGCAACATAAAGGCATGATTGTCATTGGCAACCAATTGGAGCAATTACAGCCCCTGCTCCAGAGGTCGTCTGAAAAAATTCAAACCATGCTCAGGAACGAATGGCCTGCGCCCAAAACTTTTCTGCTTCCTGCGGCTGCTGACGTTTTGCCCGCATTGCGCGGAAAAAAACGCAGCAAACTGGCGGTCAGGGTTCCTGCCCATGCAGGTGCGCGCCGCTTGTGTCAGGCTTTGAAAACGCCTTTGGTCTCGACTTCATGCAACCGCGCAGGCAAACGCGCGTGTAAGACGGAGCGGGAAGTGAGAAGGCAGTTTGGAAGAGATATATGGGTAGTCGGCGGTTTAATCGGCAAACAAAGGTCGCCGAGTCAGATTATTGATGGGGAAACAGGCGTCCGTTTGCGTTAGAAATCGGATGGATGGGATGATTAGGAATTATGCTTTGAACCGATAAACCGTTCATTTGAGAAAATGTGGATAATCCTGAATATAACTTTCTCAAAAAAACCAAAAAGGTCGTCTGAATCCCCATATTCATGGTTTTCAGACGACCTTTTGATTTGACTATCTTGTGGATAAGTATGTAGATAAGTTGAGTATTAGAGCTTGCTGCCGCATACGGCTTCGAATTGTTTTTCGGTAATCGTACCGTTCATCACGCTCATCGGGCGGATATTCGTCGCGGTATAGTTGTGTTTGGAAATTTCTTTGCCGTGTTCGTCGAGGAGCTGCAAAGCGGTCAGGCGGTAGGTCTTGTTGGTGCAATGGATTTCCCAGTCGCCAATGGCGGTTTTGTAGGCAGGCGTGTTGACGAAACGTTCTTCTTTCATCTTTGATACGGTTTTTCTATCGCGGAAAGTGACCAAAGTACCGTTTTTCTTGATGCTGTTTTTATCAATCGCCACTTTGATATTGCCGTCGGAAATCGTGCCGATGTTGTCCCAGTTGCCGCTGACGCCGCCGCTTGTGGTCGTAGTCGTTTGACAGGCGCTCAGGAGCAGGGCTGCCGATAAAGTCGAAATAAGGGAAAAGTGTTTGATGTTCATAAGTTTCGGGTGCTTAGGATAAATTATTAGACTGCCGTATTATGCGCGAAGACGGCGGGGCAGTAAATCGGCTTTGCAAAGTCTTAAAACCGCCAAAAAATGAAAAGGTCGTCTGAAAACAGGTTTTCTAGTCGATTGACTTGTAGAAATCAGTAGCGTTGTTTACAGTATTTCCAGGAGAATACTGAAACATGAACATGCACAAAAACACCCGCCTCCCCCCGCACCACCGACAAGCCATTTGGCTGGCCTACACGCAGGGGAAGGAAAGCGTCACCTCCCCGGCACGCCGCTACCAAGTCAGCCGCGTCACCATTTACCGCGCCCTTAAAGCCGCAAGGGCCAAGCTGCTCAAACCGCAAACCAGTACCAACAACCGTTTCAAACAGGCAAAGTACGGAATGAAACGCCTGGCCAAGGTAGAACGCAGCATTCAGGAAAAACTCAAAAAGCAGGCCAAACGCTACAATAAATCCTACCCCGGAGAGCTGGTGCATCTCGACACCAAACGGCTGCCGCTGCTCAAAGGGCAGAAAGCCGCCGATAAGCGGGATTACCTGTTTGTCGCCATCGACGATTTCTCAAGGGAGCCATACGCCGCCATTTTGCCGGACAAAACCGCAGACAGCGCCGCCAAGTTTCTGACCGAACACCTGATTGATCCCTGCCCATACCTGATTGAGTGCGTTTACTCCGACAACGGTACGGAATACAAAGGCTCGGCCAACCATGCTTTCGGTGTAGCCTGTTACGAGAACGGGATTGGTCAAAAGTTTACCCGGGTTACCCGTCCGCAGACCAACGGTAAGGCGGAGCGGGTTATCCGTACCCTGATGGAGATGTGGCATGAGAAACAGTCGTTTGAGAGTCCGGAACATCGGCAAAAGGAGTTGTGCCGCTTTGTTAATTTTTATAACACTGTGAAGCCACACCGCAGTTTGAACGGCGATACGCCGTTTGAGGTCTTGCAGGCTTATTTTTCTCAACCTGTTGTGTAAACAACGCGACGATTTTCTACAATTGACTGGAAACCAGTATGCCGCCGCTTTGCCTGAGATTAAAGAGAACGGTAAAGCATTGAGTAAACCAGTTTCCTTCATCCGTATTGTCGGTAGTTTCGCCATCTTGTCCAATCAAAAATCAATCTGCGATACCCAACCAAGCATAATCCGTTTTCAGACGACCTCATGTGGATAACTCAAATATCCCTCATGCAGGCAGTGTCTAAAACCGCTAAAATAACGTTTTTTCCTCCCTACGGAACCATCATGCCCCAGCCTTCCGCCCAACAGATTTTGCACGAAGTATTCGGCTATCCCGAATTTCGCGGCAAGCAGGAGGCTGTCGTCAATACATTGGCAGGCGGCGGAAGCCTGATGGTATTGATGCCGACGGGCGGGGGCAAGTCGCTGTGTTACCAAATTCCCGCGCTGATGCGCGAAGGCGTCGCCATCGTCGTTTCGCCGCTGATTGCCCTGATGAACGACCAAGTGGCGAGCCTGCACGCCGCAGGTATAGAAGCAGCAGCGGTCAACAGCAGCACGACAGTAGAAGAAGCCCGCGAAGTGGCGGACAAACTCGCCCAAGGTCGTCTGAAACTGCTCTACGTCGCACCGGAGCGGCTCGTTACCGACCGTTTCCTGCGTTTTCTCGATCAGCAAACCATCAGCCTTTTCGCCATAGACGAAGCGCATTGCGTCAGCCAATGGGGGCACGATTTCCGCCCCGAATACCAGCAATTAGGGCTGCTTGCCGAACGCTATCCGCAAGTGCCGCGCATTGCCCTGACCGCGACTGCCGATGTGGCGACCCGCGCCGACATCAAACATTTCCTCCATCTCGAAGACGCGCCCGAATTCATCTCCAGCTTTGACCGCCCGAATATCTATTATCAGGTTATCGAAAAAAACAACGGCAAAAAGCAGCTTCTCGACTTCATCCGTAAAGAAATGGAAGGGCAAAGCGGCATCGTCTATTGCCTCAGCCGCAAAAAAGTCGAAGACATCGCCCAATTCCTCTGCGAAAACGGATTGGACGCGATTCCCTACCATGCCGGCCTGAGCATGGAAGCGCGCGAAGCAAACCAACGCCGTTTTACCCGAGAAGACAACATTATCGTCGTCGCCACCGTTGCCTTCGGTATGGGCATAGACAAACCGGACGTGCGCTTCGTCGCCCATCTCGATATGCCCCAAAGCGTCGAACATTTCTACCAAGAATCCGGCCGCGCTGGGCGGGACGGGCTGCCTGCCGTGAGTTGGCTGTGTTACGGTCTGAACGACTGGGTATTGCTGCGCGAGCGCATCGCCGAAGGCAACAGCGACGAAGTGCAGAAACAAATCGAAATGCAGAAGCTCGATGCCATGCTTTCCGTCTGCGAAACCGCCGCCTGCCGCCGCGTCCTCCTGCTCAAACATTTCGGCGAAGAATCCGCTCCTTGCGGCCATTGCGACAACTGCCTGCATCCGCCCGTACGCTTCGACGGTACCGTCCTCGTACAAAAGCTCCTCAGTTGCGTGTATCGCGCCGGACAACGCTTTGCCGCCGGCTATATCACCAACCTGCTGCGCGGTAAAAGCGACGACTGGATACGGCGCAACGGCCACGACAAACTCTCCACCTTCGGCATCGGCAGCGGGCAAACCGACAAAGAATGGCGCAGCGTCATCCGCCAATGCATCAGCCTCGGCTACCTCACCGTCAACATCGCCCAATATCAGGCATTGCAACTGACCGAAGCCGCAAAAAAAGTCCTCAAAGGCGAAACCGAAGTCATGTTGCGCCCGCTGCGCCGCGAAAAAGCTGCCACTCAAAAGCCCAAAGACAACTGGCTGCGTACCGAACGCGAAGAACGCCTATGGCAGGCATTGCGGCATTGGCGGCAGCAGCGCGCTCATGCCGAAGAAGTCCCCGCCTATGTCGTCTGCGGCGACAAAACCCTGCGCGACATCGTCGAAAAAATGCCGCAAACGCTGGAAGATTTGCACCAAATCTACGGTTTGGGCGAGGCAAAAATCAACAAATTCGGCATCGATATTCTCAATGTCTGTGAGAGTGCAGCCGAAAATCAAAGCGGACAAATCGGCAACGAAAAACCCCTATTCACCCCCCAAACCGAGCGCGAACAGCAATTACAGAAAAAGCTGGAAACTTGGCGTGCCGAGCAGGCAGCCGCCAAACAATGCGCCTTGGGCAAAGTCCTTTCCAACATCAGCCTGACCGACCTTGTCGTCTTCACGCCCGCCGAAGAAGCCGACCTGCTCGGTATCTACGGCATCGGCAGCGAAAGAATTGCCCAATACGGGCAGGCAATACTCGACATCTGCCGCCCTTACGCAGACGGGCTTTCCGAGCCGAAACAGGCAGAACGCCAGCTCGCCCGCCGCCTGTTCCAATGGTGTCTCGATACCGCCCGATATGAAGGCGGAGAGATGCATGCCGTCGCCAAAAAACAGACTTTACGTGCCATCGCCAAAGCCCGGCCGCAAACTTTGACAGCACTTTCTAAAATAGAGGGCGTGAGCGGGGAATGGTTGGAGCAATACGGCGAAGAAATCATAGAAATCTGCACGGCGGATTGACCGTTAAAAAGACACAGAAAAAGGTCGTCTGAAAACCCTGTATAAAGGTTTTCAGACGACCTTCTGAATATAGTGGATTAACTTTAAATCAGTACGGCGTTGTCTCGCCTTAGCTCAAAGAGAACGATTCTCTAAGGTGCTGAAGCACCAAGTGAATTGGTTCCGTACTATCTGTACTGTCTGCGGCCTCGTCGCCTTGTTCTGATTTAAATTTAATCCACTATATATTAATATCGTTATAAAACAATAACAAACAAAATTTTTTCAATTCGCTTGTAAGCATTTTCAAGCTGCCGCGTCTAATCGGGCATGAAATGATTTTATGAAACGGTTATCATGAAAATGAATACGACAGCCCCGTGGCAATCGGCTTTAGGTTTATTGGCTTTGCGCCTGTTTGCCGCTTACGAATTTTGGGAATCGGGCATGCAGAAATGGAACGGCGAAAACTGGTTTGCCGAAATCAACGATCAATTCCCCTTTCCGTTCAATTTGCTGCCCGACAGCATGAATTGGAACTTGGCGATGTGGGCGGAGCTGGTTTTTCCGGTTTTGCTGCTTTTAGGATTGGCGACCCGTCTGTCCGCCTTGGGATTAATCATTGTAACGGGGGTAGCATGGGCGGCAGTCCATGCCGGTGCGGGTTATAATGTTTGCGACAACGGCTATAAAATGGCTTTGATTTATATCGTGGTTTTAATCCCGATTCTGCTGCAAGGCGCGGGCTGTTTATCGTTGGATGCGCTGTTGAAAAAACGGTTTTGCCCGAAATGCCGCGTCGGAAATCAATAAAAAAGGTCGGGGAGCGGACTTTAAACGCGCCAACTCAAATTCTTAATCTGTTTAACTTGATACTTTGAAAAGGAAATCAATATGAAAAAAAATGTAGCCGTTGCCCTTGCAGGTGCTTTGTCTTTGTCTTTGGCTGCCGGCGTTGTTGCCGCTGACAAACCGGTAAGCAGCAAAGCAGGCGTTCAAAAAGCTGCCCAAGGCTCTTGCGGTGCGGCTAAAGCTGCTGAAGGTTCATGCGGTGCCGCTGCTCCTAAAGCAGGCGAAGGCAAATGTGGCGAGGGTAAATGCGGTTCAACCGTGAAAAAAGCCCCCGCTAAAAACGCCAAAGCAGCAAAAGCCAAAGCTAAAGCAGTTGAAGGCAAATGCGGCGAAGGCAAATGCGGTTCTAAATAATTTAGAACAAAAAGCCGCATTTTATTGATAAATGCGGCTTTTTATCTGATTTTGACAGCAATTTCTTACCAAAACCGTCGGAACACCATCCAAAACGGAGCAACATCATGATTCAACACGCAGGCTTAGGCTACCGCCGCGACTTGGCGGAAGACTTCCTCTCGCTTTTAGACGACAGTCCGATACGCTTTATCGAAGCCGCCCCCGAAAACTGGCTGAAAATGGGCGGCAGGGCGCGCAAACAGTTTGACCGCGTGGCGGAACGGCTGCCGTTGGCGTTGCACGGATTATCCATGTCGCTGGGCGGACAAGCCCCGCTGGATACCGCCTTGATAGACGGCATCAAAGAAATGATGCGCCGTTACGATTGCACGTTTTTCTCCGACCATTTGAGCTACTGCCACGACGGCGGCCATCTCTACGACCTGTTGCCGCTGCCCTTCACTGAAGAAATGGTGCGGCATACCGCGCGGCGTATCCGCGAAGTGCAAGACCGGTTGGGCTGCCGCATCGCCGTAGAAAACACCTCCTACTACCTGCATTCCCCGCTTGCCGAAATGAACGAAGTCGAGTTCCTCAACGCCGTTGCACGCGAGGCCGACTGCGGCATTCATCTCGATGTGAACAATATCTACGTCAACGCCGTCAATCACGGACTGTTGTCGCCAGAGGCTTTTTTAGAAAACGTTGACGCAGAGCGCGTGTGTTACATCCACATCGCCGGACACGACGTCGAAACCCCCGAGCTTTTGATTGATACCCACGGCGCGGCGGTTTTACCGACCGTTTGGGACTTGCTCGAACTCGCCTATACCAAGCTGCCGACCATCCCGCCCACCCTGTTGGAACGCGATTTCAATTTCCCGCCTTTTGCCGAACTCGAAGCCGAAGTCGCCAAAATCGCCGAATATCAAACGCGCGCCGGAAAGGAATACCGCCGTGCAGCCTGAAACCTCCGCCCAATACCAACAACGCTTTGCCCAAGCCATACGCGAGGGAGAAGCCGCCGCCGGCTTGCCGCAAGAGCGCCTGAACGTCTATATCCGCCTGATACGCAACAATATTCATAGCTTCATTGACCGCTGTTATACCGAAACGCAGCAGTATCTCGACAGCGGAGAATGGGGTCGTCTGAAAGAAGGCTTCATCCGAGACGCGCGCGCCCAAACCCCCTATTTCCAAGAAATCGCCGGCGAGTTCCTCCAATACTGCCAAAGCTTGCCGCTTTCAGACGACCTCTTGGCACTGATGGACTTCGAACACACCCAACTGCTCGCCGAAGTCGCACAAACCGACAGCCAAACCCCGCCCGCCGATTCAGACGATTTGGCATACACCCTTTCTCCCGCCGCCTTCGTCCGCCGTTACCACTACGATGTTACCGACGAATTGCAGGTGGCGGAAACCGCCGTTTTGGTGTGGCGAGACAGCGAAGACGACGTGATGTACCAAACCCTCGACGATTTCGACGCATTATTGCTGGAAACGCTGGCAGACACGCCCGCCTCCCTAAACGGTCTGCAAACCATGCTGGCAGAGTTCATGTCGTCTGAAAACGGCTGGCAGGATGCCTTAACGCAAAAATGGTCGGGCTGGCTGGAACAAGGCATTTTGGTTGCCGCATCAGCCGAGGTCGTCTGAAATGATCGAATTGACGTAGTGGGCAGGAAATTCCTATAAAGGCACTATCGTACCCCCTTCCCGAAGGAAAGGGCAAAGATGGGGAAGAAATCGAAATATCGGCGGTTTTTGTCGTTTTCAGACGACCTTTTTTATATTGGGGGTAAAGACCCGCTAAAAGGCTTGGCAGGTCGTCTGAAAACGCGTAACCGGTTACTGAGAAACAAAAAAGCTACGTCAATCATTTATGTATTTGATGACACACACGCTCAGTATCAGCGTAAAATCAGAAGTCCACAGCCATAATTCATTCAATGCTGATACATTATGTCCCTACCCGAATTGACCGACGCCGAGCTTGCCGAATCCCGCAAGCTGCTCCTGCGTTTCGCCCGTATCCAGTTGCCCGACCGCCCCGATTTGGCGGAAGACCTTGTGCAGGAAACCATGCTTTCCGCCTACCGTGCTGCGGAAGGTTTTAAAGGAGATGCACAAGTCGGCAGCTGGTTGTTTGCCATTCTGAAAAACAAAATCACCGACTGCCTGCGCCAAATCGGACGGCAGCGCGAAATATTCGCCACGCCTGCGGAAGAAATGTTGGACGAAGCTTTTGAAGAGCGGTTTGCATCAGACGGGCATTGGACGGCGGACGGCCATCCGCAAACTTGGTCCTCGCCCGAAAAAACGTTGGACAATAAAGAGTTTCGTGAAATCCTGCAAACCTGCCTCTACCAAATGCCCGAAAACACCGCCCGCGTGTTTACCATGAAAGAAATCCTCGGCTTCTCATCCGACGAAATCCGCGAGCAATGCGGCATCAGTATGTCCAACTACCACACCATCATGCACCGCGCCCGCGAAACCCTGCGCCAATGCCTGCAAATCAAATGGTTCGGCAATGCAGAACATGCCGGTTAAGCCCGTTAGGAAAACACGATGAACAAATGCCGCAAAACCGCCTACCTGCTCTCCAAAAAACAGGACGAAACCCGCCTGACCGTTCCCGAACGCGTTTTTCTGGGCAGCCACCTGCTGATATGCCCCCATTGCCGTGAATATAAAAAACAACTCGACCTTATTCAGAAAGCCATGAAAAAGATGTTTTGAGGCTGGCGGATAAGGTATAGTGGATTAAATTTAAATCAGGACAAGGCGACGAAGCCGCAGACAGTACAGATAGTACGGAACCGATTCACTTGGTGCTTCAGCACCTTAGAGAATCGTTCTCTTTGAGCTAAGGCGAGGCAACGCCGTACTGGTTTAAAGTTAATCCACTATAAGAAGGTCGTCTGAAACCTGATGTAGGGTTTCAGACGACCTTTTTGCATGAAAGAAAATAGGGATTGATTGGTTTGAACATGAGTTGGAATTGAAATGGCGCGCCCATATAAAAAGCCGGCTTTTTAAGCCGGGATTTTGAAATTGGGCAGGATTTGGGCGGATTTAAAGGCATGGCAAACAAGGTTCAAACCGCCCAATAAGCCGGAGGCTATATAGGAATGATTGTGCGGGTGTCAACATTTTCCGCCTTTTTTCAGAACAAAATATGACTTATGCCAATATTTGTTACTACAACCCACTACATTGGCGGGAACATGAAAATGATGTGTGTTAGAATTTTTTCAGCTGTTTTATAAAACAGTACCTTAACTAAAAAATTTAAGAAGGATAGAACATGAACAAATTACTAATTGCTGCGATGATGATGGCCGCTTTGTCGGCTTGTTCCCAAGAAGCCAAACAGGAAACTAAGGAAGCGGCTTCTGCCGTAGCTTCCGAGGTTAAAGACGCTGCGGCTTCTGCTACCGATGCTGCTGCATCTTCCGCTCAAGCAGCGGCGAGCAAAGTAGAAGATACTGCCGCCAAAGCCGCATCAGAAGTAAAAGAAGCTCCTGCCTCTGAAGCCAAACCGGCAGAAAAAACAGAAGCTGCGCCTGCCGACGAGAAAAAAGATGCCTCGTCCGCCAAAGTGGACGGCAAAGCCGTTTTCGAAGCCAACTGTAAAATGTGCCACGGCGGTACCATCCCAGGCGCTCCGGTCGTCGGTAAAAATGACGATTGGGCTCCGCGCATCAAACAAGGCAAAGAAACCCTGCATAAGCATGCACTTGAAGGCTTCAACAGCATGCCGGCAAAAGGCGGCAATACCAACCTGAGCGACGACGAAGTCAAAGCGGCGGCTGACTATATGGCAAACCAATCCGGCGCCAAATTCTAAGCCGTACAAATCAAAACGCACCTTGCAATAAGGTGCGTTTTTTTATGGAAAAACAGCCAAGCGTCGAGACGGTTCGGATTTGCTTTGATGAGAAACGGTATAAGATTAAGCTGAAATCAATGCGGTGTTGCTTTGCCTTGTCTTGATTCAAACTGACTTCGACCACTACACAGGAAGTTGAGGGAAGCTCGTCTGAAACATCATCCTGTTTTCAGACGACCTGATCTTTGATTAACGATGGCGCGGTCTGAATGTTAGAACTATGGGTAGGAAGGCAATAAAAAAGCTGAGTTTTTCAACTCAGCTTTTTAAATTTGGTGGGTCGTGAGCGATTCGAACGCTCGACCAACGGATTAAAAGTCCGCTGCTCTACCGACTGAGCTAACGACCCGATAAGCTGTGAATTCTATAGAAACAGATGAGCAGTGTCAATGTTTTTCTGTATTTTTTCGGAACAAAATAGAACTTAAAGCGCTGTTTATCGTCATATAGAAGAGATTATTAACATGATATGTGTTACAATTTTTCGGGCTGTTTATATAAAACAGCATTTTAACCAAAATCTTAACCAAAAATTCAAGAAGGATAGGACATGAAAAAATTACTGATTGCCGCAATGATGGC
Organism: uncultured Neisseria sp.; assembly: GCA_963529965.1. Taxonomy (GTDB): domain Bacteria; phylum Pseudomonadota; class Gammaproteobacteria; order Burkholderiales; family Neisseriaceae; genus Neisseria. Next base: position 17,375 of record CAUSDA010000028.1, read on the forward strand.
GGCTGCTTTGGCGGCTTGTTCCCAAGAGACCAAGCAAGAAACTAAGGAAGCGGCACAAGCCGTTGCGTCCGATGTTAAAAATACCGCAGCTTCTGCCGCTGATTCTGCTGCCTCTGCCGCTCAAGAAGCGAAAGATAAAGTCAAAGACGCTGCGGCTGATGCAAAAGAAACTGCCGATAAAGCCATGACTGAAACTAAAGAAGCTGCCGACAAAGCAGCTACCGATGTAAAAGAAGCGGCAGATAAAGCCGTTACCGAAACTAAAGAAGCGGCCGGTAAAGCCAAAGAAGCGGCTACCGATGCAGCCAAAGATTCTTTGAACAAAGCTGCTGATGCGACTCAAGAAGCTGCGGACAAAATGAAAGACGCTGCTAAATAATTTGTCGTGTTGACATAAAAAGGTCGTCTGAAAACCGAAGTTGGTTTTCAGACGACCTTTTGGTTTCTATAGTGGATTAAATTTAAACCAGTACGGCGTTGCCTCGCCTTAGCTCAAAGAGAACGATTCTCTAAGGTGCTGAAGCACCAAGTGAATCGGTTCCGTACTATCTGTACTGTCTGCGGCTTCGTCGCCTTGTCCTGATTTAGTTAATCCACTATAGAAACCTTGTTTACGCCTGCGCTATCGGGCTGTCTTCTTCCGGCCGCTCTTCTTCGTGTTCCGCGCTGTTGAGTAATTTCAACAGCTTTTCGGTTTTTTCCGAATCTTCGCTGCGGAGGATTTTGGCGGTTTCGGTTTCGAGCAGGGCGGTGTTGCTGTGCAGGATGATGTTTTTGACGGGGAGCAGGTTGTTGGGGTTCATGGAGAATCGGCGCAGCCCCATACCCAGCAGCATCCGCGTGTAGGTGGTGTCGCCTGCCATTTCGCCGCATATGGAGACGCTTTTTTCCATGCGGTTAGCGGTGCGGATGATGTGCTGGATGGTTTTCAACACGGCGGGGTGGCCTGGCTGGTAGAGGTGGCTGACGCTGTCGTCGCCGCGGTCAACCGACAAGATGTATTGGATCAGGTCGTTGGTGCCGATGGAGATGAAGTCGGTCAGTTTCAGGATGCTGCCGACGGTCATGGCGGCGGACGGGATTTCAATCATGCAGCCGACGCTGACGGTGCCGAAGGTTTCGCCGCGTTCGGTAAGCTGGCGTTGGGCGGTGTCGAGGTGGATAAGGCATTGGCGCACTTCGGACAAGGAGGTAATCATCGGCCACATCATGCGCACGGGGCCGTGGACGGCGGCGCGGAGGATGGCGCGCATTTGGGTGCGGAACATGACGGGTTCGGCGAGGCACAGGCGGATGCCGGTAAGTCCGAGCGCGGGGTTGAGGCTGCCGTTGGGGGTGGAATTTTGACCGAACCAGCGGGGGTTTTTGTCCACGCCCAAATCGACGGTGCGGATGGTGATGCTTTTGCCTTTCATTTTTTTCACAATCGCGCTGTACACTTCGTACTGCTCGTCTTCAGACGGCATGGTGTCGCGGTTGAGATAGAGGAATTCGCTGCGGAAGAGTCCGACGCCGTCTGCGCCGAAGTTGTGTAGCGCTTTGATGTCTTCGGCGGATTCGATATTGGCGAGCAGCTCGATGTTGATGCCGTCGGCGGTGGTGGCGGCGGTTTTTTTGAGCTTGTTGAGTTCGCGCTTGTGGAGGCGGTATTCGCGGGCGAGGCGGCGGTATTCGTTGAGGACGACTTCGTCCGGATCGATGATGAGGACGCCGTTGATGCCGTCAACGATGACGGTTTCGTTTTCGGTAATGAGCCTGCGGGCGTTGTGCAGCCCGATGACGGAAGGGATGTCGAGGCTGCGGCCTAGGATGGCGGTGTGGCTGGTCGGGCCGCCGACATCGGTAACAAAGGCGGTGATGCGCTGCTCTTTAAAGAGGACGGTGTCGGCGGGGGAGAGGTCGTGGGCGATCAGGATGGTGTCTTCAAACAAGCCTTCGTTGAGGTTTAAGTCGTTGCTTTGCCCCACGAGGTTGTTGTGGATGCGGCGGACGACTTGCAGCATGTCTTGTTTGCGTTCGCGCAGGTAGTCGTCTTCGATGTTGTCGAACTGGGCGGCAAGCTTGTCGCTTTGCTGTTTCAATGCCCATTCGGCGTTGATTTTTTGTTCTTTCAAAATATCGACGGGTTCGCGCGAGAGGGTAACGTCGGTCAGCAGCATGAGGTGCAGCGAAATAAACGCGCCCAATTCGGTCGGGGCGTTTTCGGGAATCGCGCTGCGCAGTTGTTCCAACTCTTTGCGTGTGGCTTTGATGGCGGCGTCGAAACGGGCGGCTTCGGCGTCGATGAGGTCGTCTGAAACGTCGTATTGCGGCACTTCAGCCGTCCCGCGCGTAATCAGGTGGGCTTGTCCGATGGCGATGCCTTTGCCCGCGGCGACACCGTGCAGCACGATACTCATTATTCGCCCTCGCCGAAGTAGTCGTTGATTAAGTCGGTCAATGCCTTCATAGCGGCGACTTCGTCCAAGCCGTCGGTTTCCAGATCGATGATCGTGCCTTTGGCGGCGGCGAGCATCATTAAGCCCATGATACTTTTGCCATTAACGCGGCTTCCGTTTTTCGTTACCCAGACTTCGCTTTGAAACTGAGACGCGGTTTGGGTGAATTTGCTGGAAGCGCGGGCGTGGAGTCCGAGTTTGTTGATGATTTCGATTTGTTGTTTTTGCATGTTCGGCTTTCGGGTGTGCAGGGTCGTCTGAAAACGTGTCAGTCGGGTTAGACGGCTTCGGCGTGCTGTTTGCACACCAAATCTTCCGGTTCGGCGGTGATGGCGAAAATGCCTTTGACGGCGGCTTCCCTGACCGTTTCAGTAAAGGCGGCGAGGTCTTCCGCCATGGGCGAGTATTGGGTCGCTTTAATCATCATCGGCGCGTTCAGTCCGGTCAGGATGGCGGACTTGCCCGCGCGAACCAGCCTGCGGGCGGCGTTGCACGGCGTCGCGCCGAAGATGTCGGTCATAATCAATACACCGTGGTTTTCAGGAAACTCTTGCAGCGCGGCGATGGCGTTGTTGATGATGTCGTTTTGGTCTTCGTCAGGCTCCACGCCGAGAATGCGGATGTTTTCCGGCATTCCCGTCGGGAAGAAATGATGGGTCAGGCTGCGGTAGGCCTCGCCTACTGCCTCGTGGGTAATGATTAAAAGGTTGATCATGATGTGTTCTCTGATGATTTTATTCGGTCGGTGTGGGCGAAAGTATCGTCCGTTCACCCGCCACATAGCGCGATATGGTGGCACAAAGGTCGTCTGAAAAGGTTTTCAGACGACCTTTTTTAATCTTGTCTCAGCCTTGGTTGAGCGCGTAAATCTCGCCCAAATTGCGCCAGCAGCCCGCCGCGTCCATACCGTAGCCGAAGACGTAACGGTTGGGAACATCCATTCCGACATAATCTGCCTTGGTCGGTTTTTCCTTGTCGATCAACTTGTTGGCAAACACAGCCGCACGGCAGCTTGCCGCCCCCATTTCCAAGAGCTTGGACTGAATCGCCGACATCGTGTGTCCCTCGTCCAAAATATCGTCCAATACGACCACATGACGGCCCCGAATCTGCTCCGGGTCGGGCATCCGTTTCCAGTTGAATGCGCCGCCCGCCAGCTTGTCGCCGTAACGGGAAACATGAACATAATCAAAGTCCAAAGGAAAGCGCAACAGCGGCAGCAACTGCCCCGTAAACACCACCGCCCCACCCATCACAGGCAGCAGGAGCGGATATTTGTCCCCCAAGTCGCGCGTAATCTCGTCCGCCACTTTTTGCAGCGCGGCACGGCATTGGTCTTGGTCGAACAAAAGCTCGGCATTATCAAGCATGGCTTGGGTTTCAAGGCGTTTGGTTTCTAAATCGATCATGGTAAACGGGGAAATCAGTTGGAAAAAGGAAATTATAAACCCAAAACAACAGGCTGAGGTCGTCTGAAAACAGAGAAGCGGGTTTTGCCATCGCTTTCAATACACCGGCCTAGCTATCAGTTGCAGTAGCAGTAGGTCGGATTCTCGAATCCGACGGCTTTTGAGATGGCAGGTTTTTGTCGGATACAAGTATCCGACCTACGGTTGGCTCGGCATTGCCGCACAAACCAATCTACTTATTCGGCGGATTAATCGGCAGCGTTGAGCGGGAGACTTTGACATCGGGGCATTTTTGCTTCATCTGATAGCGGAACACCTCCGCCTTGCGTTGATTGCCGGTTTTTTCGTAATTCGTACCCAAAATCACCTCGTCCGCCCGATTCCGAATATCGGCATAAGGGATATAGACGGATTGGGTGGTCTCGCAATATTCGATTTCCTCCGAATCGATTGGCTTGATGACCAGCATACGGAACTCTTCTTCGTCGCGGAAGGCGAAGTCTTTAAACAGATAGCGGATGTATTCCAAGGCTTCTTTATCCTCATCGCTGACGGCGGATTTGTCCTTGAAAAACCCGATAAGCTCTTCCAACGCTTCTTTTAATTTTCCCAAGCGGAACTGATGCCAGTCTTCATTTCCGACGGGTTTCAGGCGGATACCGAATTTCAGTTTTTCTTGAGGAAGAAGCCATATCCCGCATTTCTTTTCCGCAATATATTCATCTTTGTACGCGATATAAGCGACTTGATAAAGTGGCAGTTTTTCATATTCATTAACTTTTGGCAGGTCGTCTGAATTCTGCCCAGACATTTCGGATAGACTGCGAAATGGGACAGAAACATCCGCTTCCCTCAGCCAATCCCCGTTTTTATTGAACACCAGGCAGCAGCCCGAAGCCTCCACGCCGTCTTCTTTCCCATACAGGCGAAACTGGTTCAAATCGTTGACGCGGCTGGAGAAACAGGTAAAAAAGGCATTGTGGGACGCGCCATCCGCTTTGTTTTCCAACTCCAAATCCTGCTGGTTCAGCAAGTCCAACAATGCCTTGCCTTCGGATGGGTCGTTCATATAAGTAGAACTGCCGAGCCGCATCGGACTGGAGGTTTCGTTGCCGCCGATGCCGAATAATATATGGCATACATGGGGCGAAGTGTAATGCGCCATCGGGGTAAAGCCCAACTCTATCGGCGTGATATGGAGAACCGCCAACACGGTTGCAACGGCGTCTTGCGGTTGTGAAGTTTTACCTTTGAAAAGCGATTCTTGTATTTCTTGTTTTTTCTTTTCGAAATAGGAATGCCAATCTTTATTGAGGTAGTCAATAGCTCTTAACCCTGGACGGATTATTTTTTCCATTCTTTTTTGTTCTGTGCCATCACTTAATTGTGATAATTGTCCGTGAGCCGCCAAAAGATATTTACCGGCCTGTTTCTTGAAAAGTGCCTCCGCTTTATCCGTATTTTTAATTCTCTTAACCCGCTCTATATAACAAAGGCCGAGCCCAAATCGAGCAAATATTTGTTGCTGAATGCGGATTTGTTCATCTTCCAGTTGTCTAGTAAACCGTAAATGTTGTTTGGAGAATGCAGCCGCTTGCTTGAGCAGTTTGGCTGCTTCGTTCATATCCTTAGTTTTTAGCGCTTGCTCCAAATAACAACCGCAAAACCAAGATAGGGCCTTGATTTGTTCCTGAATACTGTCGTCCAGTTTATCTTCCAGTTGTTCGGCAAGTTGTAATTTTTCTTCGTTGTGTGTAATGGCCTGTTTGAATAGGTCGTTTGCTGTGCCTGTATTCTTGGTTCTTTTTGCCTGTGTGAAATAACAACGGACAAGCCAAGATAGGGCTTTAATTTGTTCCTCAATACGGTTTTGTTCATTTGATAGTTGTTCGGTCAGTTGCAACCATTCCTTATAGCAGTTAACGGACTTTTCAAATAGTTCAACAGCCTTATCTGTATACTTGATTTTTATGGCCTGCTCCAAATAACAACCGCCAAGCCAATATTGGACTTTAATTTGTTTCTGAATGCTGTTTTGTTCATCAGTCAGTTGCTTGACAAGTTCCAACCTTTCTTGATTGTGTTTAATGGCTTGTTCAAACAATTCACCTGCTTTTTTTCTATTCTTGGTTCTCCGAGCCTGTTCAAGATAACAATCACCAAACCAAGATTGAATCTCAATTTGCTCAGTAATCTGAGTACTTTTATCTGTAATCCCATCCCAAGCCTGATGTAGTTTTTTAAGTGCTTCAGCGTATTTTCCTTCACTAAATAATAGGAAGGTTTCAAAAATCAAATCATTCACATCCATCATCTATCCCTCTATCAAACCAATCCATTAAAAACTAATCAAACGAAAATTGTACACCATATATACCAAAGCTCCCCTTTCCTGCCCCCAAAGCAGAAAACCGATTCAGTATCCATCCATGTTTATAAAAAGGTCGTCTGAAAACCCGAAAATCCGGTTTTCAGACGACCTTTCGACCATCGGCTCTTACCTGTCCGTTCTGACCCGCACAAACGTTGCAAATTTCGGCGTGCCTTTTTGCGTGAAGCCGCGGTAGCGGTATGTGATGACCGAGCCGATTTTGGGCGGGTTGTCGCGGTCTTTGTCTTTGAAGCCGCTGCCGATGCGGAATTCGCCGTGTTGGTTTTTGCAGCCGACCGCGCCCAGCCGTCCGGCGTTGCGCCCTTTGCCTTCATAATGCCGCATTACCGTGCATTCGTCGTCGTATTGGCTTTTCAGCTTCAATAATTGGCTGCTCCTGCCGCCGCTGTAACGCGATTCGGGCTGGCGCAGCATCACGCCTTCGCCGCCCTGCGCTTCGATTTGTTTCAAAAAATCCATCGCGTGCTGCCGGTCGCGGACTTTGATTTGCGGGATGATGGTGATGGGCGCGTTCGGATGCGTTTTCAGCCATTGCGTCGCGACTGCGAGGCGTTGGTAGAGGTTGCCCTGCGCTTTGGGTACGTCGAAAACGTGCAGGCGGATGCCGCGCCAATCGCCGGAAGACGAGCGCACGGCGGCGGAAATCTGTTCAAACTGCCCGCGTCCGCTATACAGCTCGCCGTCGAGCGGATAGGGCGGGAACTGCGCGGTAAAGCCTTTGGGCGGCGTAAACGCGTAGCCCTGCCTGCTGACCAGTTGCCGCCCGTCCCAATACGCGCGCACGCCGTCGAGCTTCTCGCTCATCGCCCAGCCCGCAATCTCTTGGTCTTTATATTCCTGCGCCAGCATCAAATCTGCGCCGAGCGCCGTTTGGATGAAAAAAGCGGCAAAAATCGGTATCATGCCCTGAATTGAAGTTCTCATAAACGTTCCAATAATGTGAGTGATTATTTCAAATATAATAATGATACCGCATAAACAGACCGAAGGTCGTCTGAAAATATCTGTCCCGTCCAACCACTACCCAAGGAATCCCGCCTCATGGCACTTCAAGCCGAAATCATTGCCGTTACCCCCTTCCGCCAAAACTGTACCCTTTTGTGGGATGACGAAACCCGCGAAGCCGTCCTGACCGATGTCGGCGGCGACGTTCCCTACCTGCTGCAAGAGCTGGACGCGAAAAACCTCACCCTGACCGCCATTTGGCTGACCCACGGACACCTCGACCATGCCGGCGGCGTGGTGGCATTGCGCGAACACCGTCCCGTCCCCGTCATCGGCCCTCATGCAGACGACGGTTTCCTGCTCCAAGCCCTGCCCGAAACGACCGCCCAATACGGCTTTCCCGTTTCCCCCGCGTTCGAGCCGACCCGCTGGCTGACCGAAGGTGAAACGCTCAAGGTCGGTAGCTACGCCTTTCAAGTCCTGCACATCCCCGGCCACACGCCCGGCCACGTCGTTTTCTACTGCGCCGAAGCAGGGCTGCTTATTGCAGGCGACGTATTGTTTTACGAAACCATAGGCAGAACCGACTTCCCGCGCGGCAACCACGCCGACCTCATCCATAATATCCGCACCAAACTGTTCGTCCTGCCCGAAGATACCCGCGTCATCGCGGGACACGGCAGAATGACCGACATCGGGCATGAAAAACGGTACAATCCGTTTTTTTAAATCCTGAAAGCAAAAGGTCGTCTGAAACACGGATAAGCGTTTCAGACGACCTTTTTATAGAAAATGAGTAAAATGCAATGGAATACACTTCAAAGGAAATTCGTCATATGAAAACCGCGCATGAAACATTAGCTGAGTTCATTCAACAAATGAAAGATTATGAATTGTATTGGGGAGAGCTTACTCAAAAAAGTTTGGATGAAGGTACTTTTTTTGAAATTGATGAAGATGAAAACAGTAAAAAAATGTCTGATGAAATCAAAAAAATACACCAACAATTTTTATCTAAAAAAGCCTTATCTTTAAAGCGAGCTAGACAAGAAGCTCCTTCTTTTCAAATGCCACCGGAATATAACCAAACCATTACAGCCGAAAGGAAAATCAGTGATAAAAAATATGAAATAGATGTGTTGGAAAATGGGGAGAAAAAGAAAACCTATACGCTGGTTTTGGAAGGCGGAGAGTGGAAAATCGATCAAATGGGTTTTATGTATTACGATAAATGGAAGAAGTCCCGCCAATTGTTTTGAATAGACGATAACTTGTCATCGGTTGGTTTAAGAATCAATACCTTGATAAAGTTGATTGAAGGGCTGGTTCCCGGAAAATTTGTTTTCTTAAAAAGGTCGTCTGAAAAGTCCAAAATCTTTTTATAGGAAATGAGTAAAATGCAATGGAATACACTTCAAAGGAAGTTCGTCATATGAAAACCGCGCATGAAACATTAGCTGAGTTCATTCAACTAATGAAAGATTTTGAACTGTATTGGGGAGAAATTCTTCAAAATTATATAGATGAGGATAATTTTGGAGAGTTCTATTCAGAAGAAAATAAAGTTAAGCTTTCAGAGGGAATTAAAAGCATACAACATAAATTTTTATCAAAAAGGGCGCTGTCATTGAAACAGTCTCGACTGGAGGCTTTAACTTTTCGAATGCCTCCAAAATATAACCAAACCATTACAGCCGAAAGGAAAATCAGCGATAAAAAATACGAAATAGATGTGTTGGAAGATGGGGAGGAAAAGAAAACCTATACGCTGGTTTTGGAAGGCGGGGAATGGAAAATCGATCAGATGGGTTTTATGTATTACGATAAATGGAAGAAGTCCCGCCAATTGTTTTGAAGAAACGATAACTTGTCATCGGTTGGTTTAAGAATCAATACCTTGATAAAGTTGATTGAAGGTCTGGTTCCCGAAAAATTTGTTTTCTTAAAAAGGTCGTCTGAAAAGTCCAAAATCTTTTTCAAACGACCTTTGACGACTTTGACCGCGCTCAAACCTGCTGCGCTCCGCTCATGCTGCCTGATTTGAAATAATTTGTTTAAAAATAAAAGGATAGGTTTGAATTTTGCCTGAGGTCGTCTGAAAACCTGCGCTTTGCAAACCTGTGGTTTAGGATTAGTATAACTATACCAATTTATCCCAAATCCATTTCAAATCATTCACTTCGGAGAGATTCCATGAGCTACACGGCCCCTGTAAACGAATTGCGTTTCGGCATCCGCGTGCACGGCAGGTTGGACGAAATCCTGCAACTGCCCCATGCGGAAGGTTTGGACGCGGAAACGGTGGATGCGGTGCTGGACGAAGCGGCGCGGTTTGCCTCGGAGCAATGGGCGGACACCAACCGCACCGGCGATTTGCACGGCGCGGGTTTTTCAGACGATGTGATTACCACCCATCCCGATTTGGCGCGTGCCTACCATGATTTCTGCGAAGCGGGCTGGGCGGGTTTGCGCGCGCCGGCGGAGTTTGGCGGACAGGGGCTGCCGGCGGTCGTGTCGGCGGCGTGTGAAGAGATGTGGTGCGCCGCCAATCTTGCCCTGTCGCTGATGCCGATGCTGACGCTGGGGGCGGTGGACGCGCTGTTCAAACACGGCAGCGAGGAGCAGAAACAGACCTACCTGCCGAAAATGTGCAGCGGCGAATGGGCGGGAACGATGAATTTGAGCGAACCGCAGGCGGGTTCGGATTTGAACCACATCGCCACCCGCGCCGTGCCGAAAGAAAACGGTGCGTATGCCCTCAGCGGTCAGAAAATCTTCATCACTTGGGGCGATCAGGAAATGACGGAAAACATCGTCCATCTGGTGCTCGCGCGCCTGCCCGATGCCGCGCCGGGCGTGCAGGGCGTGTCGATGTTTATCGTGCCGAAATATTTGGTGAACGCAGACGGCAGCTTGGGCGGACGCAACGGCGTGCGCGCCATCGGCATCGAACACAAGCTCGGCATACACGCCAGCCCGACCTGTACGATGGAGTTCGACAACGCCGAAGGTTATCTGGTCGGCAGGGCGGGCAAGGGTTTGGCGTATATGTTTACCATGATGAAAACCGCGCGGCTGAACGTCGGCATCGAAGGCCACGCCGTCGCCGAACGCGCCTACCAAAACGCGCTCGCCTATGCGAAAGAGCGCGTGCAGGGACGCGACGAGGCGGACGGTTCAGACGACGTGGCGATTATCCGCCATCCCGACGTACGCCGTATGTTGTTGATACAAAAGGCAACGTTCGCCGCCCAACGCGCCCTCTATCTGCGCGCCGCCGCCCTGACCGATTTTGCCGCCGCCTGCCCCGACAACGTATTGCGCAAAGAAGCCGAGCGCGAACTGGATTTCCTGATTCCCATCGTCAAAGCCTGGCCGACTGACAACGGCGTCGTCCTGACCAACCTCGCCGTCCAGATTTACGGCGGCGCGGGTTACGTCGAAGAAAGCGGCGTGGCGCAATACCTGCGCGACGTACGGATTACGCCGATTTACGAAGGCACCAACGGCATACAGGCCGCCGATTTGGCAGGGCGCAAAACCACCGGCAAAAACGGTGCGCTGCCTTTGAAGCTGCTCGCCGAAGGCAAAGGGCTGGCGGACAAACTCGCCGCCGCCGAACCTACCGCCGCGCAGCAGCTGGCGCAAGCCATTGAAACAGCGGAACAAAGCATCGCCCGCATGGTCGGATACGCCGACCGTCCCGCTCTTGCCGCCGCCGCGTCCAACGCCTACCTGCAACAAATGGGGCTGACGCTCGGCGCCATCGGACTCGCCCGCGCCTACCTTGCCGCCGAATCCGTCCAAACAGACGACGCCGACGGCTTCGGCAGCAGTTTCTACGCGGCGCAGCAACACAACGCCCGCGTCTATTGCGCCCACGTCCTGCCGCAGGTTTACGCCTGCGCCGCGCAGATTGAAAACGCGCAGGCATTGCTGGACGTGCCGTTAGAACTTTATTGACGGATACGGGTTTGAAAAAGGTCGTCTGAAACTGAAAATCTGGTTTCAGACGACCTCTTTTGTCAGCATTAGCGTGGATTGAAGCAGAACGCCTGAGTCGAATTGAGCCACCTGTCCGCTCGGGCATTGGACGGAAATGGAAAGGAAACAGGCTTGCCGCCGCGTAAAAAGGTCGTCTGAAAACGTTTTAACGCCATTCGTCAGACGTTTTCAGACGACCTTTTATAGTGGATTAACTTTAAACCAGTACGGCGTTGCCTC
>CAUSDA010000029.1:0-27705 GCA_963529965.1 uncultured Neisseria sp.
AGCAGGGCGATGTCGGCGAAGTGCAGGCCGGTGGTGGGTTCGTCGAGGATGTAGAGTGTTCTGCCGGTGTCGCGTTTGGAGAGTTCCAAGGCGAGTTTGACGCGCTGGGCTTCGCCGCCGGAGAGAGTGGTGGCGGATTGGCCGAGGCGGATGTAGCCTAGGCCTACGTCCATCAGGGTTTGCAGTTTGCGCGATACGGTGGGGACGGCGTCGAAAAATTCGCGGGCTTCTTCGACGGTCATGTCGAGGACTTGGCTGATGTTTTTGCCTTTGTATTGGATTTCGAGCGTTTCGCGGTTGTAGCGTTTGCCGTGACAGACTTCGCAGGGGACGTACACGTCGGGCAGGAAGTGCATTTCGACTTTAATTACGCCGTCGCCTTGGCAGGCTTCGCAGCGGCCGCCTTTGACGTTGAAGGAGAATCTGCCGACGTTGTAGCCGCGTTCGCGCGAGAGGGGTACGCCGGCGAAGAGTTCGCGGATGGGGGTGAACAGGCCGGTGTAGGTGGCGGGGTTGGAGCGCGGGGTGCGACCGATGGGGGATTGGTCGACGTTGATGACTTTGTCGAGGTGTTCGAGGCCGCGGATGTCGTCGTATGGGGCGGGTTCTTCTTGGGCACGGTTGAGTTCGCGGGCGGTGATTTTGGCGAGGGTGTCGTTAATCAGGGTGGACTTGCCGCTGCCGGATACGCCGGTGATGCAGGTAATCAAACCGAGCGGCAGTTCGAGGGTGACGTTTTTAAGGTTGTTGCCACGCGCGCCTTTGAGGACGAGCATTCGGTCGGGATTGACGGGCGTGCGTTCAGACGGCACGGCAATGGATTTTTTGCCGCTGAGGTATTGTCCGGTAACGGATTTTTCGCATTTGGCGACGTTTTCGGGCGTGTCGGCAATCAGTACGTTACCGCCGTGTTCGCCCGCGCCGGGGCCCATATCGACGACGAAATCGGCTTCGCGGATGGCGTCTTCGTCGTGTTCGACCACAATCACGCTGTTACCCAAATCGCGCAGGCGTTTGAGGGTGGCGAGCAGGCGATCGTTGTCGCGCTGGTGCAGGCCGATGGAGGGTTCGTCCAATACATACATTACGCCGGTCAGGCCGCTGCCGATTTGGCTGGCGAGGCGGATGCGCTGGGCTTCGCCGCCGGAAAGGGTTTCGGCGGAGCGGCTTAAATTCAGGTAATCCAGCCCGACGTTAATCAGGAAACCGAGACGCTCGGTGATTTCTTTGAGGATTTTTTCGGCGATTTGTTTTTTGTTGCCGTCCAAATCCAGCGTTTCAAAGAATTGGTGGGTTTTGGTGAGCGGCCAGGCGGAGACTTCGTGCAAGGGTTCGCCGCTGACGTAGACGTAGCGGGCTTCTTTGCGCAAACGTGCGCCGCCGCAGCTCGGGCAGGCGCGGTGGTTTTGGTATTCGCGTAGTTTTTCGCGCACGGTTTCGCTGTCGGTTTCGCGGTAGCGGCGTTCGAGATTGGGGATGATGCCTTCGAAGGCGTGACTGCGGTTGAAGGTGGTGCCGCGTTCGGATAGGTATGTGAAATCAATGACTTCTTTGCCTGATCCGTGCAACACGACTTTTTTGACTTTTTCAGGTAGCGTTTCCCAAGCAGCCTGCACATCAAAACCGTAATGCCGCGCCAGCGATTGAATCATTTGGAAATAGAATTGGTTGCGCTTGTCCCAGCCATCAATTGCGCCGGTTGCCAGCGATAATTCGGGATGGGCGACCACTTTTTCGGGATCGAAGAAATTGGTGTTGCCCAAGCCGTCGCAAGTCGGGCAGGAACCCATCGGGTTGTTGAACGAAAAGAGGCGCGGCTCCAATTCGGGCAGGCTGTACGAACACACGGGGCAGGCGAAACGCGCCGAAAACCAATGTTCTTCGCCGCTGTCCATTTCCATTGCCAGCGCGCGCTCGTTGCCGTGGCGCAGCGCGGTTTCAAAACTTTCTGCCAGCCGCTGCTTGATGTCTGACTTAACTTTCACGCGGTCGATGACCACGTCGATATTGTGCTTGATGTTTTTTTCCAGCTTCGGCACTTCGTCCAACTGATAGACCTCGCCGTCCACGCGTACCCGCGCAAAACCTTGCGCCTGCAAGTCGGCAAAGAAATCGACAAATTCGCCCTTACGCTCGCGCACCGCCGGCGCCAGAATCATCACGCGCGTGTCTTCCGGCAGCTTCAACACGGCATCGACCATCTGCGACACGGTTTGGCTGGACAGCGGCAGATTGTGTTCGGGGCAATACGGCGTGCCGACACGGGCGTACAAAAGGCGCAGATAATCGTGGATTTCCGTAACCGTGCCGACGGTGGAACGCGGGTTGTGGCTGGTGGATTTTTGCTCGATGGAAATCGCGGGCGACAGGCCTTCGATCAAATCGACGTCGGGTTTGTCCATCATCTGCAAAAACTGCCGCGCATAGGCGGACAAGCTCTCGACATAACGCCGCTGCCCTTCGGCATACAGCGTGTCAAACGCCAGCGACGACTTGCCGCTGCCCGACAGCCCCGTTACCACCACCAGCTTGTGGCGCGGAATGTCCAAATCGACGTTTTTCAAATTATGCGTGCGCGCGCCGCGGATGCGGATGGTGTCGTTGTCGCGGGCTTCTGAGTGGGGAGTTTTACTGTCGTTTTGATGATGGTGGTTGCACATGGTCGGACTGTCTTAAGCGGCTAAAATAAAACGGCTATTGTAACACTTTTCGCTTGGGTTTCAGATTGCGGGAGGTCGTCTGAAAAGCTGGTAAGGGTATTTTCAGACGACCTTTGGTCATTGGAGGGAATGGATTGTTAATGGCTTTTGTTATTACGGAGTTTACTTATCGTTTTGGGGTTTCGCTATCCGGGCAAGGCTGTACTGTAAGAAAAGGAGGTAAATTTTAATAAAAGCGTGATGGCGTAACAGCCATATTGGGAAATGCGAAGCGTATTTCCCGAGTACGGCTTTTTTATATTTAAACTGTTTTTTGATTTGGATTTTTAATATAGTGAATTATTAAAAACTATCATATCGGTTTGTTGCATTGTTAAATAAAAATACCATATCTTGTGTTCTTGTGATTTAATTCGCACCATATATTGTATTTATGAGTGGCAAGTCATGACAGCGTTGAAATTCACAATCGAGCAAATTGTCTGGCAGGAAGTGCCGGGCGAAGTGTCGCTGGCGTTTCTGTTTTCAGGCTGCCCGCTGCGCTGCAAAGGCTGCCATAGTGCCGATGCGTGGAAAGAGGGTGTCGGCACGGAATTGACCGAGGATTATTTGAAAGGCCGTCTGAAACGCTATCGCGGGCTGATTAGTTGCGTGTTGTTTATGGGCGGGGAATGGCAGCCGGAAATTTTGCAGAAAATGTTGGGCATCGTGACGCAGGCGGGTTTGAAAGCCTGTTTGTACACCGGTCTGGAGCGTGAAGAGCTGGAGGCGGTTTCAGACGGCATCCTGCCTTATCTGACGTATTTGAAAACCGGCCGCTGGCAGATGGAGCTGGGCGGCTTGGACAGCCCGACCACCAATCAGAAATTTATCGATTTGCGCACGGGCGAGGTGTTGAACCGCTTGTTTATCAAAGGCAAACCGGCGCCCAAAATCATCCCGATTACGACTCAGCCGCAGGCGGCCGCTTTTCAGACGGCCTGAGGCTTTTTATCCAACCCACACAGGAGGAATTAACATGATTCGGCTGCATCCCGAACAGTTAAACGGCAAACTGCAATTCATGCACGACTACATCAGCGCGCAAAACGCGGCGGACGGTTCGAAAATGGACGCCAATGCCAACGTTACCCAGAAAAACATCGCCACGATGGAAGCGGAAATCATGAAAGACTTTTTCGTGCAGATTAACCGTGCCCAAGTGTCGCGCAAAATCGCCGAAATTTTCGACCAATCCGTCGCCGACGAATACATCCGCCAGATTGAGGCGCATGAGATTTATGTGCATGACGAAACCAGCCTCAAGCCTTATTGTGTGTCGGTTACGCTGTATCCCTTCCTGCTCGACGGCTTAAGCAAACTCGGCGGCGAATCTAAGGCGCCGCAACATCTGGCTTCGTTTTGCGGCTCGTTTATCAATCTTGTGTTTGCCATCAGCGCGCAGTTTGCCGGCGCGGTGGCGACGGTGGAATTTTTGACTTATTTCGACTACTTCGCCCGCAAAGACTACGGCGACGATTATTTGGAAACCCACGGCAAAGAAATCGCCAACCATATGCAGCAGGTGGTGTACAGCATCAACCAGCCCGCTGCCGCGCGCGGCTATCAGAGCGTATTCTGGAATATTTCCGTTTACGATCAATATTATTTCGATGCGATGTTCGGCGATTTCGTCTTCCCCGATTTCAGCAAACCGGTGTGGGCGAGCGTGACGAAGCTGCAAAACTTCTTCCTCAAATGGTTCAATCAGGAACGCACCAAAGCCGTTTTGACTTTTCCCGTTGTGACCGCTGCGATGCTGACCGACGGCGGCAAATGCAAAGACACCGTGTTTGCCGACGAAATGGCGAAAGAGTTGGCGGAAGGCAATTCCTTCTTCGTCTATCTTTCCAACAATCCCGACTCGTTGGCTTCCTGCTGCCGTCTGCGCAACGCCATTGAAGACCGCACCTTCAGCTACACCCTCGGCGCGGGCGGCGTAGCGACCGGTTCCATCAACGTCATCACCATCAATATGAACCGGCTGGAACAAGACGGGCGCGACCTTGCCGCCGAAGTCGCCAAAATCCATAAATACCAATATGCCTACCGCAAACTGATGGAAGAATACCAAGCCGCCGGAATGCTGCCCGTTTACGATGCAGGTTTCATCACGCTGGACAAACAGTTCCTCACCATCGGCATCAACGGCATGGCGGAAGCCGCCGAATCGCAAGGCATCAAAGTCGGCTACAACGACGACTACATCAATTTCGTCCAAGGTCGTCTGAAAACCATATTCGAAGCCAACCAAGCCGCCAGCAAGTACTACGGCGTGAAGTTCAACACCGAGTTCGTTCCCGCCGAAAACCTCGGTGTGAAAAATGCCAAATGGGACAAAGCCGACGGCTACAAAGTCAGCCGCGAGTGCTACAACTCCTATTTCTACGTCGTTGAAGACGAAGAAATCAACGCGCTCGACAAATTCCTGCTGCACGGCAAAGAACTGGTGGACTGGCTCGACGGCGGCTCCGCGCTGCACCTGAACCTCGACGAAGCCCTGCCCGAATCCGGCTACCGCTCGCTCTTGGACATTGCCGCGCAAACCGGCTGCAACTACTTCTGCGTGAACGTGCGCATCACCATCTGCAACGAATGCGGCCATATCGACAAACGCACCCTGCACGCCTGTTCCGCCTGCGGCAGCCACGACATCGACTACGGCACCCGCGTTATTGGTTATCTGAAACGCGTATCCGCCTTCAGTAGCGGTCGTCGCAAAGAACACGCACTACGGCATTACCACCGCAAAGCGGCTTGATCGCGTTCAATAGATAAAGGTCGTCTGAAAACTGGTTTTGGGTTTTCAGACGACCTTTTGGGTTTTGTTTATGACTTTATCTTTATAAAGGATGAATGAGTTTTAAATTGCGGTATTTAGAAAGTTTAAACTCAATTAGCCTATGAAGAAGCCGAGAATAAGAAAAACGACCGATACGCTGTACCGGTCGTTTTTTACGAATACCTGCTAAATTAGAACCAAGCTTTGATCAAAGCGGCAGTACCTGCGATACCGCCAATCAGACCGACTGCATTGGCTGCGGTACCCATTGCGCCGTTGACTTGGTCACGTTTGTCTTGGCGTTTTTCACGTTCCAATGCCAACTCTTCTGAAACATTGGTACGTTGACGGCGGTGTTGTTCCAGCTCGGCACGGGAGAGTTGTGCAGATTCGCGGTTGCGGCCTGCTTTGATGGCTGCGGAATCGCTACCGATAGCCAAATCGCCTACGGAGCCTCCGGGCGCAGAGCAACCGGTGATAACGAAAGAAGTCAGGAGCAGGGCTGCGATTTTATTTTTCATGATGTTACCTGTTTGAAATATAAGTATTAGGAATCCAATGATCCGTAAGGACCGGTGATCAGTGAAGGATGTAGATGCGGTTGTTGCGGTTGGCGCGGTTGATAGCGTCGGCTTCATCCATCATTTCTTGACGGCGCTCGCGGCGGCGCTCTGCACGTTCTGCACGTTCGTCAGCTTGAACGCGGCGGGAGTCGGCACGCATGGTAGCTTCTTGTTCATAGGATGGTGAGTAGTGCATATGGCCGTAAGTACAGCCGGTAAGCGTACCAATCAGAGCAGTCAGTAAAATAGCTTGTTTTAACATAGGTAATAATCTCAGATGAAAAAAAGGGCTGGTGAAAAATTTTCTGTATATTATTTTAATCTTATGGAATTTACAAGTTAAAACTTCTGTCGTAATTCAAAAAAGTATGTTAACGAATGTTTTGGAATTTATTTCATATATGGAAGAAACAAATCAAATCGTTTTTTGCAATGAAACTGTATGACAATATTGGGTTTTATAGAAGTTCCTCGATAAATTATTACTTGGAAAACTTATTTAAATCTTACGAAAAACGAATTTCAGAGATTAAATGAGAAATACTGTAGGTTTGCTGCAGAAACAACGAAAAAGATGTCTACTATTTAGAATATTATGATAATAGAAATTTTCCCGCCGTTTTGTCAGCATGTCTTTAGAGTCATCAATCAAAATTTTGGGATAAGTCAAACTAAGCAGGGAAATTCTGGTCTGAACGGTTGTTTTCTCTGAATTATGGGAAACATTCAATCTTATTTATATTAAGATTCGGTTTATTGTAAACAGGCGAATTGTGTCATGAGCGAACATTTGGAAGAGCAGGCTGCAGGCTTGGGTATTGATTTGGGTTTCCACGACATCGGTGGAATTTATCATGCGGCCAAGCCCGAGGTTTTGGAAGGGATTATTAAGGCTTTGCAGCAGGACGGTTTTTCAGACGACCTTTATGCGGATACTTTGGTCGCGCATGAAAATGGTCGGGAATCTTTACAACTGCCTGCTGAGTTTCATGGCGCAGCTGAAGTTTGCTTGGAAGACGAAGCGGGCGGACGGCAGGTTTTGCCGTCGAACCATGGCGAAGACGGCGCGCTTTGGGTGGCGCTGCCGGCTTTGGCTTGCGGCTATTACACTTTGTCTGCGGAAGCGGAAGGCGGCGTCCGCAAGGTGCGGCTGGTGGTTGCGCCGCAGTCGGTTTATCAGCCGAAAACGCTGGAACACGGTTTGCGCATGAACGGGCTGACCACGCATTTGTACAGCCTGCGTTCGCAACGGAACTGGGGCATCGGGGATTTTACCGATTTGCTCGATTTGATGGCGTTTGCGGCGGATAAGCAACTGGATTTCGTCGGCATCAATCCGCTGCACGCGCTTTTCAGTGCCAAGCCTGCTTTTGCCAGCCCGTACAGCCCGTCTTCGCGCGAATGGCTCAATCCGATTTATCTGGATGTGGAAAAGGTCGGCGCGTTCTCCTATAACGAAAAGCTGAAAAACTGGCTCAAGCAGCCGAATATCTGCCAGCGCATTGCGGCGTTGCGGATTACGGAAACCGTCGCTTATACGGCGGTTTGGGCGTTCAAGCGCGATGCTTTGCAGAGGGCGTTTGACGCGTTTGAAAACGATGAATGCGAAGCCGCCGAACAAGAGCGGGCGGCATTTCACGCCTTTGTCGAAGAACGCGGAGAGGCTTTGCAAGGCTTCGGTTTGTTTGAGGCGTTGGATCAGTATTACAACCGCTCCGGCGAAGTGGGTTGGCTGTCTTGGCCGTCGGAGTTTCATGATCCGCATGGCGAGGCGGTTCAAAGATTTGCACAGGGTCATCGGCACGAAATCCGTTTTTATATGTGGCTGCAATGGCTTTGCGCGGAGCAGTTGCGCGAAGTGAACGAGGCGGCTGCGGCGCGCGGCGTGAAGCTGGGGATTTACGGCGATTTGGCGGTCGGCGTGGCACGCGGCAGCGCGGACACTTGGCTTAACCGCGCCGATTACTGCATGGATATGGCGGTCGGTGCGCCGCCCGACCCGTTCAGCCCGACGGGGCAAAACTGGGATTTGCCGCCGCTCAATCCGATGATGTTGAAGCACACGGGCTATGAGAAGTTCGTCCGCCTTTTGCGTGAAAATATGCGGCTTTACGGCATCTTGCGCATTGATCATGTGATGGCTTTGTGCCGTCTGTGGTGGGTTGCGGGCGAG
Source organism: uncultured Neisseria sp. (assembly GCA_963529965.1). Taxonomy (GTDB): domain Bacteria; phylum Pseudomonadota; class Gammaproteobacteria; order Burkholderiales; family Neisseriaceae; genus Neisseria. The sequence goes on from CAUSDA010000029.1 coordinate 8,218, forward strand.
ACGGCGGACTTTGGCGCGTATGTGCATTACGACGCAGATGTGATGTTTGCCATCCTGGCTTTGGAAAGCCGGCGGAATCAATGCGTGGTCATCGGCGAGGATTTGGGGACAGTACCCGACCAAGCGCGTTATTTGCTGAACCGCTATCAGGTGTTTTCTTATAAGGTCGTGTATTTCAGCAAAGGCTGGCACGGCTTTGAATTGCCCGAAGAATATCCCGAACAGGCGATTACGGTGGTCAGTACGCACGATGTCGCGCCCTTGGCGGGCTATTGGACGGGCAAGGATTTGGATTTGATGTTCCGCTTGGGTACGATTCCCGATGCGGAAACTTTTCAGACGACCTTGGAAGCGCGCGAACACGACAAGGCGGATTTGTTCGATAAGTTGAAACACGCCGGCTGCCTGCCTGCCGACGCCGAGATGTCCTCTGAAATTGACGAAACGCTGTTAACCGCCTTGCACCGGTATGCCGCCATGAGCCGCAGCAAACTGTATGCAGTGCAACTGGAAAACCTGCTGGGCATGAGCGATAACCTGAATGTGCCGGGCGTTTCCGAGGGTTATCCCAACTGGGCGCGCAAAATGCCCGTCGCGCTTGAAGATTTTCCCCACAACCGCCTGATGGGCGGCCAACTTGCCATGATTGGAGAGGTACGCATGAAGAAAAACAGCCGGATGAAGCCTTATCACGAGCTTGACCAAGTCGAACGCGACACGGTCGAAAGCCTGTTTCTTGCCACCCACAGCGATTTGTTCGCCTATTTGGGACGACACCGCCTTGTCGAAGGCGACGAGGTCGTGCGGACTCTGATTCCGAACGCTTGGGGCGTGGATATTGTCAACCGTGAAAGCGGCGAGGTGATTACGTCGTCTGAAAAAGTCGATGAACGCGGATTCTTTGTTGCCGTGCTGCCCGAAGGCGCGCCCGATTATGCGTTGAACGTCCGTTATGCCGAAGATGCCGAGCCTGTGCGCGAAGAAGACCCTTACCGCTTCGGCTCCGCCCTGAAAGATATGGATTCTTGGCTGCTGGCGGAAGGCAAACACCTTCGCCCTTATGAAACTTTGGGTGCGCATTTTGCCGAAGTGGACGGCGTGAAAGGTGTGAGCTTTGCCGTATGGGCGCCAAACGCGCAGCGCGTGTCCGTCATCGGTGAATTCAACCACTGGGACGGCCGCCGCCACGTCATGCGTTTCCACCGCGACAACGGCATTTGGGACATCTTCATCCCCGCCGTCAAACTCAACGCCCTCTACAAATTTGAAATCCGCGATGCCAACGGCAATGTACGGCAAAAAACCGACCCGTATGCCTTCGGCGCAGAGTTGCGTCCGAATACGGCGTCTGTCGTGCGCGGTTTGCCGGGAAAAGTGGACACACCCGACTTCCGCGCCCGTGCCAACGCCATTGACGCGCCCATCAGCATTTATGAAGTGCATTTAGGTTCGTGGAAACGCAATCCCGAAAACAACTTCTGGCTGACTTACGAACAGCTCGCCAAAGAATTGGTCGCATACGTCAAAGACATGGGCTTCACCCATATCGAATTCCTACCCGTGTCCGAATATCCGTTTGACGGCTCGTGGGGCTATCAGGCGACCGGATTGTATGCGCCGACCAGCCGTTTCGGTTCGCCCGACGAGTTGCGCGCCCTGATTAAAGCCGCCCACGACGAAGGCATCGGCGTCATCCTCGACTGGGTGGTCGGACACTTCCCGACCGACGACCACGGGCTTGCCAAGTTTGACGGCACCGCGCTGTACGAACACGCCGACCCGCGCGAAGGCTACCACCAAGACTGGAACACCCTAATTTACAACTTCGGCAGGAACGAAGTCAAAAATTTCCTGCAAGGCAATGCCCTGTATTGGATAGAGCGTTTCGGTTTCGACGGTATCCGTGTGGACGCCGTCGCCTCCATGATTTACCGCAACTACTCGCGCAAAGACGGCGAATGGATACCCAACCAATACGGCGGCCATGAAAACCTTGAAGCCATCGCCTTCCTGCGCGATACCAACACCATGCTGAAAGAGGTCGTCCCCTCCGCCACCGAAATCGCCGAAGAATCCACCTCGTTCGCCAATGTAACCCGCCAAGAAGGCTTGAACTTCAGTTACAAATGGAACATGGGCTGGATGAACGACACCTTGCGCTACATGATGGAAGACCCCATCAACCGCAAATACCACCACAACAAAATGACCTTCGGCATGATGTACCAATACAGCGAAAACTTCGTCCTGCCGCTCTCGCACGACGAAGTCGTACACGGCAAACGCTCGCTGCTCGGACGGATGCCCGGCGACTGCTGGCAGCAATTCGCCAACCTGCGCGCCTACTACGGCTTCATGTACGGCTTCCCCGGCAAAAAACTCCTGTTTATGGGTAACGAGTTCGCGCAAGGCAGAGAGTGGAATTACAACGAAGGACTGGATTGGTTCCTGCTCGACCAAGAGGGCGGCTGGCACAAAGGCGTACAAAACTTCGTGCGCGATTTGAACCGCGTCTATAAAGACACCGCGCCGCTTTACCAGCTCGACCAATGGCCGGAAGGCTTCGAATGGCTGGTCGCCGACGACGGCAACAATTCCGTCTTCGTCTTCGAACGCCGCGACCGCGAAGGCAACCGCGTCATCGTCATCAGCAACTTCACGCCCGTCGTCCACGACAGCTACCGCTTCGGCGTGAACGAAGCCGGCGAATACCGCGAAATCCTCAATTCAGACGACCCCGGCTACAACGGCAGCGGCGTATCCGCCGGACAAACCCTGCAAACCGAAGAAATCTGGTCGCACGGCAGACCCAACTCGCTCGCCGTCAAAGTAGCGCCGCTGGCAACGGTTTACCTCTACAAAGCCGCCCAGCCGAGTGCAACGGACTCAGCCGATCAGGCAGAAGACGAAGCGTAAGTTTGGGCTGAACTTGTTTTTTTGAACACAGAAAGACAGGTTCAAACCAACTGCTTTGCCTGTTTCAGACGACCTTTTGAGATGAAGGGGTCGTCTGAAATTTTTTGGGGGGAACGAATAAGGTTTCGTCCTGATATAGTGGATTAAATTTAAATTAGGACAAGGCGACAAAGCTGCAGACAGTACAGATAGTACGGAACCGATTCACTTGGTGCTTCAGCACCTTAGAGAATCGTTCTCTTTGAGCTAAGGCGAGGCAACGCCGTACTGGTTTAAATTTAGTCCACTATATTTTCATTTATGTTTGCTCAGCCGTTGTTACTCAGGCAAGAATGGCGGCAAACCGTCAGGCTTGCAGTTCAACGATGCAGGGTTTTAAGGGTATTGGTTTATATTGATGCTTTCTTCAAATCGCCTGAAACCGTTTTTTCAGACGACCCATATCCTCCCAAAACAAATTTAACTATCGGATTTTAATGATAATTGGAAGATGGCTTGCATTGAAGGCGGGGGCGGTTTGTTATATAGTGAAATAAAAAAACAGACAGGATGATTGAGTCGGGGCGTTTTGCGTGCTTGATAAAATAACGGTTGGTTGGCATTTGTATCGGCTCGGCTTGGGATGAGGCGTTGGTTTGCAACAGTAGCGTCTGAAGGCGGTCTGATATTTCAGAAGATTTTTGTTTCATTTGAGTCTTGGATATTTGTCCTATGACAACAATACAGGCAGATGAGGTGAAGATAATGAACGGTGTGACCAGTGCGCAATTTATTTCCGCAGGCATTCATTTTTATCCCAGATGCGGCTACAAGCGGCTGTCCGAGCAGGCGATCGCGGAGCATTTGAATTCGAATTTGGAAACGTTCAACAGGATGTTTGCCGATAAAGACGAATTTGTGAAGGCGATGTTGATTGAGTACAGCAATCGGGCTTTGGGGCGGGTGTCGTTCGATTTTGCCCAAAACATCGAAGATACGGAGCGGCTGTATCAGATTGTCTGGCGGCTGGCGGTGACGATACGCGAGCATTTGGCTTGGATACACAGGATGCTGCTGGACAGCGAAGAAGGCGTGGATTTGATTACCAAAGCGTTGAAAAAGCAGCATAAGATGCTTGCCTGCGGGATGATTCAGCATATTAAGGCGTGCAACGGCAGGGAGGATGTGCCGGAACTGGCTCTGTTTAATCAGTTTGAGTTTCTCAACGGCGCGGTCATCTCGCCGATGATTATGAACACGCGCTACCGTATGTTGGGGATACTGACCGATGAGATGAACGGGCGGCATGAGGATTTGCTGACCGATTCGTCCATCCACCAAAGGATAGATTGGGCGTTTGCCGCGCTGTTTCCGCAATACCGCTCTAAGGCGTGTCCGTTTTGACGATTAAGGTGTAACGCAACATGAAAAAAGCTGTTATTGCTTCTCTTGCCGTCGCGCTGGCTGCGGGCGGCGTGTGGTATGTCCTTCAAAACCAAAAAGAAACCCTGCCGGCATGGATCGCGCAATCCAACGGGCGGCTGGAACTGAACCGCATTGATGTCGCCAGCCTGTATCCGGGGCGGGTGAAGGCGGTATTGGTGGAAGAGGGCGCAGACGTGAAAGAGGGCGATATTCTGGCGGAACTGTCGTCTGAAACCAGCAACAGCCGTTTGGAAGAAGCGCGGGCGGCGGAATTGCGGCAAGAAGAGGCGGTTGGGCGCGCCAAAGCTGCCGAAGTGCAGATGAAACAGACGGTTGCGCGCGCGCAGGCGAATGTGGACGCGAACAGGCAGCAGCTGCGCGTGGCGAAAATGGAGCTGGACAATGCGCGCAAATTGCTTGCCGACCAGCTGGTGTCGCAATCGGAAGTCACCAAACGTCAGGCGGATTATGAGCGCGCTGTCGCGGCGGTCAAAGCGGCAGAAGCGGCGCGGGACGAAGCGCGGGCGACGGTGGCGCAAAGTGCCGCCGCACAAGCAGAAGCGCGCGCCGGTGTGGAACAGGCGAGGGCGGCAGTCAAATCAGCCACATCCGCCAACGATGATATGAATATCCGCGCGCCGATAGCCGGCAGGGTGGAATACACCATTGCGGAAGCGGGCAACGTGGTCGCGGCGGGTTCGAAAGTGGTCAGCCTGCTTGATCCTGCCGATGTTTCGATGAATATTTTCCTGCCGACCGACAGCATGAGCCGTCTGAAAGTCAATGATGATGCGCGTATCCGTTTGGACGGCATTGACGCGGTGTTTCCCGCCAAAATCAAATTTATCGCGACGGACGCGCAGTTTACGCCCAAGTCGGTGGAAACGGTCGATGAACGTGCGAAGCTGATGTTTAAAGTGAAATTGCAAGTGCCGCGCGAAACGGCGGTGAAATACAACCGCCTGCTGAAAGGCGGGCTGACGGGCAATGGTTTTGTAAAAACCGACGCTAAGGCAGCATGGCCTGCCGAGTTGGCGGTGAGGTTGCCGAATTAATAGCGCTCAAATTCGGACGGCCTCAAGTTAAAACAAAGGTTTATGGCTAAAAGAGGTCGTCTGAAAACGGGATTTTGCTTTTCAGACGACCTCTTTCCCTTCAAGCATCACCCCTATAAAAAGAACAACTATCCGGAAGCGCAGCCCGACGCGTTTCCATCAAATCAGGACAAACAAAATGAAAACCAAAACATGGCGCATTGAAGAAGGTGCGCCTTATCCGATGGGCGTGTCGCTGACTGAGGAAGGGGCGAATTTTGCGCTGTTTTCCATCCATGCCGAAAAAGTCGAGCTGTGCCTCTTTGACAAGGGAGGGGAAACCCGTTTGGAAATGCCTTCGCGGCGCGGGTCGGTGTTTTATGGTTTTGTGCCGGAGGTCGGGGCAGGGCAGCGGTATGGTTTTCGTGTTTACGGACGCGCTGATGCGCCGGGCGGCTCGTGTTTCAATCCGAACAAATTGTTGATTGACCCGTATTCCAAAAAAATCGACGGCAAACCGAGTTATCGGGACGATGAGGAAATGGCATGGTTTCGTCCGGAAGACGGGCGGGACAATGCGGCGGTGGCGCCTAAAAGCGTGGTGGTGGGCGACGATGATTTCGATTGGGGCGACGACCGCCGTCCGAACCATCCGTGGGGCAGGACGATAGTGTACGAAGCCCATGTGAAAGGCTTTACCAAGCAATTCCCCGATTTGGAACACGCGGGAACGTATCAAGCGCTGACCGATCCGCGCGTGATTGATTATTTGAAAACTTTGGGCGTTACCGCCGTCGAGCTGCTGCCGGTACACCAGCATTTGGACGAATACCACCTGCAAAAAATGGGCTTGAGCAATTATTGGGGCTACAACACTTATTCCCATTTTGCCGTCGAGCCGTCTTATGCCGCCGATGCCGAATGCGCAGCGGAAGAGTTGAAGCAGGCGGTCAAAGCCTTGCATCAAGCAGGTTTGGAAGTGATTTTGGATGTTGTGTACAACCATACCGCCGAGCAGGACGAAAAAGGCCCGATGCTTTGCCAGCGCGGCATAGACAATGCTTTGTGGTATTGGCTGAAGCCCGACGGCAGCTATGAAAACTGGTCGGGTTGCGGCAATACGTTGAACATCGTCCGCCGCGACGTAACCCGTTGGGCGGCGGACAGTCTGCGCTATTGGGCGGAAACATTTCATGTGGACGGTTTCCGCTTCGACTTGGGAACGGTATTGGGGCGGGAACCCGATTTTCAGGCTTACGGACGCTTTTTTCAGGTGGTGTACCAAGACCCCGTGTTGGCACGCTGCAAACTGATTGTCGAGGCGTGGGACATTGGCGAAGGCGGCTATCACTTGGGCAATTTCCCGCAGCCTTTTGCCGAGTGGAACGGACGTTTCCGCGATGATATGCGCGCGTTTTGGGTGTGGGAAAGCGGCAATTTGGGTGCGTTTGCCGAACGTCTGGCGGGGTCGTCTGATATTTTCAACCACAGCGGCCGCCATCCTTCCGCCAGCATCAATTTTATTACCGCACACGACGGTTTTACGCTGCGCGATTTGGTCAGCTACAACGAAAAACACAACCATGCCAACGGCGAAGACAACCGCGACGGGCATAACGAAAACATCAGCTACAACCACGGCATCGAGGGCGAAACCCAAGATGCGGCGATTTTGGAAGACCGTTCCTACACCGTCAAAGCTTTGCTTGCCTCGCTGTTCCTTGCCAACGGCACGCCCATGCTGCTGGCGGGTGACGAGTTCGGCAACAGCCAACAGGGCAACAACAACAGCTATTGTCAGGACAACCCGATTACTTGGCTGGATTGGCAGCAGGCGGACGAAGCGTTGCAAGGCTATACGCGCGATTTAATCCGCCTGCGCCAAGAAATCAAATTGTTGGGCGATGATGTCTGGTGGAAACAAGAGCGCGTCCGCTGGCTCAATATCCAAGGCGAACCGATGAGCGAGCTTTGTTGGCACAACCGCGGCGCAAAAGCCATGCAGATCGTTTTGGACGATGAATGGCTGCTGTTGATCAATGCCAAACGTAGTCAACAAATATTTAACCTGCCTCAAGGAAGTTGGCAGATTTCTTGCGTACCATCCGAGAAGTTTAATTACAATACAGACGGCAAGCTGACAGTCGAACATATGGGTATTTGGATTTTGCAGCGTAAAAATACATCGCTGAATATATGACATATGTCATTAATAGGATGTTTTTAAAAGAAACCCTATTATTTAAACTGCCTCAGTTATAATGTCGAAGATGAGTAATAAATTTACCTGCTTGACTTGCTTAACGGAACATAAAGGCATACGGCTTTTCAGACGACCTCAGACCGCCAAAAGATACAAATTCCCCGCTTCATCATCCCATCCCCAACAGAGAAAGGCTATCATGGCTAAGAAAAAACAACCCATTTCAGGTTTTGATTATGTCATGCCGAAACCGGATGCCGAAACCATCCGCAAGTCCATCGTCTATAAATTGATTTTCATTTTGGGCGTCGATCCGAAAGAGGCGACCGAACACCAATGGCTCAACGCCGCCATGCTCGCCGCGCGCGACCTGATTGCCGAAGACTTCCTGCAAACCCGCCGCGCCCACATTGACAACGGCAAACGCATGGTTTACTACCTTTCCATGGAATTCCTGTTGGGACGCGCCTTCGTCAACGCGTTGATTAACGAAGGCGTGTATGCCGAATTTGAAGAGGCGTTCAAACAACTGGGTAAAGAGTTCGCCGACATCTGCGAACAAGAACAAGACCCCGGCTTGGGCAACGGCGGTTTGGGCCGCCTGGCCGCCTGCTTCCTCGACTCGCTCGCCACCTTGCGCATTCCCGCCATGGGCTACGGCATCCGCTATCAATACGGTATGTTCAAACAAGAAATCGTGGACGGCCAGCAGGTCGAAAAACCCGATTTGTGGCTCGACCAAGATTTGGCATGGCAAATCGGCCGCCCGAACAAACAATACGCCGTCAGCTTCGGCGGACAGGTCATCAATATGGGTGACAAAAAAGAATGGCATCCGAGCGAAGAAATTTCCGCGATGGCATACGATGAAATCATCCCTGGCTACGGCGGCGACGTCGCCAATCCGTTGCGCCTGTGGACGGCTCACGCCGGTAGCCGCTTCGACTTGGCAGATTTCAACCGCGGCGATTACGCTTCCGCCGTCCGCGCGCAAAACAGCGATGAAAACATCTCGCGCGTCCTCTATCCGAACGACTCCACCGACAGCGGCCGCGAACTGCGCCTGAAACAGGAATATTTCCTGGTTTCCGCATCCGTACAAGACATCGTGGCGCGCCACAAATGCCGTTTCCCCAGCATCAAAAACCTTGCCGATAAAGTCGCCATCCACCTGAACGATACCCACCCCGTACTGGCGATTCCCGAGCTGATGCGCATCCTGATTGACGAAGAAGGCATTGCGTGGACCGAAGCATGGAATATGTGCTGCAAGATTTTCTCTTACACCAACCACACCCTGATGAGCGAAGCCTTGGAAACTTGGCCGGTCGATTTGATGGGCCGCCTGCTGCCGCGCCATTTGGACATCATCTTTGAAATCAACGCCTACTTCTTGAACGCCCTGCGCGCCATCGGCAACTTCGACGACGACTTCGTCCGCCGCGTGTCCATCATCGATGAGAACAACGGTCGCCGTGTCCGCATGGCATGGCTGGCAGTCATCGGTTCGCACAAAGTCAACGGCGTGGCGAAAATCCACTCCGACCTGATGACCACTTCCATATTCGCCGACTTTGCCAAAGTGTTCCCCGAACGCTTCACCAATGTGACCAACGGCGTAACCCCGCGCCGCTGGATCAACATCGCCAACCCCGAGCTGACCCGTTTCCTCGATAAACACTTGGGCGAACAAGACTGGCGCCTGCATTTGGACAATCTGACCAAGCTCAACGAAAAAGTTGACGATGCAAGCGTACAGGCAGAATTCAGCGCAGTGAAAAAAGCCGCCAAAGAACGCCTCGCCAAATACATCGAAACCGAATTGGGCATCAAGGTCAACACGGACGCGCTATTTGACATCCAAATCAAACGCATCCATGAATACAAACGCCAGGCGTTGAATGTAATGCACATCGTCGACCGCTACAACAAAATCTTGGAAAACCCGGATTTCGACTGGCAGCCGCGCGTCTTCATCTTTGCCGGTAAAGCCGCATCCGCCTACTACATGGCGAAAAAAATCATCCGCCTGATTAACGACGTAGCGAAAACCATCAACAACGACGAACGCATCCGCGACCTGATTAAAGTCGTCTATATCCCGAATTACAGCGTCAGCCTCGCCCAAATCATCATCCCCGCCGCCGATTTGCACGAACAAATCTCATTGGCAGGCACGGAGGCATCGGGCACCAGCAACATGAAGTTCGCCCTCAATGGTGCGCTCTGTATGGGTACGCTGGACGGCGCGAACGTTGAAATTCTGGAAAAAGTCGGCGCAGACAACTGCTTTATCTTCGGCAACACCGTTGAACAAGTGGAAGAACTTCGCCGCAACGGCTACGACCCGCTGGGCTACATCGAACGCGATCACGACCTGCGCCGCGTCGTCAACCAAATCAGCAGCGGCACATTCTCCCCCGAAGAGCCGAACCGCTATAACGACGTCCTGCAACCTTACGGCGATTTCTATCAACTGATGGCGGATTTTCGCAGCTACATCGACACGCAATACAAAGCGGACGAACACTACCGCAATGTTGCCGCATGGCGAAAATCCGCATTGATCAACATCGCCAATATGGGCTTCTTCTCGTCCGACCGATCCATCGCCGACTACTGCCGCGATATTTGGTACATCAAGCCGCTGACTTTGAAAGAGCTGCCTAAGCACCAATTAGTTTGATATGAATGAAGCAGTAAACGAAACAGCCGATACGGGAAAGTATCGGCTGTTTTTGCTTGTATGGCTTAGTTCAAGGAGAATACTGTAAGAAGGGTCGTCTGAAAACCATTTTTCTTGGTTTTCAGACGACCTCTGTTCTCTTTATATCAAGGCTATTCGGGGCAATCAGATATATTGAACCGAAATAATGTCGTATTCGCGTACGCCGCCGGGGGCCTGTACTTCGGCGACATCGCCTTCCTCTTTGCCGATTAAGGCGCGGGCAATGGGGGAGCCGACGTAGATTTTGCCTTCTTTGATGTCTGCTTCGTCTTCGCCGACGATTTGATAGGTAACGTGTTCTTCGGTTTCCAAATCTTCCAGCGTTACGGTCGTGCCGAAGACGATTTTGCCTTCTGCGTGGATTTCAGCGGGATTGATGATGTGTGCCATGGATAATTTGTGTTCCAACTCGGAAATTCGTCCTTCGATAAAGCCTTGTTTTTCTTTGGCGGCCTCGTATTCGGCGTTTTCGGACAAGTCGCCGTGCGAACGGGCTTCGGCGATAGCTTCGATGATTTCGGGACGGGCGATGCTTTTGAGGCGTTGCAATTCTTGTTTGAGCAATTCTGCGCCGCGTACGGTCAATGGAATTTTTTGCATGGTTTGTCATCTCCGCAAAAGCGTTTGGACTGCTTTTGCCTAGTAAAAAATGCGGTAAATATAATCCGCAAAATGAAAATAAAAATACAAGCCGCCTAAATCTCGGCGGCTTGTCTGTGTAAGAATGAATGGCGGTATTGTACCAAAATCAGGGGAAACTGCAACGGCAATCGGCTTTTTCCCTGCTCTGGTGTGGCTTTAGTCCAAATGTTCGCTGCTTTGCGCCAAAACGGTACGGTTGCCGTTGGTTTCGGCAGGCGAAACGATGCCGTCTGCTTCCATTTGGTCAATCAGGCGGGCGGCGCGGTTGTAGCCGATCCGTAATTGGCGTTGGATGCCCGAGATGCTGGCTTTGCGCGTTTTCAGAACGACAGAGACGGCTTCGTCATACATCGGATCAACTTCGCTGTCGCTGCTGCGGCTGATACCCGGCAGATCGTCGGTTGTGCCGCTCATCAGAATATCGTCAATGTAATCAGGCTCGCCGAATTGTTTCAGATATTCGACTACGCGGTGTACTTCGTCGTCTGAAGCGAATGCGCCGTGGACACGTTGCGGATAACCTATACCGGGCGGCAGGAACAGCATATCGCCTTGTCCGAGCAGGTTTTCTGCGCCCATTTGGTCGAGAATTGTACGGCTGTCGATTTTGCTGGACACTTGGAAAGCGATGCGTGTCGGGATGTTGGCTTTAATCAGACCTGTGATGACATCGACGCTGGGGCGTTGCGTGGCAAGGATCAAATGGATGCCTGCCGCGCGGGCTTTTTGGGCAAGGCGGGCAATCAGTTCTTCGATTTTCTTGCCTGCGGTCATCATCAGGTCGGCAAATTCGTCAACCACGACGACGATAAACGGCAGTTTTTCCAAAGGTTCGGGATTGTCGGGCGTCAGGCTGAACGGGTTGGCGATTTTCATACCTTGTGCCGCGGCTTCCATGATTTTTTGGTTGAAGCCCGCAAGGTTGCGCACGCCTACATGGCTCATCAGACGATAGCGTTTTTCCATTTCGTTGACGCACCAGTTGAGCGCGTTGGCCGCCAGTTTCATATCGGTAACGACAGGCGCGAGCAGGTGCGGAATGCCTTCGTAAATGCTCAATTCCAGCATTTTCGGGTCAATCATAATCATGCGCACGTCTTCAGGCGTCGCCTTGAAAAGCATGGACAGGATCATGGCATTAACGCCGACCGATTTACCCGAACCGGTCGTACCGGCAACCAGCAAATGCGGTGCTTTGCCCAAGTCGGTAACGACGGGCTGACCGGTAATGTCCTGACCGAGCGCGAGCGTCAGCTTGGATTTGGATTCGGCAAACGCGGGCGAATTGAAGATTTCGCTCAGGCGTATCATTTGCCGTTTCGGGTTCGGCAGCTCCAAGCCCATGCAGGTTTTGCCGGGTATGGTTTCGACGACGCGGATAGAGGCAACACCGAGCGAACGGGCAAGGTCTTTTTCGAGGTTTATGACCGAATTGCCGCGCACGCCGACATCAGGTTCGATTTCGTAACGCGTAATCACCGGACCGGAATAGGAATCCACGACTTTGACTTTGACCTTAAATTCCGCCAGCTTTTCTTCGATAGTGATGCTGTTGTTTAACAATTCTTCTTCGGTCTGCGTGGCGGCAGGGTCGAATTGGGGCGGTAGGAGCAAGTCTGTGGTTGGCAGTGGGTACTTCAGGTCGTCTGAAAAATTGTGAAACGCCCCGGTCTCTTCTTCTGAATCTGCATCAGCATCATCGGCAGCATAACCCGTCGCAAGATCGGCATGATGTATCGGCTGATGATGTTCAAAAGCAGAAATTTCCGCATCTTCCGTATGGGCGGATTCGGTTTCAGCATTTCTCTGTACATTTCCGCCTGCGACTTCATCCTCCGTTTCGGATTCACTGATTAAGTAATCATGAATCGAGCGGACAGGATTATCGCTGACATGCGCATTGACTTCAGAATGGAAAGCAGGGATTTCCCAAGCGGGGCGCGCTACCGGAGGATCGACGATTTCCGGCGCAACAGGTGGCGGCGTAAAGCTCGGCGGTGTCGGGATATCGATTGGCGTCGGAGTAACGGTCGGTACTTCGGGCGGCTCGACTACGGTTGCGGTAGGGGCGGGCTGTCTTGAAATATAGACTGCTTTTTCTTTTGGCGGAGCGACAGGTTCGGTGCGAAGCGTTTTAGGCGGGAACAGTGGTTTGCGTGTGACGGAACGCTCAACCGTTTGCTCAGGTCGCAGATCGGCTTCTTCCGACAATTTCACCTGCGCGGCAGCAGATTGCTGCTTGCGCGCCAGTTTTTCCGCCGCCGCTTCAGCGTGGCGAACCGTCCGTCGGCGGCTTGCAGGAATCAGGTTTGCCAAAATTTCATCGTTTTGAATGATTTGCGGCTGGAAATCGCGCACAGGCGCAACAGCGGCGGCAAGGCGCTGGCGTGCTGCCGTACTTCGAGCCAATGTGTTCCGAATATCCGTCACATCAATCTCTGCACGGCTATCCAGATTGTCAACGACAGGCAAAATGGCTTCGCGCTCGGCTGTGCGCAATGCGGTTTGCACGGTTTCGATATGCGGAGCACTGGCTTTGGGGATTTGGATGCCATTGACGCCCGCCATGACGCGCTCGCGGGTCCGGCGCAGTACGGGATCGTTGAAATCGATAATCTGCAAACCTTTCATCGGTGTTACCGATGCGCGTATGGGTTGGATTTCCCCGTCATCGTTATTCCGGTCGCCTGCAGGATGGTTGACGGTCTGTTGCTCTTCCCATTCCTGTAACGCCGCTTCATTGAGCGAACGGGTTGCCTCTTCCAAAGTGATTTCTTCAAAGCCTTCGTCTTTAACGATACGGGGAATATATTCAGGCTCTTCGGTTTCGACAAAAGGAACGATATACGGCGTATCTTTCCTTTTTGTTGTGTGCTGTTGAGGCGGCTCTGCTTGGGGGACTTGTTCTGCCGACGGATTTTCAGACGACCTTTCAATATCGGCATCTTGATGATATTCGTGTTTTGCTTCTTGGCTTTCGAAGAAATCCGCTATGTCTTCCATACCGGTCTCAGATTCTTCGTGTTCAGTGTTTGCCGGTTGCTCGGATAATTGCTCCTGCTGCGGAGTGTAACGCGCCGCCATCAGGCGCAGGCGTGCGATGGTTTTTCCGTATGCCGCTTTGGCATCTTCTGAAAATTGATGTGGAGAATCAGCATCCTGACCGTTAGGAATATATTTGCCCTCTTGCATGCCGCGCTCTAAGCGCGCCAATTCGTGCTGCCACTCACGTTCTTGTTTTCTGTGCAGCCAAAATACGCCGCAAATGGCACACAATAAAATGATAATCAGCACTGTCCAAAACATTCGCTGTTTCCCTTGAAATAAACGGCAAAGGTCGTCATTTTAGCGTGTTTCAGCACTAAACAAAACAAGTCCGCAGTGAATTTCGTCTGCGGGGTATAATGCAGGTCGTCTGAATATTTACCCTCGGTCTGGTTTCGTATGAATTTTCAAGCCGCATGGTTTTCCAGTTCGATTTTAATCGCCGCTTGGCTGCTGTTGTCCATTCTGCTTTTCGTTTGCGCGCGTCCGGCATGGCGATCCATGCAGAAACACCATTCCGCCTCCATCCTCTCCACCCTGATACTGACGACCGCATGGTGCCTGAATGCAATGACTGACGAAGGGCAGCTCGCGCAAATGAGCTACCACCTGCTTGCCATGAATTTGGTTGCCTTAATGATTGGCGCACCCGCCGCATTATGGCTGGGTTCGGCTTTGTTTCTTCCTTATCTTTTATTGTTCAACGGCGGCGACGGATACGCCTATCCCGTCAACGCCCTCGCCTTGCTCTTACCGCCACTCATTGTTAATCAGCTCTCTTGCCGCTTGGTCAACCGTCTTCCCGCTAATATTTTTATCTTCATTTTTGTCAACGGCTTCATTGCGTCCGCCGTAGGCATGATGCTGACCGGACTGGTACTGGTCAGCGTTTTGGATATCAGCCATGCCTTCCCAACCTCCGTACTTTGGACCACCGCCTTTCCTATTTTCATCCTGATCGCCTGGGCGGAGGCCTTCCTCAGCGGCATCACTACCGCCATTTTTATCGCACTCAGACCGCAATGGATTAATACTTTTGACGACAATCGATATTTGAAATCCAGCAATAAAATTTGGTAAACGGTAAAAGGTCGGTAGAACATGGGGAATTGATATTTCAAGTTATAGACCGCAATGAGGTCATAAGGTCATGATGATGGATATAACATCTTTCTTAAAAACGGGTAGATTTAAAGGTTTATTTGTTGGTATGTCGTATAGTGACTTTCACAAACATAAACGGTTTAAAAAGCTGACTAAATGGTTATACGAAGACAGTAACGTAGAAGGTGGTTTTTCCATTTTTTGGAAAGGATTGGAGGTTGGGGTTACGGATGATATCGTTTATTCATTGTCAATAGACCCTTGTTTTAAAGGCGTTACCATTGCAAAGCAATATAAAATTAATAGAAAATTAACTATTGAGAAATTTATAAAATATTTGTTTCTTGCTGATATTGGATGGCAGTTTGTATCTAGAGACGAGTGGGAACATGAGTGTGAAATAAAAACCGAAGGTGGCGTTTCTATTGTCTTTTCATTTGATTTAAAAGGGGTAAAAATTTCTAAATTTTCTATTTCATGGGAAGAGGGAATATAAGGCTATACTCCAAAATCGCCCTCTACTTGAAATTAAAAAAACAAACAGTGAGTAAGTTATGGAAACCTTTTTTAACTATGTTATATCTCTAGCAGTGTCATCATCTAGTTTGCCTTATATTTCAAACTATTATTACGACTCGCAATATGAATGGTTAAAAATATCCATATCTAAAAACAATACTACAAAAGTGTGCGGAAATATCGATATAAGCAAAACCAATCTGCAATATAAACTGCTTTGCGGAAAAGAAAATGGAAAGGGGCTGATTTCATTGGATAAAATAGAATTTCATTACGAAAAGAGCATCTTTTCTGCACAAAGTACCACAAGTGGAAAAGTGCTTTTTTCAGTTTCCTGCACGCAAGAACAATGTAGAGATATAGAAAAATATATTGAGAAGTAATAAGGCTTGAATACATTTTCAAACTCTTTAGGTCGTCTGAAAACCAATTTTCAGACGACCTTTTATCTGAGATACGGATATCATCAAACCATCTTCAAACATCGTCGTTTATGAATGATTTTTCTCTTTCTTACTCAAAAAACTCATGTTAAGCGGAGTAAAGCCCATGCGGAAGCGTGGTACAATATTGTCAACAATTTAAAGCGTTTTCCTCGCGGAGAACGCTGTTTTTCATTAGACATCAAGAGGCTTTTATGAAATTTTTAGACCGTGAGGCGACGATTGCCAAGCCGGGTTTCAACCGTTGGCTGGTGCCGCCTGCCGCTTTGGCGGTGCATCTTGCCATCGGGCAGATTTATGCGTATTCCGTGTTTAACGCGCCGCTGACCAAGCTTATCGGCATTACCGAATCGGCTGTCGGGGATTGGAAGCTGACGACTGTGGGCTGGATTTTCAGTATCGCGCTGGCTATGTTGGGCGCGTCTGCTGCTTTGTTCGGCACTTGGATGGAGCGTGTCGGCCCGCGCAAGACGATGTTTGTCGCGGCGTGCTGTTTCAGCTTGGGCTTTTTTGTGTCGGCACTCGGCGTCAGTACGCATAATCTGTTTCTCCTCTATTTGGGCAACGGCGTGATCGGTGGCATCGGCTTGGGATTGGGCTATATCGGGCCTGTGTCCACTTTGATGAAGTGGTTTCCCGACAAACCGGGCATGGCGACGGGTTTGGCGATTATGGGGTTCGGCGGCGGTGCGATGCTTGCTTCGCCGTTGTCCGTATCATTGATGAATGCGTTTTCAGACGATGTGTCGGTCGGCGTTGCACCGACTTTTGTCGTTTTGGGGCTGTTTTACCTTGTGTTGATGATGTTCGGCGCCTTCACCATCCGCGTGCCGGCGGAGGGTTGGAAACCTGAAGGCTATGTCGCACCGAAAGTGAAAAACAAGCTGGTCAGCAGCAATCATGTCAATGTTTCCCAAGCGATGAAAACGCCGCAATTTTGGCTGTTGTTTTGGGTGTTGTGCCTGAACGTGACTGCCGGTATCGGCGTTTTGGGGCAGGCTTCGGTCATGATTCAGGAGCTGTTTTCAGAGGCGTCGGTCGGCAAACAAGCGGCAATCGGCGCGGGGGCGGCGGCAGGTTTCGTCAGCCTTTTGAGCCTGTTCAATATGGGCGGGCGGTTTTTATGGTCCAGCGTTTCCGACAAACTCGGACGTAAAAATACCTACACCATCTTTTTCGTACTCGGTTCGCTGCTGTATTTTGCCGTTCCGTCCATTGGCGAAAGTGGAAACAAGGCTTTGTTTATTATTGGATTCTGCGTCATCATTTCCATGTATGGCGGCGGTTTTGCCGCGATTCCGGCTTATTTGAAAGACTTGTTCGGCACTTATCAGGTCGGCGCGATTCACGGACGTATTTTGCTGGCGTGGTCAACCGCTGCCGTGATCGGTCCGGTTTTGGTGAACTACATCCGCCAAAGCCAAATCGACAGCGGTGTTCCCGCTGCGCAGGCATACGGCGTTACCATGTATATCATGGCGGGATTGTTGATTGTCGGTTTGCTGTGCAACCTTGCCGTCAGATCGGTTCATGAAAAACACCATGAAACCGACATCAAAACAGCGGCGCACAGCGGCAATCCCGATGACGAAACTGCTGTTTCCGATGCCTACTTGTTGCAGGAAAAAGTTGCGGCAGGCGGTTTTTCGGTTTGGTGGCGTTGGACGTTGGTCGGCGTCCCGCTGGCTTACGGCGTGGTGATGGTGTTCGTCAAGGCATTGGATTTGTTCCGTTAGGCTTTCAGATGCCGACGTTAGGTCGTCTGAAATGCAGATATGGATTTTCAGACGACCTTTGAGCGGAAAGACCGGCTTTTGTTTGTATAACCGTCTGATTGGTAAAAGCATTAGTGTGCAATGCTGCTTGAGATAAGGTTTACACGAAGTATGGCAGGGCAAATCGGCAATTTATACCGGACCGGATTTGTGATACATTTTTGCCTTCACAAACCGCAGCAAGCTGCCGGTCAAACGGGAAATCTGTCTTCTTCCCGTTTGTTGACCCATGATAGGAAAAGAAATGTTTTGGTATATCGTAGGATTTTTTGCTTTCGTAGTTGCCGTCCTTGCGCTTTGGGTAAATGCCAGCGCATTTGGTATGCAGGAGGACGGCACGCCGCAATCGGAATATGAAAAACGCTTGGGTTTGGGGGCAAAATTGAAGGATAAGGAAACTGCTATGAAAGAACGCGAAGCGGCAAGGTTTCATCCTGATGATTGATACTACATTGCGATTCTTCCTTCGGATACACGCCGGACTCGGTGTTCTGAAACCTTAGACCATCATGTAAAAAGGTCGTCTGAAAAACCAAATTTAGGTTTTCAGACGACCTTTTCGTTTACGGCTTTACCGTTTATTCGATGACAACACGCGCGTTAAGCGGTTGGACGGGGCGGCTGTTGTGCGAACCGATGGCGCGGGTGAATTTTTCTGCCTGCGCCTGGTCGATGTGGTCGTAGGTTTTCAATACCAGCCACGATACGCCTTCGCTGCATGGTGGTGTGGTCAGCGAACCGGCAAAGCGGTAGTAATTCAGCCGTTTCGGCAGCAGGGTGCCGGCGTCGAAGGCTTTGTCGAGGTTTACCTTTCCTTCTTTCATCGGCATCACGTTCCATATAGGCGCGAGGCGGTCGTTGGTTTTGCCGGCTTCGTACAATACTGCCAATACCAAAGGCTGTTTGTTTTCGTCTAAGTGGACGAAGTGGGCTTCCATCGGGAAGGTGCGGCCTTTGATTTGGTTTTCACTGGGGACGTGGAAATGGAATTGTTTCAGGGTGTAGGTGCGGCCGTTCACGGTCAGGGTATTGCCGCCTTCGGGGTAGTTGACTTGGATGGTGTGGCCGTTGTTTTCCACGTTAACCGTGCTCGGTTTGTAATTGATTTTGATGGCAGGCAGTTTGCCGGAGACGGTTTCGGTGATGTTGACGGGGGATTGGTTTTTGCCTGTGGAACACAAACGGAACTCTTCAGACAGATTGCCCCAGCTTTCGGGGGAGTCGTGTCCGGTGTAGCCCCAATGGGTGTGGTTTCCATGTGCGGCGGCGGAGAATGCTGCGAAGGTGGACAGCAGGAAGACAGTCAGGCGAGGCAGCGTGAGGTTCAAGCAGAGCATTGCAATATCCTTTCTGTGAGGAGGAGGGGAAAAAGCATTGCGGTGCGTATGTAGATTATTGTTATTTTTTTATTTAACCATAGCCATATTAAATCATTAGGTCAAGCCTTCTTGGGTTAATTCTGTTAAGGCTATGAAGTTAAGGCGAATTCATTTTTTAAAAACGATGTTGTCGTTTTAGGATTGGATAATGATTCGAAATAAAAAACTTCCGTTTTTTACACCTTAAAAATTTAAGAAATGCCGACTCGTGAAAAAGGTCGTCTGAAAACCTGAATTCGGTTTTGAACTGCACCCCAAAAGTTGGACATCCCCTCCAACTCACAAGGTGCAGTTTT
>CAUSDA010000030.1:0-26736 GCA_963529965.1 uncultured Neisseria sp.
ACCAAACTCAATCAACAGCAAAGGTCGTCTGAAATCCCTTTCAGACGACCTTTATTAATCCAAATACACTATTACCTGAATAACTCTCATCTTAACGCTGCAGCAAGATTTCCAATACAAACTTGCTTCCTACATAAGCGAGCATTAGACTGACAAACCCGATGATTGTCCAAACGGCTGCTTTTTTGCCCCGCCATGCCGTCATACTGTGCTTAAGCAGCAACGAACCATAAATTATCCATGAGAGGATGCCGAATACGGTTTTATGGGTAAATGTAACAGGTTTACCGAATACAGCCTCTGCAAAAAATGTCCCGCTGACAACCGAATAGGTTAATAAGATAAAACCTACCCACATCCCCTGGAACATGAGCTTTTCCAAACTCAGTAAAGACGGCAGAAAACCGGACAAACTGGAAACACGTCGCCTATGCAAGTTACGGTTGAGCAGCAAAATCAAAACGGCAAACAAGGTCACAATACCGAATAAACCGTATGCCAGCAACGATGTACCAATGTGCGACATAAACGGCAAATCATTGATTTGATAACCGACATATTTTCCTGGAAACAGCGCGCCCAATAATAAGGTAAACGCTGCACATGGATACAAAAGCAGCTGCAATCCGCGCAGACGATAGAAAAAACTACCAACGAAATACACCAACAGCATCAACCATACAATCAAACTAATGGAATACCCAAAGCCCATAATCAAAATCTTGTCTTGAATGACAGGCATAAGCAATACAGCACCGTGCATGGTCAGCGCAGCACCCAAAACAGCTAATTCGGCTTTTAGAGGATAATCTTTAATCTCTCGGGTCTTGTGATTGAACCAAACGAATATACCCAATCCGGCATACACCAGTATCAGGCAAATCAGGATAGTCGGCATAACAAACTTTCTTGGCGCGCATACATAACCGCACGCGATAGTGTAAAATAATCTCGATTTTATTTTAGCAAAGAATGCCCCGAACAGGGCAGCTATTATCATTACCAAGGACAAGCATGTTAGACAACTTAACCAACCGCTTTAGTAAAGTTTTCAAAAATATCCGCGGTCAAGCAAAACTGACAGAAGACAACATCAAAGAGGCGCTGCGGGAAGTCCGCCTTGCCCTGCTCGAAGCGGACGTTGCCCTGCCCGTCGTAAAAGAATTTGTCAACAACGTCAAAGGAAAAGCCCTCGGACAGGAAGTTGCCGGCAGCCTGACTCCCGACCAAGCCTTTATCGGCGTCGTCAACCAAGCCCTGATCGAATTGATGGGCAAGGAAAATTCCTCTTTGGGCTTGGCGGCTGTACCGCCTGCTGTCGTTTTAATGGCAGGTCTGCAAGGTGCTGGTAAAACCACCACCGTCGGCAAACTCGCCCGCCTGCTGAAAAACGAACAGAAGAAAAAAGTCTTGGTCGTTTCAGCCGACGTGTATCGCCCTGCCGCCATCGAACAGTTGCGCCTTTTGGCTGAGCAAGTCGGCATTGACTTCTTCCCTTCCGATTCCAATCAGAAACCTGTCGAAATTGCCACTGCTGCGATTGATTATGCAAAAAAACACTTTTACGACGTCTTGATGGTCGATACCGCCGGACGCTTGGCGATTGACGAAGAGATGATGAATGAAATCAAAGCGCTGCACGCAGCCGTCAATCCCGTAGAAACCTTATTCGTCATCGATGCCATGTTGGGCCAAGACGCTGTAAACACCGCACAAGCATTTAACGAAGCCTTGCCGTTGACCGGCGTCATTCTGACCAAAATGGACGGCGATTCGCGCGGTGGGGCGGCATTGTCTGTACGCCACGTTACCGGAAAACCCATCAAATTTATCGGTATCGGTGAAAAAATCACAGGACTCGAACCCTTCTACCCAGACCGTATCGCCAGCCGTATCCTCGGTATGGGCGACGTATTAAGCCTGATTGAAGATGTCCAAAAAGGCATAGACGAAGAAGCTGCCGCCAAAATGGCGAAAAAGCTGCAAAAAGGCAAAGGCTTCGACCTCAATGATTTTAAAGAACAAATCCAGCAAATGCGCAATATGGGCGGACTGGAAAGCCTGATGTCAAAAATGCCGGGCGAACTGGGTCAGATTTCCAAACAAATTCCCGAAGGCACGGCAGAAAAAGCCATGGGTAAAGTCGAAGCCATCATCAACTCCATGACACCCAAAGAACGCGCCAACCCAGCCCTGCTCAAAGCCAGCCGCAAACGCCGCATTGCCGCAGGTGCCGGCACCAGCGTAGAGGAAGTCAACAAAATGCTCAAACAGTTTGAACAATCGCAACAAGTTATGAAAATGTTTAGCGGAAAAGGACTGGGCAAACTGATGCGTATGGCTAAAGGCATGAAGGGTATGAAAGGAATGTTCCCCGGAATGTAATTGGCAGGAAATCTAAGAGAGAGAGAGGTCGTCTGAAAACTGAAATTGGGTTTTCAGACGACCTCTCTTTATGTATAGGCTTCAGGAGTTAAGCCTTTTCTTCGAGATTCATGTACGCTTGAGCAAACCCGCCAGACAAAACAAAAAACCCGCAGCATAGCTGCGGGTTTGATACCTATTTAACACTAAACCGGTATTACCATTCGTAGTTCACGCCTACGTTGTAAGATGCAGAGCCGCCTGAAGAGGTGCCCACTGCAAGACCGGCTTTAGCCGCAAAGTTTTCATTGAAGCGGTAGCCTGCACCCACTGCAACTGCGGTGTCAGATTTGAAACCACCCAAAGCAGCGGTAACATTAAACTTACCAACGCTGTAAGGTTGGAACAGACCGCTGAGGGCTGCTTGTGCAGCAAGACCTTGGCGGGTCTCTTTGCGCAGATTAGCTACGTTTTTATCCAAGCTGTCGATACGCGCTGAGTTTTTAGCAATGCCTGCAGCGTGTTGGTTGCTTGCTGTTTGCAGCGTAGCAATATCGGCTTTGTTAGCGGCAACTTGTGAGGCATTAGCTTTAACTGCATCTTGGGCTTGAGCAGCAGCAGTTTGCGCCGCACTTGCTACATTATTGGCAGCATCAGCGGATGTTTTTGCAGCTTTGGCATGGCTTTCAGCAGTTTCAGCAGATTTTTGGGCAACTTCAACAGAACCTTGTACAGACTTAGCTGATTTTTCAGCTTCAACAGCTGCTTTTTTAGCAATCTCGATATCAGCTTTATTGGCATCAATATCTTTACGATTGTCTTCTACAGCTTCTGCCGCAAGCTGCAAGCCCTTCGCCAAGTCAACGATGTCTTTATCTTGGCGAGTGATAGCCGCGCTAGTTGCGTCGCTCAGGGCAGTTACTTCATCACCGATGTCGTTAACTTTTTTGCCCATATTGTCAGTGTATTTTGCCAATTCTTCGAAATCAGCTTTGTCGGCTTTTTTATCAATTGCTGCTTTGTTAGCATCAATGTCTTGGCGGTTAACTTCTAACGCATCAGCTGCAGCCAAACCTACTTTTTTCAAAGTACTGATATCTTCATCCAAGCTAGCAATCGCATTGTTAAAGCCTTCGTTAGCTTTCTCTTGCTCTTTCAGAGAAGCAGTATTTTCAGCAATTGCTGCTTTATTGGCATCGATGTCTTGACGGTTAGCTTCTAAAGCATCGGCTGCAGTTAAGCCTGCTTTTTTCAAATTAACGATGTCTTCATCAATACGGGCAACAGCTGTTGTAGTCGCATCACTCAGGCTGGTAACTTCGTCACCGATGTCGTTAACTTTTTTGCCCATGTCGGCAGTGTATTTTGCCAATTCTTCGAAATCAGCTTTGTCAGCTTTAGTTCCGATGGCTGCTTTATTGGCATCAATGTCTTGGCGGTTAGCTTCTAAAGCATCGGCTGCAGTTAAGCCTGCTTTTTTCAAATTAACGATGTCTTCATCAATACGGGCAACAGCTGTTGTAGTCGCATCACTCAGGCTGGTAACTTCGTCACCGATGTCGTTAACTTTTTTGCCCATGTCGGCAGTGTATTTTGCCAATTCTTCGAAATCAGTTTTGTCAGCTTTGGTTTCGATTGCCGCTTTATTGGCATTTACATCGGCGCTGATGTCATTAACAACTGCTGCTGTTTTTACCAGCGCTTCGCTGTTCTCGGTAACAGCTTTATTCAAACCATCCAGCGTTTCATCATGTGCTGCAACAACTTCTTTCAAACCCATGCCTTCAAAATCGGCATTTTCAACATCTTCTTTTGTGGCGGTACGGATGACTTTTGAACCATCATCTTTAGTTACAACAATTTGATCGCCTTCTTGGAAACCGTTGAGCTCTTGAGCATTCTCAATTGCTGCCAATGTAGCTTGCGCCGCAGCTTTGTGGGTATCTTTCACAGCTTCTTTCAAGCCCAGACCTTTGAACTCGTCGGCTTTAACGTCTTCTTCGGTTGCTGTTTTAACAGACTTAACACCATTATCATCGGTAACGATGATTTCATCTTTTTCTTTGAAACCGTTGAGTTCTTGGGCATTTTCGATTGCTGCAAATGCGGCTTGTTCGGCAGCCTTTTTGGCTCGTTCAGTCTCAGCGGTCAAATCAGCAAAACTTTGGTCATGTTGTGCAACAACTTCTTTCAAGCCCAGTCCGCCAAACTCATCTTGTTCAACATCTTCTTTGGTAGCTTTTTTGACAGATTTGACACCATCAGCATCGGTAACGACGATTTCATCGCCTTCTTTAAAGCCATCAATTTGTTGAGCGTTTTCCGCAATGGATAAAGCAGCACGTTCAGCCAACTCATCCACTGCTTTATTTGCCTTGTCAGCTTTTTCGGCAACTGCATCAATTTTAGAAGCGGCATCCACTGCGTTAGCGGCGGCATCTTTGGCTTCTTTTACTTTACTGTCAATATTGGCAGAAAGCGCGGTTACTTTATCTTCGGCGGCTTTAGCGGCGTCTTTGGCTTCTGTTACTTTACTGTCAACGTTGGCAGAAAGCGCGGTTACTTTGTCTTCGGCGGCTTTAGCAGCGGCTTTGGCATCTGCTGTGTCTTGTGCCAGGCTGTCCACACGGGTGTTTACTGCGGTTACTTCTTCGCCGATTTCGTCAAATTGGTCGGAAATGTCTTTACCCATATCGGCTACTGATTTATTCAGATCATTCACACCTGTGGCAACTTCGGCAATACGAGTACCATTGGTGGTAATGGCTGTTTTCAGTTCTTCGATGGTTTTGTCTTGTTCATCTAAAGCTGCCTCAGTGTCGTCCAACAGATCATCCACGCGGGCATTGACGGCAGTAAGGCCGCCTGCCAAGCCTACACCTTTCAGGCTGTCGGCTTCGATATCTTCATTAGTGGCTTTACGGACGGTTTTTTTACCATTGGCATCAGTTGTAATGAAATTTGAACCAGACGCAAAACCATTAATGGTTTGTTCTAACTCTAAGGTTTTCAAAAGCAGTGCATCGCTATCTTTTTTGAAAGTCAGCTTACCGGTATCTTTATCAAACGTCGTACCTTCGCCGAAAACAGTAAAAAATGCTGCTTTCCCCTGATTTTTTTCTGTGACGGCTTGTGCGAAGTTTACTTCTTCTGCGGCCGCTGCGCCGCTCACTACGGCTGCCGCAACAGCCAGACTCAATGCTTTTACGTTAAATTTTTTCATGTTTTTTACCTTTTGTGGTGGGTGTAAGGACGTTATTCAAGCTTCTCTTTTCCCCGTAAACTGAAAAAGGGACACCGCATGGTCTTAACGGTGATAGTCACTTGAAGAAAGTTGCACCTGCAATTGTAAAAAAATGAAATTTAAATGCAAGTATTTTGCATAACTTTTTTGCATATTGTGAAAATATGTTGCACAAATACATCATCCGCATAAGACGAACAAATACTCAACAAATAATTTAGATAAATCATTTTACCCATTCTTGATGATAGCAACATATCGGCGTATAAACCGTTGTTTGTTACGCTACGCAGTATGTCATTGAGTTCCAAATTGACTGTTTTTAGGGCATGAAAACAAAAAAGACTGCGTATAGCAGTCTTTTTTATCACAAAGCGGCGATTAGCGTTTGAACAGGTTGCCGAATTTGTTGTTGAATTTATCCACACGACCGGTAGTGTCGACGATTTTTTGAGTACCGGTGTAGAACGGATGGCACAAAGAGCAAACCTCGATGTTGAAGCTGTCTTTTTCCAGAGCGGATTTAGTGACGAATTTGTTACCGCAGGAGCAGGTAACGTTGATTTCGTGGTAATTAGGGTGGATACCTTGTTTCATGTTGTTTCCTTTCGATTAAGCGGGCATAGGGGATGTGCCTATGCTTCAAACAAGCTGGCGATTATTGATAATTTTTTTTTGTTTGTCAAGAGGATATTACCTTTACTCTGACTAGAGGCCTAAAATATCGTTATTTTTCGGCATGGCTAGCGAATTTACTGGAATAACGTATTGTTGCTAGGCGTTCGACCGGGCGATATTTGTTGTAAATAAGGTTTTTAGTGCTATCTGCTATCAGGCTGTATATTCGGGCAGCAGATTGGTTTTGAAGCAGTAAGCCGCTGTCAAATCCATACTCATTCTAACAAATCCATCACAAACAGCATTATGTAGCTTGTGATTATGAATCAGATTATGCATATACCGAAATTTACCATTTTTCATAAACTTCATCTTACAACGCGTGTCTCATGTGAGCCTGTCCTCAAAATGGAAAATCGGATGAGTATTAAAATAAAAATGTGTTCTTGGCTGCTGCGCGGACTGGGCGGAATGTTGCCTCAGTCTTATATGAGGGTTATAGGACCGCCTTCTCAAAAAATCAGATCTTTCCTTGCATCGGGAATTTCCTCGCATATCGGCAAAAACGTCAATATTGAAAAAGGTGCGTATGTCATGCCGGATACGGTGATCGGCGATAACTCGGGGGTCGGTGTCAATTGCGAAATATGCTACGGTCTAACGATAGGAAATAATGTCATGATGGGGCCGGAATGTTTGTTTTATTCCAATAATCACAAGTTTAATCGTGAGACTTTGAAATATGAGGGCTATACGGAAATCAATCCGATTGTGATTGAGGATGATGTTTGGATCGGACGGCGCGCGATTATTATGGGCGGCGTCCGGGTAGGTAAAGGAGCAGTCATCGGCGCAGGGGCCGTAGTAACCAAAGATGTGCCGCCGTATTGCGTCGCCGCTGGGAATCCTGCGGTCATCAAGAAGAACCTGTTAGAAGATTAAAGTACACACATCACGGTTTCCAATCAAATATAGTGGATTAAATTTAAACCAGTACGGCGTTGCCTCGCCTTGCCGTACTATCTGTACTGTCTGCGGCTTCGTCGCCTTGTCCTGATTTAAATTTAATCCACTATATATAAAGGTCGTCTGAAAATGTTTTCAGACGACCTTTTTTCGTATCAAAGCAAATTAACCGCGCCGCCAAGTCGTGCCGCCGGCGTTGTCTTCCAGAATGATTTTGTGTTCGTTCAGAAGGTCGCGGATGCGGTCGGACTCTGCCCAGTTTTTATCGGCGCGAGCCTGTTTCCGCTGGGCGATTAAATCTTCGATTTCTTCGTTGGAGAGGCCGTCTGAAACCGCGCCGCCTTGCAGGAACTCGGTCGGATCGCGTTGCAGCAGGCCGATGATGCCCCCCAAGGCTTTCAGGCAGCCGGCGAGGTGTGCATCATTGGTTTTATTCACTTCGCCTGCCAGTTCGAATAACACGGCAACGGCTTCGACCGTACCGAAATCGTCGTTCATGGCGGCGTAGAAACGGCGGGTGCAATCATTGGCATTTTCGGATAATTCGAACGCGGCCGCCGGAGTGTTTTTCAAGGTGGTGTACAGGCGTGTCAGCGCGCCTTTTGCGTCGTCCAGATGCGCGTCGGAGTAGTTTAGCGGGCTGCGGTAGTGGGCGCGCAGGATGAAGAAGCGCACGACTTCCGGGTCATATTGCTTCAACACTTCGCGGATGGTGAAGAAGTTGCCCAACGATTTGGACATTTTTTCGCCGTCCACACGGATGAAGCCGTTGTGCAGCCAGTATTTGACGTGGCTGGCGATGTTTTGACCGTGATGGGTTTGTGCATGGTCGTGACCACAGGTATGACCGCTGGCACCGACGCTTTGGGCGATTTCGTTTTCATGGTGCGGGAATTGCAAATCCGCACCGCCGCCATGTATGTCGAAGGTGTCGCCGAACAGGTTTTCACTCATGGCAGAGCATTCAATGTGCCAACCCGGACGGCCATTGCCCCACGGGCTTTCCCATGCCGGCTCGCCTGCTTTAGCGGCTTTCCACAACACAAAATCAAGCGGATCGCGTTTGAAACCATCCACTTCCACACGCTCGCCTGCGCGCAGGTCGTCCAACGATTTACCTGATAATTGTCCGTAAGCGGCAAACTCGCGCACGGCGTAATAAACGTCGCCGTTTACGGCAGGGTATGCCTTGCCGTTTTGAATCAGGGTTTCAATCATGGCAATCATTTGTGGAATGTTTTCCGTCGCCTTCGGCTCGATGTCGGGACGCAACACACCCAAAGCATCGGCATCTTCATGCATGGCCTGAATGAAACGCGCGGTCAGTTCGCCGATGGTTTCGCCGTTTTCAGCCGCACGGGCGATGATTTTGTCGTCGATGTCGGTGATATTGCGCACATAAGTGAGCGGATAACCGCACTCGCGCAGCCAGCGGGCAATCATGTCGAACACAACCATCACACGGGCATGGCCTAAGTGGCAATAGTCGTAAACGGTCATGCCGCAAACGTACATACGCACGTTTTTAGGATCGATGGGGGTGAAGAGTTCTTTTTGGCGGGTCAGGGTGTTGTAGATGGTGGTCATAGGATTATGGATTGATCTTTGTTGCTCGGATGATGATTGCTGTTCTGTTCCTGTAGATACAGACCAAGGAATATCACACGGTTGCCCGTTATTAATATGTTTGATATTCGTGAATATTGGTTTTGCATAACAATTCTCAAATGTTTTTGTAAACTTTGATGTTTTAAACTTAACTTTTAATGAGGCTATATCTAATGAAGAAGGAGAAAGTTTGCTTATACTAGGCATTTCAATATGAAGAACTATTTTTATTTCGTTGCAATTTAAAGCTGAGTGAGCAAAATCTTTTTCCTCCTGCTTTTCTGCTTTAAATTTAGCGGAAACCAATCCTGCCAATGAATCTCGAATTTTTCTTGCGATTAAATATGGTAGGTCAGATAATTTTTCATCTATTGATTGAGAATTTGGCTCAAACTCAAGTTGGTAATAATCTTTGATTTCAATTAGCCAAAGTGTCGATTCATGAAGAGCTATTATATCTACACCTGAGCTGCCACTATCGTTATCCACACTTTGATCTATCCCATTTTTCCCTTTTTCATTTGTATCAATTTTGTTACGTAAATTACAACTGTTCTGAAAAATTTCATAATGTTCCCAATTATCATATTTGGTAGCACGGTAATCTTCAGGAAAAGTAAAAGTTAATCTCTTTTCTTTGATTATGGTCATAGCCTAACCTCAAATATTCAGATACCTGTCTGCCTGCATAATGCTTTCATCTAACAATATCAATGTATCCAAATCATTAATGCTGTCCCCTTGTTCTACTTTTGTTCCATCATCGGAAGCAACCAATGAGAAAAAACGTACAGGTAAATTTGTTTTATTTTCAAAATTCAAAAGTTCCAATTCTCTCAATAGGAATAAAGAGTGTGTCGCAATAAAGACTTGAATGCCTTGTTGAGATAAAGACCAAATAATACGGGCAGCCACTTTGATCAATTTAGGATTCAGATTAGCTTCCGGTTCATCCCAAAATAGATAGCCTTTATCTAGCAATGCCCCTGTTGCGATTAACCGGGCAATCATGACAAATTTCCGCAAACCCTCTGCTACCAAAGGTGCTTCAATCTTACCGCCCGTGTTTGTCAGCGATAGATAAAACCTTCCTTGTTCTTCAGATACTTTTCCTCCCATTGCGTTCTCAAGAGGTTCAAGTAATTCTCGAATTTTGGTTTCTCTGGGACCTTTGGCAAGCGGGTGATTTAATTGCATACAGGTATCAAACCAAGTTTCTTCGAAAGGGATGCTTTGGTTTTGATACAAAGAAGTAAACCAAGGGCAAAGTGTAATTAATTCACGGCTGGGTAAAAAGATAGGCGTCGGAGTATGTTCACTTTCTTTCAGCCCGATACTTTCGATATTGACTTGCGATGATGAATTGCTAGAGAAATTCAGCCTACTATGCGTAATACCGTTTTGCAGTTTTAAAACAATTTCCGTACGTCCACGCCCCTGCAAACGTTTGCTCAACCTGCCCAAGGAATCGGGACGGAAAACATTCAGTAATTTATCGGCAAAACTTTTTTGCAATTCTGTTTTCAGTAATCTGTTTTTAGTGTTAGATGTTACTTCTAGCAGGCTGTATAAAATTTTTAACAAATGTGTTTTGCCACAACCGTTTTCGGCAACAATAACATTGAGATTTTCAGAAAATTCGAAAGTATCGTTTGGAAGAACGGTAAAGTTTGTCAACTCAAGCGACTGGATATATTGGTTAGATGACATTTTTAATCCATTTCAATCTTGCTTTAAAATTGTTTCAGACAACCTTTTTGTAGAACAAATATCGTCTGAACCCCTTTCTTTTTTTACTCCGGTTTAAACATGCCTGTATCTGTTTTAGGCTGCTGCTCGGCAATCTCGGTATTTACCGCTGCCTGCTCCGCCTCCGCTTTCTCAGCTTCGATGCGTTTTTTCTCGGTCAGGTATTGGTTGATTTGGTGTACCAATTCCTGCGTGCCTTGGTGGGTCAGCGCGCTGATTTGGAAGAGGCGCGGGGTTTCCATGTCAAATTGGAAGCGGTCGTCTGGTTTGGGGTAATCCCAGCCGATGGCTTCCAGGAAGGCGGCGGTACGCGCTTGGGCTTCTTCTTCGTCGAGCATGTCGAGTTTGTTCAGCACCAGCCAGCGCGGTTTGCCGTAGAGTTCTTCGTCGTATTTGCGCAATTCGTTGATGATGGCGAGTGCTTCTTCGGCGGGATTGACGGTTTCGTCGAAGGGGGCCAAATCGACGACGTGCAGCAGCAGGCCGGTGCGCGATAGGTGTTTGAGGAAGCGGTGGCCGAGGCCTGCGCCTTCTGCTGCACCTTCAATCAGACCGGGGATATCGGCCATGACAAAGCTGTGGTTTTCGTCAATGCGCACGACGCCTAAATTCGGATGCAGGGTGGTGAAGGGGTAGTTGGCGATTTTGGGGCGTGCGGCGGATACGGCGGTAATCAGGGTGGATTTACCGGCGTTCGGCATGCCTAATAAGCCGACGTCGGCGAGGACTTTAAGCTCGAGTTGCAGGGAACGGGTTTCGCCTTCTTCGCCGGGCGTGGATTGTTTGGGCGCGCGGTTGACGGAGGATTTGAAGTGGATGTTGCCCAAGCCGCCTTTGCCGCCTTTAGCTAAACAGACGCGCTGGCCGTGGTAGGTGAGGTCGGCGACGATTTCGTCTGTATCGAGGTCGCGGATAAGGGTGCCGACGGGCATTTTGAGGACGATGTCGTCCGCACCTGCGCCGTAGCGGTCAGAACCGTGCCCTTTTTCGCCGTTTTTGGCTTGGTAGCGTTTGACGAAGCGGTATTCGACGAGGGTGTTGGTGTTTTCGTCGGCTTCTGCCCAAACGCTGCCGCCTTTGCCGCCGTCACCGCCGTCAGGGCCGCCGCGCGGTACGAATTTTTCGCGGCGGAAACTGGTTGCGCCATTACCGCCTTTGCCTGCGGCGACTTCGATTTTTGCTTCGTCGATAAATTTCATGGTGTTCTCTTGTATTTTGGGTTTCAGACGACCTTTTGTGTCGGAGGTCGTCTGAAAAAATGGGAATGGGGGATATTATAAGGGATATGGGGGATGTGCGCCCGTTTCTCTGTCCCGCTTGGTTTTTTGCCGGATTTTTTGTGAAAACAGCCGTCCTGAAATCGCGGTTTCGGACGGCTGTTTGCTTTTTTGGGATTATTTGGCAGTTTTTTGTTCTTCGCGTACTCTGTCTGCAAGCAGGTCTATGGTTTTCATACCTGATTCCCAGTCGGCAAATTCGACTTTGTATTTGCCGCCGACAATGACGGTAGGCGTGCCGTCGATTTTGTAGGTATTGGTCAGCTCTGCCATTTTGTCTGCGCGGGTTTGGCTTTCAGGGGATTCGTAGGCGGCGAGGACTTTTTTGCCGTCAAAAGCGGTTTGCTCGGCCAACCATTTTTTGAGGGTTTCAGGGTCTTGCAGTTTGACTTTCTGATTAACCATAGCATCAAAGATATGGCTGTTTGCAATGTCTTTGGTGTCTGCGACCGCCATATCGACGGCGGCAGCAAGGCGCGCCAACGGTTTCATCTCATCGCCCCAAACAACGTGTTCAGTACGAAGGTAGGTGTCGTCTTTGAAGGTTTTGACGTGTTTGCTCAAAACGGGTTCGAGGTGGGCGCAGTGCGGACAGAAGTAGCCGAAAAATTCGAGGACTTCGACTTTACCTGCCTGCTGTTGGGGAATAGGTGTGCTGAGAGTGGTGTAGTTAAGCCCCTCAACTAAAGCGACAGGCGCAGCGGAGGCTGCTGAAGCCGCAGGCGCACTGTCGGCAGGGACGCTGGTTTGGACTTTGTTGTCGCAGGCGGTCAGGGCCAGCAGAGCAGCAGTGAGGGTAAGGGTTTTCAGTTTCATGTTTACTCCGTGATTTTCAGTCTAATATGGGATTTTATTGTATTTTTACAGTTTGATATATGGTTTGATGCGAAAAAGACGGTTTCATATGAAGAAAGGATGGTTTCAGACGACCTTTGAAAAATAGGGATTTAGTGCAAATTTACCGTCTGCAGGTACTGGCTTTCAGTATTTTTAAACTGAGAATCTTGATCAAAAGTATCAAACTGCGAATAGTTTGAAGAGGTCTGTGGATTCGGATTTGAAGTGCAACACTTGCCGCATACTGACCTTTTTCTGTTATGGAAAGTCGCACTTCAAATCCGAATCCAAGGTCGTCTGAAAATCCGTCCATGCATTGCTACTATTTGTAAGATGCAACAGGTTTGCGCTTTTATGACAACAATTCAATTCCACGAAACAACTGAATAAAGAAAATATCAATACAATCTACTTTATAAAAAAGCCTGAACATATTTTCGATGTTCAGGCTTTTGATATTTGGCTCCCCGACCTGGGCTCGAACCAGGGACCTGCGGATTAACAGTCCGTCGCTCTACCGACTGAGCTATCGGGGAATTAGAAGGGGAATTATATCTTAAAAAAATAAGAAGTCAAGAATTAATCCCCTATTATCATTAATGATATGATTTATATGCGGTTTTATAAAATTTCTGCAATATGTTTAGCAGCACGTTTAGCATCCAGCAAGATCAAACCCAGCTTACCGCTTTCCTTCGCCATCAGTGCCAATACTGCATTATCACCTGCTTGACTCAACAGAATATAACCTGTTTTACCTTTGACCATCACTTGATCCAACTCACCACATGCCAGCTCATGCACTGAACGGTTGCCCAATGCCAACAATGTTGCAGACATAGCACCAACTCTGTCCGCATTCAAATGTGATGGAAGCATTGTAGCAATTGGCAAACCATCAGTCGATATTACAGCTGAAGCTGTAATATCGGGAGAAGTATTATTTAAATCACTCAACACAGAGATTAATAATTGTTGCATATTTATTCCATTCTCAAATTATAACTTTAGTTATATAGTTTGCTGGCGGCTACCATATCTGTGGTACAACACTTTAACCAGTGTCACAAACGCCTCTTTATTTAAGTCAGGCATACCACCTATAACTAGAATCAGCTTAGTTTCACCAATATACAATGGGAAAAATGTTAACTCGCTCTGACCAGAAGGATCACAAATGCCCCATGCACTATTATTGATATGCAAATTGTTACGAATCAGCAGACGATGACCATCTTCCATCTTAGCCACTTCGCTTGCCAACAGGCCTAACTCTTCAGCAGCTTCATGATGAAAATTAGCATTGGCAAAATACAGGCCATTCTCATCAGCCAGCAAAGCTTTACCTGAATTAGACAACTGCTCTAACAATTCCGGTAACTGCTCGTCTGTCAAATGAATATCTTCGTTACTAATATTTTCATCACCATATAAAAACTCTAAACGTTGCAAACGGTACAACAAGTTTAAAGCCGTATTGATATCACTGGTATCAGCCCAAGCTAGAATTTTTTCGCTACTAATGACCTCTGACGGGTTTGCACGCAATAAGCTATATAGCAATGTTCTACTTGCGCTTGGTGTATCGCTGGTTACTGCATAATAAGCACCAGCAGGTGTAATTCTGGGATATAAATTTGATTGCAAAGAAAGTGTTGATTCCATTTTATACCTCTAAACCCGGATCAATTGAGAACAACATTGCGCTAACCAATTGTTTGACATCATCTTCTCTACGAGCATCAATCTCAAAAACCGGTACATTAAAATTATTTTGTGCTAAATATTTCTGATATACATCAACGCTTGGCAATGAACGAATATCCATTTTAGTAACGCCTACTACTAATGGCGCTGTTTTCAATAATTCTCGGAATGCTTCCAAGAAGAATTGCAAATCCTTCAATGGGTTTGTTCGTGTATTATCCAAAAGCAATACCAATCCCATACTACCCTGGCTTAGAATTTCCCACATAAAGTTAAAACGTTCTTGCCCCGGTGTACCATATAAATGAACTTTGACTTCTTCATCCAAATGGATCACACCATAATCCATTGCTACGGTGGTATACCCCTTACGAACCAGCGTCATATCTGATGCAGATGCATCTGTCTGTACAGGCGGCTCATCTGATAACGCAGAAATTGCTGTTGTTTTACCTACTCCAACCGGACCGGTAAAGATAATTTTATTTTCTTTCATTACATGTCCTTTTTAGCGTTTTCCCAATAATTTACGCATTAAGCGCTGTAACAAACCGCGTGGCTGCTCTTGCGAAGGACCTGCCACTTTTTCTGCATCCTTAACCATCTGACTATCAGGCACATCGCTATTAACACTAACATGTTCAGAAATATTGGCATGCTGATTAGCTTGATTCGGAGCATATTCGCTATCCGTTGCCAAAAAGCCTGTTACAGAGGTTGCCGCCAAATAATTCAAGATATCCGGCATTTCCAAAGGCATAACTTTATAGAGGATATTTAAGTTGACTGATGTTTTAGTTAAAAACGCAGATAACCTCATAGACTCTGGAACCGGGGCAAGCCTGGTCAAATTAGGCCAACGCTTTAAAGTAAAAATCGTTTGAGGAGTCATCGGATAAATCAATCTTCCCTGAGCAGTCCAAATTGCCATCTGCCACAAACAAGACATAATCGTTACTTTGGCTTTTTCTTTCCACTGGGGATTATCCGGCACGACTTTGCATACAACAGATAAATTGTCATTCTTACAAAGCCCTTCTAACTCATGGGCGTTGACTGTCAGCAATACCCTTTGAATACTTGGGAAAACGATTAATACCGGTTTACCCTCATGTAAAACGGCAATATCCTGATGGCCTTGACTGGCAAACTTCAAGGCACCAAGCAATCCTTTATTCGGATTAAAGCGACGAATAGTAGCCTTTCTACTTTCGTTACCGTTTTGCGTTCCTTCTTGTGCTTCTGCCTTTTGAGCCGAAGCATCAAAAATATTCCCGCCCTGCGCCAAACTTCTCAAAATCGGGAATAAGGTATCGAATTTAACCGGCTTAGCCAAATACGGCGTTGTAACAGATGGCTCTTGCGAACAAAACATCGCAACAGGAATATCAGGGTATTTGATTTTGAGCGTTTTCCAAGTTTCAACACCATCAGCAGTATCAGTATCTACCAATACTAAATCTGGTATTTCATCTGAATCTGAGTCAAGAATCTGATAGTTCGTCGTATTGTGCATTTTAAAGGCCATACGGAAAACGGCTTCTTGCTGCTCGCTCATATCGCGCAGCATAATCCGTATGGTTTTGATTTTAGGTAACAGATTATCCATCATGGTACTCTCTAATTATTTTATTTTTTTGAATGTTGATTTACATGTTGCAGCAAACGACTCATTGCCAATACCACTTCTTCCGGAAGGCTGACAACGCGTTCACGCAATAAGCGCAAGAATTGTTCCAGACGTGCCCAATCCTCTACTCTTTCGTAAAGATCGAACAGCATCACATACAATTGAGATTCTTGCGGGTACTGTAAAACAGCTTGTTCCAAAGTACCTATGGCTAAATCCAACTGACCGTACATCAGTAAAGATTCAACTTCTTTCAGTGCTTCATCTGCAGGAGAGGCGTTGACGCTAATGATAGAAGAATCTTTTTGTACCAGTTCGCGATATTTAGCTTTCATTTGAAGAGAAGTAGGTCGGATATAACCCCTTTCCAAACCAATTTCTCTAATTTTATTTTCGTTAGGTCCTTTCTCCAAATCATCAAATACTTCATGATAACCAAGGCTATATCCCCAACCCAGCATGCGTTCTTTCACTTGGCGGCCATACTGACCCAATGAGTGGTACAACTTCCACAAGTGTTTAGCAAACTGACTGATTTCTTCATGCTGATAGTCAAGTTTTAATGCATCGATGATAAGGCTTGCCGGCTTAGAAGAGCTTTGAATGGCACGGTTATATTGTTGAACAGCAGTTTCATAACCTACTTTGTCTTTCAAGATTTTGGCACTTTGTTCAGGTTTAACAAATCCGATAACGGCTCCCATTTCTTCCGGAGTAATATCGGTAAACTCTTTCTTGCCCAATACGATAGCAGCGCGTTTGGAAACGCCAGGGGCGTGATTAGCGCCTGCATTGTCATTAGTCATCGCAGGAGCGGATGCCGAAGCCTCTTCCAAATCAGGTTGCTCTCCGATTTGGCGCTCGATTTCCTGCATGCTCCATCCCAAACGGTTTTCTGCCAATACGCGTAATGGCAAATGCGTCTGATCGGACATCAAGCCGGCTTTAACGTACTCAGCCAGACTTTCTTCAGACAAAACAGAACCATGACGCTCCAAGGCGTCTGTCAGCATATCGATATTGCCAACGCGCAGACTCAACCCGACAAGCTCATGTACTAATTTTTCAGGAGCCCCATCGTTTAGGCCATTCAAATAACCCGCCAAAGATTCGGCAGCCTTACTCTCATAACCAAATTGCTTATATACTTGATATTCCGTCAGTGGGTCGACTTCTTGTGCAGATACAGACGTAGTTGAACCGGCAGAACCACTGCCTCCCCATTCCCAATCTTGTTGATCCGGATCGGAAACGGATTGATTGACCTGATCAACCCAATCTGGACTTCCCCCTTCAATACTTTCTTGATTTGGGTGATGGTTTTTTTTGGATGATGCTTTAGCTGCTTTTGTCGTCTTTTTAGTTTTAGCTGTGCCCTTCTGTTTATAAAAAATAAACAGCAGCACCATAAACAAAAGCACTAGCAATATGATTAAAAGTGGATTTTTCAAGAACACCTCCCGATACTGTGGTGCGGCAAATAAAACTACATATATTCGATGTTCGGCATTTATGGAAACAGCCGAATCATCTATTCCCCAATTGAATTATGATAACATGATTCAACCAATAATTACATTAAAAACCATTTGTCAGACACTCCCACTATCGGATTTACAACTCAAACACGCCGATGGATTCGACATGAGAAGTTTGTGCAAACATATTCATAATGCCTGCAGATTTGAAGTTGTAACCCTTATTTACCAATACTTCCGCGTCACGTGCAAAGGTTGAAGGATTACATGAAACATATACGATTTTTTTCGGTAGGTATGGCGTATGTAGCGATTTGACAACAGCATAAGCGCCGCTCCTAGGCGGATCGAGCAACATTTTGTCGAATACCCCCCATGAGGCTACCGTCTGCTCATCTGTCTCAAACAAATCTGCCACCTCAAACGACACATATTTTACACAACTGTTTCGAAGAGCGTTTTGCCTGGCACGCAAAACAAGGGAATCCAATCCCTCAATACCCGTTACTGACGCACCGCTCTTTGCCATAGGAAGGCTGAAATTACCCAACCCGCAAAACAAATCTGCCACCCTGTCATTAGGCTGTATATCCAACAGGCACAAAGCCCTGCTGATCATTACAGCATTCAAGTCCGCATTAATCTGCGTAAAATCACCCGGCTGATAAGGCATTTCTACCGAAAATTCAGGCAAACTGTATTTCAATTCGGGCAAATCTTTAGGGTACAGTGCAGTTGACGGCTCGCGCCCATATTGAAACCAAACCTGCCAAACTTGCTTTACCCCACCTGATATCTTATCAAACCATGTCTCAATTTGCTTCAAAGAGTAGCCAGACGGTTTTTTTATGAAACAAATGTTCAAAACAACCAATGCACGGCTATTAAAAAATTCTACAAATCGGACTGCCGCCCCGCCATCAGACAGTGTTTGCAACAACAATTTCACCATAGGTAAAACATCTGAAATATGTTTAGGCAACACCTGACATGTTTCAATATCAACCACTTCATTCGTTTTTTTCGCCTGAAAACCCATTTTCAGACGACCCTTCTTATCGACTGAGACACTCAACCGCGCCCTATCCCGATAATGCCAAGCCGAACCATAAATAGGCGGAAGAATCTGTTCCGGTCTGACTCTGCCGATACGCTCGAGCTGTTCTTCCAAAATACGTTGCTTCAATGCAACTTGAGCGGTTGGAGACACATGTTGCAACGAGCAACCGCCACATGTCTCATAATAACCACACGCAGGCCGGACTCGTTCAACCGACTCTTTTAATACTTCTACTGTCTCTGCTTCGCTGAACTGTTTCTTCTCCCTCAGCACCCGAAACGACACTTTCTCAGTAGGCAGCGCACCTTTAATAAAGACAGTTTTGCCATGTACTCTGGCAACGCCGCGACCCTCATAATCCAAAGAAAAAACATCAGCCACGCCGTCAAAACATTTCGTATCAGCCATCACTTATCCACTCGACACCCGGTTTATCTTTTCAGACGACCCAAATCCATACCTGCCGCTCAAACCGGCAAGCAACCGAAAGGGCATATTTTCGCACAAAAAAATACAGATTCAGGTATGATTTCCCAAAATCTTCT
The DNA here is from genome assembly GCA_963529965.1 of uncultured Neisseria sp. Classification (GTDB taxonomy): domain Bacteria; phylum Pseudomonadota; class Gammaproteobacteria; order Burkholderiales; family Neisseriaceae; genus Neisseria. The sequence continues at coordinate 19,084 of CAUSDA010000030.1, forward strand.
TTTCATTTATTACAAGTATTACGACACATGAAAAAAACCATTTTCGGCCTGACCGCTGCCTTCTTAGTTACCGCTGCCTCAGCCAACACACCCATCCCGGACGTCTCTCCCGTTTCCGAAGGTCAGCACGTCGTCATCAATATTCCGCAACAACGCTTATTCTTATATACAGACGGCAAACTGACCAAAATCTATCCTGTCGCCGTCGGCAAGGCCATGACCCAAACCACATTGGGCGAACACAAAATCGGTGCAAAAGCCTTTAATCCGACTTGGCACATCCCTAAATCCATCCAAAAAGAACGTGGCGACGGCGTCAAAAGCGTACCTGCGGGCCCTAACAATCCGCTCGGTCCTGTTTTTGTCCGTCTGGGCGATCCCAAACTCGGTTTAGGCATTCATGGCACTAATGCCCCTGCCAGCGTACCGGGCGTCCGCAGTCACGGCTGCGTCCGCATGAAGTCTCCGGATGCACTGGAATTTGCTAAAACAATCGCCTCCGGCGCTCCCGCCTCCGTCATCTACCAAATGGCCAGCCTCAACGAAGATGCCAACCAAAACCTTTGGCTGGCTGCATACCAAGACCCATATGGCAAAAAAAATCTGGATACTGCCGTCTTGAAGAAAAGTATTGCCGCTTGGGCAAAAGCACACGGTAAAACCATTAATCCGGCTAAAGTAGACGCTATTTTAAAAAACCGCACCGGTGCCGCCAACTGTCTGACCTGTACCAAAGGCGTCAAACTCAAAACCCCGTTGAAATCACTCGCCTGGACGAGCGGCTCCAGCGCTTTCAGCAAACCTAAAATTGCGCCTAAGCCTGCTCCGGTCAAAGATGTGGTTCTGCCTAAAGGTACTGAAATCGAAGTCGAAGCTGACGATACACCCGCTTCCGCACCAAACCAAAGCGTTCGTCCTGAAGCAAATCCGGCAAAACTGTACAACACCCCCGCCAGCACGCCGAGTTATCCGAAATATGACATCCCGGAAGGCAGCGAGCCGACAGGAGTGTTGTTCTAAAAGCAAAGGAATTTTCCGAATGCAAAGGTCGTCTGAAATTCAGCTCCCTAACAATATAGGAGCCGACAAATTTCAGACGACCTTTTTCATCCAATATCGTTCACATCCTTACAATCAAACCGCCTGCGCTCCCTTTTTTCCCAATAACCGCTTTACCAAACCAAATGCCAACTGCTTTTCAGTATCAGGAAAACAATCCAGCCCGATACACCGCTATTGTATAGTGGATTAACTTTAAACCAGTACGGCGTTGTCTCGCCTTGCCGTACTACCTGTACTGTCTGCAGCTTCGTTGCCTTGTCCTGGTTTACAGTTAATCCACTATAAATTAGCGGCTTTCCGCCCATCGTCAGGGCTTTAGAAAATCACCGCGTTGTTAACGCCACGCGGCGACAAACTCATTCCAATGCTGCTTGTCCTGGGCCTGTCCGGTCAGGTAATGCTTCAGCCGTTTGACTTCCACTTCATACTCGTCCGCATCCAAAGCGCCGCTCATCAGGCGGAAGCGCAGGAACATTAAATAAGTGTTTGCCGCATCGGTTTCGCAATAATCGCGGATGTCTTTCAGACGACCTGCGTGGAACGCCTCCCAGACTTTGCTGCCGTCCATGCCCAGTTTACCGGGGAAACCGCAAAGTTTCGCCATATCGTCCAGCGGCACATTGGCACGCGGTTGGTACAGGGCGAGCAGGTCCATCAGGTCGCAATGGCGGTTGTGGTAGCGGCTGATGTAGTTGTTCCACTTGAAATCGCGGCTGTCGCCGAAATCGCCCTCGCCCATATCCCAATAACGCGCCGCCGCGATGCCGTGTATCAGCGCTCGGTAATGCAGGACGGGCAGGTCGAAGCCGCCGCCATTCCAACTGACCAATTGCGGCGTATGGCTTTCGATAAGGTCGAAAAACTTGGCGATCATTTCCTCTTCGCTGTCGTGCATTTCGCCTATGGTGCCGACGTGGATTTTGTCCTGCCCCCAGCGCATACAGCAGGAAATGGCGACTACTTGGTGCAAGTGGTGCTGCATAAAATCAGAGCCGTTTTGGGCGCGGCGTTTCTGCTGGGCAAACAAGACCACCTCGTCGTCCGGCAAAGAGGCAGGCAGGTCGTACAACAGGCGGATGCCGTTCACATCAGGCACGGTTTCAATATCGAAAGCCAAAATCGGGGTCATGGGCGACTCCTCAAATTCAATCAAAACAGATTAAAACAGACAACAGGATAACGGCATTGTGGCATGTTTCCGCATTTATTGACAGTCAAATCACACCGCTGCCCCGCCATTCCATCTGCCTGTACACCTACCCAAAACACCGTCAAAACAGTAAAATCCCCCTTTTATCCCAATCCGAAACATAAGCCATGCTCACCTTCCAACAAATCATCTTCAAACTGCAAACATTCTGGGCAGACAAAGGCTGCACCGTCATCCAACCTTTCGACATGGAAGTCGGCGCCGGTACTTCCCACCCCGCCACCTGCCTGCGCGCGCTCGGCCCAGAGCCTTGGTTTGCCGCCTACGTCCAACCCAGCCGCCGCCCCAAAGACGGCCGCTACGGCGACAACCCCAACCGCCTGCAACACTATTACCAATTCCAAGTCGCCCTCAAACCCGCGCCCGCCAATATCCAAGACCTCTATCTCGACTCCCTGCGCGAATTGGGCATCGACCCCAAAGTCCACGACATCCGCTTCGTCGAAGACGACTGGGAAAACCCCACCCTCGGCGCATGGGGCTTGGGCTGGGAAGTCTGGCTCAACGGCATGGAAGTGACCCAGTTCACCTACTTCCAACAAGTCGGCGGCATCGACTGCACGCCTGTACTCGGCGAAATCACCTACGGCATCGAACGCTTGGCGATGTATCTGCAAGGCGTAGAAAACGTCTATGACCTCGTTTGGGCAAAAACGCTCGACGGCAACACCGTCACCTACGGCGACGTGTACCACCAAAACGAAGTCGAACAATCCACCTACAACTTCGAATACAGCGATGCCGACTGGCTGCTGCGCCAATTCAACGACTACGAAGCGCAAGCCAAACGCCTGCTCGCCGAAGAAAACGCCAGCCTCGCCCTGCCCGCCTACGAGCTGGTCCTCAAAGCCGGACACACCTTCAACCTCTTAGACGCACGCGGCGCCATTTCCGTTACCGAACGCGCCACCTACATCGGCCGCATCCGCGCGCTGAGCCGCACCGTGGCGCAGAAATACGTCGAAAGCCGCGAAGCATTGGGCTTTCCTTTAATTAAATCAAAATCCTAATAGGTGTTGATATGTTCCACAAAACGCTTGCCGCCGCCGCATTGTTCCTCATTTTCTCTGCAAATGTTCAGGCTGCCCCTTTATCGTTTCAATCCAAAACCTTGGAAGCCAAATCCTGTGACGGAAAAAACAGTGAAGGCAAACCCCTTTGCCATCAACTTACCGTCAGCTATCCGATTACCGGCGATAAACATTTGGATGACTGGGTCAGGAAAGAAATGGGCGGCAAACTGCCTACACAGAAATCGGTTCAGACGACCTTGATACGCGACAAAGACGTAAAGGAGACCAATAAGGAAAACCAAAAACTCCGCAAAGCCGGTGAGTATCCTTGTGCTTTGGACTATATAGATACGTTGGAACTGGAAGGCTATACGCCCAATTATGCTGTTTTCGGACAAGAAGACTGGGAATACAATTGTGGCCCGCACGGATACGGCGTGCACACGCTAACAGTATTGAAGCGCGGCATTGCCAATCCGAAGCCGCTTAAATTGAACGACATCCTGTTACCCAATCAAGAAGGAAAACTGACACACCTGCTTGAAGAAGCCTATGTCAAATACCTGAAGGAAAATAGTGGTGACACCGAAGAAGAAGCACGTGATTACATTAGTGGATACAATAGTGACAAATTTTCCGCTACGGAAAACTGGCGTTTCGATAAAAACGGCTTGACTTTCCTGTATCAAAGTTACGAAATCGGGGCATATGTTTTAGGCAGACCTGAGTTTACTATCCCCACTAAGGATTTACAGGGAATTGTGAAACCTGAAATCTTGAAGGAAACGGAGCATTTCATACAACCTAAAAAATAATTTAGGAACCGGTGCAGATTATCTCCCCTTAGCTTCTGACCGATTCAAGTATAGTGGATTAACTTTAAACCAGTACGGCGTTGCCTTGCCGTACTATCTGTACTGTCTGCGGCTTCGTCGCCTTGTCCTGATTTAAATTTAATCCACTATATTTGCAGTTAATCGTCAAAAAAGGTCGTCTGAAAACCTAATTTGGTTTTCAGACGACCTTTCAATTTTGGCAAATCAAGCCTGACGGCTTATCGTTTGCCACACGCCGTAAGCGTTTATTTGAACCACCGCGACAGCGCCGGAATCCGCGACAGCAAAGCCGTATCCAAAATCCAAATCACGGCGATGGCGGCGATGGCGGTCGGGAACAATACCGCCACAATCAAAAGCGGTACAGCCATTGCCCACCATACCGGTAGCTCGATTTTCTGCGCCGGAGGAACCAGTCCGCCCGCTTTGGACGGGCGGCGTTTCCACCACATCACGCAGCCGCTGACGCAGATGAAGATAACCGCCAGGCAGAACAAGACGTTCGCCAGCACGCTCCACCAGCCCAGCGTTCCCATGTGCAGCGCGATGCTCGCCGCCATGAATTTGCCGAAGAAGTTGTAATCGTCGAAATGGATGTCGGCCAGAATTTTGCCGCTGTATTGGTCGATGTGCACCGTGCGGTCGGCGGTCGGGCTGATCATGTCGTAGCTCATCGAATCCTGCGACAGCGTCCACACGCCCGTTTCGCCTTTGGGCAGGTTGAGCTGGAAGCGGCCTTTGAAACCGATTTCGCGGGCGAAGCGGTCAACCGTTTCCAAGGTCATCGGTTCGCTCGGATTGATGCCGTTTTCGCCCCTCGTCGTACCGGAAACAGGCATAGGCGTGAGTTCCAGAATCCACGGTACTTCTTTGGTTTTGCCGTCGTTCAGCACATCGCCGTGGGTCGGCACGGCAGATACGGGATTCGGTTCGACCCCCCATTTGCCGGCGGGGAACTGGCTCCACGACTGAACGAACTTACCGCCCCAAATGCCCGCCCAAGCAACACCAGACAGGCAGAACAACAATAAAATCAAAGAAACCCAAGTGCCGAATGCGCCGTGCATGCTGCGCCACCACGAGCGTCCTTTGCCCGTTTGCGGCACAAGCATGGATTTCAGGCTGCGCTGTTTCGCCCACCACAAATAAATCCCCGTAATCATCATCAGGATGGTCAGCGACGCGGCGGTTTCTATCAGATAATCGCCCGTCGTGCCGAGCATCATATCACCGTGGATTTCGTCCATCGTGTGATACCAGCCCTCATTGCGCGGCATGGAATTGACGACTTTCGCCGTGTAAGGATCGACGGCGACCATGGTTGCTTTGTCGTCGTTGTTCACGCGGAACACGGCAACCATATCGTCGGCGCGCGGCGCGATATATTGCACCACCGACGCGGTTTCAGGGTTCACAGACTGCCGCGCCGCTTCCGCCTGCGCCGACAAAGGCTGCACTTGCGCCTGCGGGGTAACGTGTATGCGCTCGCCCTCTTTACCGGTGATGTTGGCGAATAGAAGCATGCCCAGACCTGTTACGGCAAGCAGGGTCAGAAAGGGCGCGACCAATAGCCCGAAATAAAAATGCCACCGCCACACGGTCAGATAGCGGCGGTTGGCCTGTTGGTCGGGATGGGGAGTAGGTTTGGTTGTGTCCATAAATTCTCTCTTTTGTTTTGAGTGGATGGAGATAAAGCGCCAAGTTCCTGCCTTGCATTTTTATAGTGGATTAACTTTAAACCAGTACGGCGTTGCCTCGCCTTGCCCTGATTTAAAGTTAATCCACTATATTCCAATCCACCGAGAAAAATAGCAATCGAAAAGACGCATCGCCGCCATTCTTCGCATAACGGTCTTAACTTGGATATTGGCAGATTCAGAATCAGATTGAACCTGACAACAATAATAGACCAAATGAACTAATACTTTATAAGTATAATCAATTTTTCGGATATTAACAATTTTTGAAAATAAAGCCGTAGTGAAAGACAATACCTCAGAAAGAGACCATCGAGAAGAAAAATAGTTTGAAATAAAGACAAGCTTATAATGGACTTTCACACAGCAAAAATCATCTCCAAGCCTCAAGTCCGCTCAAAAACACGCCAAATTTCCATCTATATCCAATAAATACCGCCAAGCCCGTTTTATGACAAAGGTCGTCTGAATAAACTATACTTTCAGACGACCCCTATCTATCACGGAGCTTATCCATGTCCATCCGTCTGACTACGCTGTCTCTAATACTTGCCGTCGCAGCCTGCACGCCCACCGTTTCTCCATCGGCAGAAACTTCGCCGACCGTTACCCAATCCGCCATCGATACCGCCTACTGGACTGAACAGCCCTATTGCAGCGGCCGCTATCAATTGCGCCTGCCGTCCCAACGCCATCACGGCAGTACATCCATTGATTACAATGGCTGGAGCGTGATGGTCATGTTTAACGACTGGGATAGGAATTTTAAGAATATTGATAGGTTTAAGCGTAGTGGACAATTTGGAACTGATATTGTCGTCGATACCCGTACCCTGATTCCGGGACAGGCGATGATGCAGGTAACGCGAAAAGGATTTGGTTGGGAGGATATCGTTGGGGATGACGGCATGCCCTATGATGCCTATTTATATTTCAAGTTGGCTGATAACGACGCCTATATCGTGCGTAGCTATTTCTACATCCACGCCGAAAACGGTAAAGCCCCTGCCAACTGGAAAGCCAAAGAAAAAGAGCTGATAAACGGCATGGAGAAAAAATTCCGTCAAGATTTCATCAACGGTTTGAAGACAAGACAGGAGTTTGAAGTACCGAACCGACACGGAATTTGCCTGATAGGCGGTTTTATCGCGGACGATGGCAAAAAACCGTTTGAAGTTCATAGCACTGTCGAATTTGACAAACAACACGATATGAGTCTGGAAATCATGCACGGCGACGTACTGGAGGCAGGCGAGCCGACGCTGCTGCAACGTAAGGTAAATCTGGGGAAAGGCGCAATGGTTAAAGCGCTAACCCGCACCATCCGCCAAGGCAAACGCACCATCAACGGTATGTCGGGCGAGGAAAAATTGGTGAAATGGGGCGGTAACAAATATATGTTCTTTTGGGAACGCGACGGTGGCGACCCGCGCATCATGATGCAGTTTGGTGCTGAGAAAAAAGACGGAACGAAGCGCAGCGAAGCCGAAGTCCTTGCGATTTGGGATACGGTTTTGCCGACTTTGAAGCCTGTGAAGCAATAGCGATGAAAAGGTCGTCTGAAAACGCAGCTTCCATGGTATTAAACCTTGAACATAGCTTTCAGACGACCTCCAACCATAATCATTGCCATTCGGACTGGAAAATATCCAACCCGCCCTTCCCTCGCAAACGGTATCAAAACTATTCCACAAACCGCATGATGCCAAGCAGCCGGCAAACGAAAGGTCGTCTGAAAACCTGAAACAAGATTTTTCAGACGACCTTTTGATTTGGACTTGTTATAGTGGATTAACTTTAAACCAGTACGGCGTTGCCTCGCCTTAGCTCAAAGA
>CAUSDA010000031.1:0-26558 GCA_963529965.1 uncultured Neisseria sp.
TTTGAGCTAAGGCGAGGCAACGCCGTACTGGTTTAAAGTTAATCCACTATATTTCAGACGACCTTTTGTGATGAAGGGGTCGTCTGAAACCGTTTATAACACGATGCCTTTGTTTTTTAAATTTTCCAGACATTCGTCCAGATAAGCATCATCGTGTTCGGGGTAAATCGGCGAATCGGCGGCTTCGGTATCGTGTGCGGCATAAGGGGCAACCGCTTTGCCGCGGTACAGCGGGTCTTTCCACAACGGATCGGGTTTGTAGCCGCGTTTTTCCATTTCTTCCATAATCAGCGCGTGATACAGATAGAGTTTGTCAGGCGAATGGGTGAAAACGTAATTCACCGTCGCGTGCGGCCTGCCCCAGCCTGCTCCGCGCAGGGCGGCGCATTCGCGGTGTTGCCCTAAAAGCTGGGCGCGGGGGAGCAGGGGGATGAGGGTTTGGTGCCAGAGTCTCATGTTTGGTAGGTTGGAGGTCGTCTGAAATTGTATCTTGGTTTTCAGGCGACCTTTTGTTTAGTCGGGTGGTTCAAATATCTTGATGACTGTTTGTCGGTCAAGAAGGTGTGCGGCATTGAGTATGGTCAGTCTTTATGTTGTGCCGCCATTTTCGCTTTTTTGGCGGCAGCCCAGTTGTCTATGCGGCCTCCCCATCGGGGATGAAGCAGTAGTGCTAAGGTCAGAAGTAGGGTGATGCCGGCGGCTATTAGTCCTGCTACCAGTCGTCGGGAAAAGGAATCCCAGGTAAAGGATAAAGGCTCTATGCGACCTTCTGTCAAACGGTAGTGATTGGTCTCTGTTTGATCTGTACCATAAGCAATGAACTTGTATTCTTGAGTATTTATCTGTTTTAAATCGCAACCGGTTTTCGTCTGTGGGATTGGGAAACAAGAAATGTCCTCAAAGCTTTGTGTGCAAATTTTGTCCTGAACGGAATCAAACTCTGTCCATCGTTTTAAGACACATTCACCATTTTCATTTTTGAGGACGGGAACGCTGAATTGTGCGTTTATCTTGCTGCTTGGGGTGTAAGTTTCGTGTTGCGGTGGTAAAAAGTAAAACACAGCAATACCGACCAGAACAGATACGGTAAATCGCCAAACAAGAGCCCAAATGACGGTCAGTATTGTCAGTATGATTAGCATGATTAGTCGAAATCGATCGGACATTTTTACTATTCTTTCTTTTCAGACGACCTCATCAAGATTTAGGTCGTCTGAAACAGTTTAAACCCATCTATAAGGCGGCAATATATTGAACAAAATCTGTTTATTTTGCGGTTTACAGTATGGTCAGTCTTTATGTTGTGCCGCCATTCTTGCTTTCTTGGCTGCCGCCTGAATTTTTCTACGGCGTCGCCACGTACAGTAAAGTAGCGGTACTAAAGTCAGAAGAAGGGTGAAGATGCCGGCTAGTAGTCCTGCTTCAAATCTGCGTGAGGATGAGTCGAAGGTAAAAGACAAGGGTTCTACACGACCTTCAGTTATACGGTAATGACTGGTTCTTTCCTCTGTGAAGAAGGGGTCAGTATAAATGAGTTCGTATTCTTCAGTACTGATACGTTTTACATTGCAAGTGATTTTCGAATTTACGTAGCAATCATTTTGATCAGGGCGGTACGTACACACTTTATCCTGCTCGGCATTGAACTCATTCCATGGTTTCACTGCACAACTACTGTCATCAGTTGGGCGAACGGCGATTTGAAACAAGGTGTTTATTTTGCTGCCTTGAGTGTAAGTTTCGTGTTCGGGTGGTAAAAAATGAGATACGGTCTTTCCGACCGAAATAGAGACGGTCAGCCGCCAAACAAGGGCCCAAATGAATTTCAGTATTGTCGGTATGATTAATTGAAATCGATCGGACATTTTTACTATTCTTTCTTTTCAGACGACCTATTGTTTAGTGGCGTGGTTCAAATATCTCAATAATGTTTTGCCGGTTAAGGATGTGTATGACGCTTAGTGTGGTCAGTCCTTACGTTGTGCAGCCATTCTTGCTTTCTTGGCTGCTGCCTGAATTTTTCTGTCGTGTCGCCACAGGCGGTAAAAAGGAGGCACTAAGGTTAAGAGTAAGACAATTAAGGTAGCTTTTATTCCTGCTGATAGTCGTCGGTCAAGCGTATCTAATGTATAAGATAAAGGTTCTACATGTCCTTCTGTCAAACGGTAGTGATTGGTTTGTGTTTTAAATAAATCATAAAAAATGAACTTGTATTCTTGAGAATTTACCTGTTTTAAATCACAACCGCTTTTCGTATGCGGGAGGCAATTCAGGTCTTTAAGGCTTTTTGTGCAAATCTTGTCCTTATCAGCGTTGAACTCATCCCATCGTTTCACGGTACAACTACTGCTGCCTGTTGTGAGAACGGGTATTTGAAACGAGGGGTTTACTTTGCTGTCTTGAGTATAAGTTTCGCGTTCGGGTGGTAAAAAATGAAACACAGCGTTTCCGACTAGAATAGATACGGTCAATCGCCAAACGAGAAACCAAACGACACTTAGTATTCTCAGTATTATTAGTCGAAATCGATTAGACATTTTTTACTGTTCTTTCTTTTTTAGACGGCTTCATTTCATCAATGCACAGGTCGTCTGAAAGTGTGTTTCGGTTTTCAGACGACCTATGGTTTAGTGGCGTGGTTCGAGTATCTCGATGACGTTTTGCCAGTCCATAAGGCGGGCAAAGTCTAGGGCGGTCAGTCCTTCTTGCGTGGTGGCGGCGGGGTCTGCGCCCAATTCGAGCATGGCTTTGACCAGGGGCGCGTTGCCTGCGATGGCTTCGTGATGGGGCGGTGTGTAGCCGTCTTCGTCTTGCTCGCGCAGGTAATCCGGGTTTTGTGCCAGCTGTTGGCGGAAGTCGTCCAGACAGTTTCGACACATCGGATGTTCGTCGAGATTTTCGGGGTGTTCTTTTTCTTCATAAACCAGCAAGACTTCTTCAGGATCGCCAAAATCGATGCCCCATGCGGCATCGTGTTCTGCGCGCTCTTGCGGCGTCATTTGGATGCGGACTGCCTGTACGGTGAAGCCGCCGTAGGGGATGCCGTTACACAGGAACATCCAGTCGCTGATATCGTCAACTGGAATGCAGACGCTTTCGCCTTGTTCTACATTGGTCAGGTCGTTGGGTTCGTTGACCAGCGTGCCGTAAATGTGGAGGCCGTCGAAGTAGATGTCGTTTATCCACATATGTTCACAAATTTCGCCGTCTTCGCTGTCTTGGAAAAAAGGTACTTTGACCATAGCAAAATCCAAGGCGGGTATGATGCGGCGGTTTTCCCAATAAAGCTCGCGCCAGAAATATTTGAATGTGGAACGTGCCTGTTCGAAGGCGCGGTTCATGAGTTCATTTTCCTGATCAATACCGTAAACAATGGATTCGCTCATGGGGTTCTCCTAAGGTCAAAGTGGATGCGGGTCGTCTGAACGGGACTGCCGGTGTGTTTTCAGACGACCTGATGCTTTATTGGACTAATATGCTGCCCCAGCCGTCGTAGTCGCCGTTGTTTTCTTGGGCGATATCGATCAACTCCCATGTGTCGTTGTCGATGTCGGTGAGCGGGGCGTTTTTGGAAAGTTGCAGGCGGTAGCTCGGGGGGTCTTCTTCCTGCTCGATGCGGCCGCTGTCGCTGACGGTATAGCCTAATGTGCCGACTTTGGCGGCTGCGGCGTTCAGGTCTGCTTCGGTGTGGAAAAACAGCCAGTGGTCGATGGGGCGGGGCTTATCGAGGCGGTCGCCGTCTTGTCGGAAACGGCGTAAAACCTGCTCGTTGCGGATGGCTTGCAACTCGTAGCTGTCCGGATACAGGAATTCTTGATAAAACGACCATTCGGCATCTTCGCTGATTGTGATGTCGCAAACGCGGTCGTTTTGTGTCAGCAAGGTACGGCAGGCTTGGGCGAAGGTTTCGGCATCGCGGCTGTAAAAATGCCAATTTACCGCGCCGTTTGTGGTGACTATGCCTGCGGGAATGTTGTCGTTGCCCGCCAGTCGGTCGATTTGGTCTTCGATGTCGTAAACCGCTTCGCTTTCTTCAGGCGTCGGGAAGCCGTGTTCGTTGGTTTGTTCCAATTTCATGCTGATGCGTACATGCTGCGGATACTCTGCCAGCGGCGCGACTTCGATTAAGGCAAGGTTGATGCGTAAGGCGGCGGGTGCGTCGCCAATGCGGCTGAAATAAACGTTCCAGTCTTGGGGGATGGAAGGGTTTTGCATAGGATGGGGTCGTCTGAAAAATAGTGTTTGAATTTTTTCAGACGACCTTTGTATCCTTTGAGGTCGTCTGAAACCGTTTGCCGTCAAATATCGTCCACACTCTGCCCTGTCAGCGCACGTTGGATGTTGCGGTTCATGCGTTTGGCGGCGAAGTTGTCGGTGCTGCGGCTGAGTTTGGCGACGGCGGCGCGGATGTCTTCGGCGTTGCCGTCTTTCAGATGACCTTGCAAATCGGCGATGTCTTGCTGGATTTGTGCAAGCTCTTCGGCATCCAGCAAATCGCTATCCAACTCAAGGGCGGCGTTGACGGCGTCGGTCAGGCTTTCGGCTTCGACCACGGCTTCGGCACGTGCGCGTGCAGCCATGTCTTCGGCGGCGTTGCTCATGCTGTCTTTGAGCATTTGGGTGATGGTGTCGTCGTCCAAGCCGTAGGAAGGTTTGACTTCGATTTGCGCCTGTACGCCGGTGCTTTGTTCTTGGGCGGAAACGGACAGCAGGCCGTCGGCGTCAACTTGGAAGGTAACGCGGATACGCGCCGCGCCTGCGGTCATGGGCGGAATGCCGCGTAAGGTAAACTTGGCAAGGCTGCGGCAGTCGGAAACGAGTTCGCGCTCGCCTTGTACGACGTGTATCGTCATGGCGGTTTGACCGTCTTTGAAGGTGGTGAAATCCTGCGCGCGCGCGGTGGGGATGGTGGAATTGCGCGGGATGATTTTTTCGGCGAGGCCGCCGTAGGTTTCCAAACCGAGCGACAAGGGAGTAACGTCCAGCAGCAGCCATTCGCCGTCGGTTTTGTTGCCGGCAAGGACGTTCGCCTGTATGGCGGCGCCGAGCGCGACGACTTCGTCGGGGTTGAGGTTGTTCAGCGGGGTTTGTCCGAAGAAGGTGGCGACTGCTTGTTGGACGTGCAGCATACGGGTGGAACCGCCGACCATAATCACGCCCTTGATGTCGGCTTTGGTCACGCCTGCGTCTTTCAGGGCTTGTTTCACCGGCTCTATGGTTTTTTGCACCAGATTTTGCGTCAGGTGGTGAAACTCTTGGCGGGTAATGACGGTATGGATTTTGCGGCCGTCTGAAAGCGTGGCTTCGACGACGGCTTCGGTTTGGCCGGTCAGTTGTTCTTTGGCGGCGCGGACAAGGGAAAGCAGAAGCTGGCTGTCGCGCTCGTTGAGTTTGGAGAGGTCGTTTTGTTCGAGCAGGTGGCAGAACAGGCGGTGGTCGAAATCGTCGCCGCCCAATGCGCTGTTGCCGCCGGTAGCTTTGACTTCAAACAGCCCTTTGGTCAGTTGCAATACGGATACGTCGAATGTGCCGCCGCCCAAGTCGTAAACGACAAACGTGCCTTCCGAGGCGTTGTCCAGCCCGTAGGCAATCGCGGCGGCGGTCGGCTCGTTGAGCAGGCGCAAGACGTTCAAGCCCGCCAAACGCGCGGCGTCTTTGGTGGCTTGGCGTTGGGCATCGTCGAAATAGGCGGGAACGGTAATGACGGCGCCGACCAAATCGCCGCCTAAAGTTTCTTCGGCACGCGATTTGAGGGCTTTGAGGATTTCAGACGACACTTCGATAGGCGTTTTGGCACCTTGGCGGGTGTTCAGCTCGACCACGCGCTCGTTGGGCGTGAACCGGTAGGGCAGGTATTGCGCGTCCTGCGCGAGGTCGGCAAGCGTGCGGCCGATGAGGCGTTTGGCGGAGCTGATGGTGTTCAGCGGGTCGGTTTTTTGGGCGGCAAGGGCGGCTTTGCCGACTTCGACGGCATCGCCTTCGCCGTAACGGACGACGGAGGGCAGAGTGGTACGTCCGTCCATATCGGTCAGACAAACCGGGCTGCCGCTGCGGACGGTGGCAACCAGGCTGTTGGTCGTACCCAAGTCGATGCCGACGGCGAGGCGGTGTTGATGCGGAGCGGCGGACATGCCGGGTTCGGAAATCTGCAAAAGAGCCATGATTGTGTGCCTTTTGATGCTGTATTTATTAGGATAGGTCGGTATTTTAACAGATTTCGGGTGGATAGTTGAGTGGTTTGGTAGGGAATTGACTGTGGTTAGAGGATTTGCATTTTTAGATAAAAACAAAGCCGACCGGATTATTTTTCAGGTCGGCTTTGTGTCTAAACATGGATGCCGTCGATTTCGGCGTACCGTTTTACTTTTTCTTCCTCACTTAAAAACGAGGCTTTGAACGAGTTTTTACACAAGGTGCGGATGTCTGCTTCATTCAAATCCAATGCGTCGGCAAGTTCGATGAAATTTTGGTTGAGGTAGCCGCCGAAGTAGGCGGGGTCGTCTGAATTGACGGTAACCAATACGCCGCGCTCAAGCATACGGCGCAGGTTGTGCCGGGACAGGTCGCCGACGACTTTGAGTTTGAGGTTGCTCAATGGGCAGACGGTCAGGGGCATTTGCTCGGCAATCAGGCGCTGCATAAGGGTTTCGTCTTCTTCGGAGCGCACGCCGTGGTCGATGCGGACGACTTTCAGCAAATCCAACGCTTCCCAAACGTATTCGGGCGGGCCTTCTTCACCGGCATGGGCGACGGCGGGAAAACCTTGGGCGCGGGCTTGGGCAAAGACGCGCTCGAATTTCGAGGGCGGGTTGCCGAGTTCGCCCGAATCCAGTCCGATGCCGTCGATATGTCGTCTGAAAGGCTGCGCTTGGGCAAGCGTTTCAAACGCGGACTCTTCGCTCAAATGCCGCAGGAAACACATAATCAGCCTGCTGGAAATGCCCCATTTTTCCTGCGCTTCCAGGCGGGCGCGGGTGATGCCGTTGATGACGGTTTCAAACGGTACGCCGCGCGCGGTATGGGTTTGCGGGTCGAAGAAGATTTCGGTGTGGGCGACGTTGTCCTCGCGGCAGCGGGCGAAGTAGGCGGTGGTCAGGTCGTAAAAATCCTGTTCGTGGAGCAAGACCGCCGCCGCAGCGTAGTAAATATCGAGGAAGGATTGCAGGTTGTGAAAATCGTAAGCGCGGCGCACGGCGTCCACATCCGCATAGGGAATGGAAACGCCGTTGCGCTCGGCGATGGCGAACATCAATTCCGGCTCGAACGTGCCTTCGATATGGACGTGCAATTCGGCTTTAGGCAGGGCGCGGATTAAGGTGTGTACGGTCATGGGCAGCACCCGCTCGGTCAATAGTGGCGGCGGCGGAAGTAGAACATTCCTTCGCTGTCGAGTTCGAGGATGTAGCGGCCGTTTTGAACGGCGGCATAGCCGCTTTTGCCTGCCTGATAGGGTTGCAGGGCGGCGTGGGAGAGGAGGTAGCTTGTCAGTTTGCTGCCGTCTTCGGCAATGTTGCCGACCAGTTTGGCAAACAAGGCATGGCATTTGCCGTTTTCAGTCCAGCCTAAAGGCTCGCCTTTGTCGCCGGTTTCCATACATTTGCCGCTGATGACTTCCAAATCGTTGGGGTGGTTGCCGATCAGTTGGATGACGTTTTGTTCGGACAAACCGTTAATCAGATAGCTGATTTGTTTTTTGCCGTCGTTGGTTTTGCCTTCGCTGCTTTGACCTAAATCCAAGCCTGCGATGGCGTTGTTGTCGATGTATTTGACTTTAAACGCGGGCTTTGGCGCGGCTTCGGCGGCATTTTGGGCGGGCTCGGCAGGAGCTTCGGATTTGCCGCAGGCGGCAAGCAGGAGGGCGGATAAGAGAATCGGAAAGGCTTTCATCGGATATTCCTTGTTTTAAACAGGAAAAGGTCGTCTGAAAATAGCGGGCTGCTTTTTCAGACGACCTTTTGAGATTTACTTCAATGGGCGGATGCCGACGGCGTCGCGTACTTTGTCCAGCAGTTCGCGCGCTTCTTTGCGCGCTTTGGCTGCGCCCGCCTGCAGGATGTCTTCGATTTGCGAAGGATTGGCGGTCAGTGCGTTGTAGCGTTCGCGCGGTTCTGCCAGCTCGGCGTTGATTTTGGCGGCCAAGAGTTTTTTGGCTTCGCCCCATGCCAGACCTTCAGCCAGCATTTGCGTAAACGCTGCGGTTTCAGACGGCGTGGAGAAGGCTTTGTAGATTTCAAACAAAGGGCTTTCGTCGGGCTGTTTCGGCTCGCCCGGCTCTTTCATGTTGGTGATGATTTTGTTGACCGATTTTTGGGTTTTCTTGTCGTTTTCCCAAAGCGGAATGGTGTTGCCGTAGGATTTGGACATTTTGCGTCCGTCCAAGCCGACCAAGAGTTCGACGTTTTCGTCGATTTTCACTTCGGGCAGGGTGAAGACTTCTTTGAAGCGGTGGTTGAAGCGTCCGGCGATGTCGCGCGCCATTTCGACGTGTTGGATCTGGTCGCGGCCGACGGGGACTTCGTTGGCGTTGAACATGAGGATGTCGGCGGTCATCAGGATGGGGTAGCTGTACAGACCCATTTCTACGCCGTGGTCGGGATCTTCCTGATTGTTTTCAGCGTTTGCCTGCACGGCGGCTTTGTAGGCGTGGGCGCGGTTCATCAGGCCTTTGGCGGTGATGCAGGTCAGAATCCAGTTCAATTCCATCACTTCGGGAATGTCGCTTTGGCGGTAGAAGGTGGTGCGCTCGGGATCGAGTCCGCAGGCAAGCCAAGTGGCGGCAACGGCTTGGGTGGATTGGTGAATCATCTCCGGCTCGTGGCATTTGATGATGCCGTGGTAGTCGGCGAGGAAGAGGAAGGATTCGGTATCGGGGTTTTGCGCCGCGCGGACGGCGGGGCGGATGGCGCCGACGTAGTTGCCCAGATGCGGGATGCCGGTGGTGGTTACGCCTGTGAGGACGCGTTTCTTGCTCATGGGGATATCCTTAAATGGCTCAAGGTCGTCTGAAAATGAAATAGGGATGGATTATACCTGATTCTGATGCGTTTCAACTTTACGGAAATCGGCGGTTTCAGGTAGGAGTCTCAACACAACGGACGGGTAAAACCGTCAAGTCAGTTGCGTGAAATAATAAAAACGGATGATTTGTTTTTGGCGGAGTTTTAAATATATCCGTTTTGCTGTACATCGCGGTTGAAACGGAATTTATAAAAACCTACCAGCTGTCGCGCTTCATGCGGTCGAGTTGACGGCGGTCGCGTTTGGTCGGCCTGCCGTCGGGATATGCCGCGCTGATGCGGCTTGCTTGGTCGAGCTGTTTTTGCGCTTCGCGTTCGGCGGCGGTTTTCATGTCTTCTTCGTAAAGCTGACGCGCTTCGGGGGCGGGGCGGCGCTGGTGGTTGAGTGCCAATACTTTGATTTTGTAAGGCAGTGAATTGAGCGTCAGGTCGATGATGTCGCCCGCGCTGATATTTTTGCTGTTTTTGACTTTGGCGCCGTTGACCTGAACCCTGCCCAATTCGATATGTTTTTGAGCCAGCGCGCGGGTTTTGAAAAAGCGTGCAGCCCAAAGCCATTTGTCGAGCCGCATCGCCGTATTGTCGTGTTCGTTTTTCATAGCCTGTTTGAAATGATTGAACTGAATGGAAGTTTATCATAAGATACGGCACTTCATTTGTTTAGTGCAGATATACTATATCATCCGCAAAAGGTCGTCTGAAAAGGCATCCGCCCGATTATCTGCCGTTTTGCACGGCATATCCTCAATGAGAAATGCTGCCAAATATGCCTGATTGGCGTATGATAGCGGCAGCGTCCCTACCGAGAGCTTCACCCTATGAAACCAGTTTTTTTGGATTTTGAACAACCCATCGCTGAATTAACCAATAAAATCGAAGAGTTGCGCTTTGTGCAGGGCGAATCCGCCGTCGATATTTCCGATGAAATCGCCAGATTGCAGAAGAAAAGCAACGACCTGACAAAATCGATTTTCAACAAGCTGACGCCCGCTCAGATTTCGCAGGTTTCACGCCATCCCCAACGTCCTTACACCTTAGATTACATTCAAGCCATTTTCACCGATTTTGAAGAGTTGCACGGCGACCGCCATTATTCAGACGACCATGCCATCGTCGGCGGTTTGGCGCGCTTCAACGGACAAAGTGTGATGGTTATCGGCCATCAAAAAGGTCGAGATACCAAAGAAAAAATCCGCCGTAATTTCGGTATGCCGCGCCCTGAAGGCTACCGTAAAGCACTGCGTCTGATGCAGACCGCCGAGAAATTCAATATTCCCGTGATGACTTTTGTCGATACGCCGGGCGCGTATCCGGGCATCGGCGCAGAAGAGCGCGGTCAGTCTGAAGCCATCGGACGCAACCTGTACGAACTGACCCGCCTACGTGTACCGGTTTTGTGTACCATTATCGGCGAGGGTGGTTCCGGTGGCGCGCTGGCGATTGCGGTCGGCGATTACGTCAATATGCTGCAATATTCGACTTACTCGGTTATCTCTCCGGAAGGTTGTGCGTCTATTCTGTGGAAAACTGCCGAAAAAGCGGCAGATGCCGCGCAAGCCTTGGGCATTACCGCCAAACGCCTGCAAGAGTTGGATTTGATCGATAGCGTGATCAACGAGCCTTTGGGCGGTGCGCACCGTGATTTTGAAACGACCATGAAAAACGTCAAAACGGTGTTGGAAACCGAGTTGCACGAGGCGCAAAATATGCCGATGGCGGACTTGCTGGCGCGCCGTTTCGACCGGATTATGGCTTACGGTAAGTTTACGGATAAGTAAACAATTAATGTGTAGAAAAGCAGGCAGAAGCTCCCCCCTGCCTGCTTTTTCATTTCTAAGAACTTGCCTTGCCGACAGCATAGATTACGCCATATGAACCCGACGTCGCCTGAAAACCTTCCGCCCCAATGCCGCAGTTTGTTGGAAACTCTGCGTCTTTCGGCGCGTTCGCTTCCTGATGGTTGTACGGTAACGGTCGGATTAAGTGGCGGTTTGGATTCGGTGGTGTTGCTGCATATGCTGGCGTGTTTGCGGGAAGAGCTTGGTTTGAATGTACACGCTTTGCACGTTCATCACGGATTGAGCCGCAATGCGGATGACTGGCTGGGGTTTTGCACACGCTTATGCCAAGAATGGAATGTGCCGTTTAGAAGCGTAAAAGTTGAAGTCAAAAAAGACGGCTTGGGAATCGAAGCCGCCGCACGGAAAGCGCGTTATCAGGCGTTTTCAGACGACCCCTCCGGCATCATCGCGCTGGCGCACCATCAGGATGACCAAATTGAAACATTCATGCTCGCGGCGGTTCGCGGCGGCGGCATTAAAGCACTTGCCGCCATGCCACAATGGCGCAAGCTGGATGAGGAAACGCAAATTTGGCGGCCGCTGCTGACGTTTTCCCGAAAAGAATTGGAAAACTACGCCGCTGCCTGCAATCTGCCGAACATCGAAGATGAAAGTAACGCCGATACAGCTTTTTTAAGGAATTGGATGCGTTACGAGGCGTTGCCGGTTTGGCGGGAGCGCATTCCGAATTTCGATCGTCATGTTTGTGCCAACATTCGTTCTTTGCAAACCGATTTGGCGATTTTAGACGAAGTTGTCGAAGCGGATTATCAGACGGTTTGCCAAAGCGGGCGTTTCCAAGTCAGCCGTTGGCAGACATTCAGCGAGGCGCGCCGCAGCCGGATTCTTTGGCGTTTTTTTAAGGAGAATGGGATTGTGGAAAGTTCTCCGAGAAAGCTGGCGGATTTCGCGCGGATACTGTTGGAAGCAGAAACTGCACAATGGCAGTTCGGCGAAACATCGGTATGTTTATACCGGGATTTTTTATTCATATTGAAACAAAACCAGTTCGCAGACGTGGATTGGATAAAGGGAAAAGAAGTCAGAGGCCGTCTGAAAGATATTCTCCAAGAAAACGGCTTTTTTCTGGTGCCGCACCGCAACGGATTGCCGGAATCGGTCTTGGAAGAAGAAGGAATCATTCGGACGGCGGGCAGTGATGATATGATGAATGTAGGTTTTTTGTATAAAAACGTTAAGAAAGTGTTGCAGGAAAACCATATTGTACCGTTCGTCAGAAAATGCTGGCCGATTATCACAAATACTGACGGAAACTGCATTGCTATTGTTAACCTTACGGTAAGCCACGATTTTCAAGGGATTGACGGTTTTTTACCGGTTTATGGAAAATTTTTGAGATATAAATGGAACTAAATGCGGCAATAGCTGTCTTTAACTGGCACAGCACGCTTTACTACTTTATAGCTTATAATGCAGTTATTATAAAAAGGTAAAATATGAATGATCGCCAGATTGATCAGGTCTTGGTAGAGCGCGCGCAGAAAGGCGAACAAAAAGCATTCGAGATGCTGATGTCCAAATATCAGCGTCGGCTCATCAGATTGATTTCCCGTTTTGTCAAAGACGAACACGAAGTCAACGATGTGGCGCAAGAGGCAATGATCAGGGCTTACCGTGCCTTGCCGAATTTTCGTAGCGAGAGCGCGTTTTATACCTGGCTGTACCGGATTGCTATCAATACTGCCAAAAATTTCTTAGTAACATCAGGAAAGCAGCCGTTCGTCAGTGCAGAGGCTGCCAATGAAGATGGGGATATTCTGGATTTGTCGGATCAGATTGCGGATTACCATACGCCGGAAGCTGAGATGATCAATCGGGAAATCCTGCAAACAGTCGAATCAACAATTTCGCATTTGCCCGAGGACTTACGCAAAGCCATTACCTTGCGGGAAATGGACGGTTTGTCTTACGAGGAAATCGCCACGATTATGGATTGCCCGATAGGGACGGTTAGATCCCGTATTTTCAGGGCACGGGAAGTGATAGCAAAAGATTTGAGGCCGTTGCTGGAAACTTCTGAAAATCAAAGGTGGTAATAAAAATGGTAATAACTATGAACACAACACACGAATATATCTCCATGTTGATGGATAACGACGATGTATCTGAAGAGATGCTTGATCGTCTGTTGTCCGACGATGCCGCTGCCGAAGCGTGGTACGAGTACCATCTGTTAGGCGATTGCATGCGCTATAAAGAAGGGACAGGGCGTGATGCAGATTTCATGCAAAGCGCGGCATTTACCGCTACGCTTGCGGAAATCAGCGAAGAACACAAACAGCGTCATGAAGCCGAAGTTGCCGCTGTGATGCCTGTTGTTAAGGAAGTACAGGCTGCGAACAATTCCTTCTTCAAATCCTTCGCCGTCGCCGCCAGCGTGGCAGCGGTTGCCGTAGCCGTATGGCAATTCGGTCCGCAAGTGAAGGGCGACTCTTCAGGCATGGTTGCTGAAAAAGCTGTTGAAACCAAAAACCAACAGGAAAATATCGTACCTGTAGCCGCCAATCCGACAGCCAAAAATGCTTCGGACGCTGTGGTAATGCCTGAATCCGCAAAGAATGATAAAGGTGTGAGTCAGACTACGGTTCGAACTGAAACGCAGGTTCAACAGGATTCTGTCGTTCATTAAGCTGCATAGAGATACAGATTTCCATCAAGTAGAGAAATCCCTTCCCGAGCTATTTGGGCAGGGATTTTGTTTTTGATCGGATGCATCTTGAGGTCGTCTGAAAAAGCAGGTTGAACAAAGTCGGACGGTATTGAGCTGTATCCTTTTTATTTGAATCCGCTATATAATGCGGCACATGAAATTGATTACCTCCGCGCAAAACGAGCAGCTCAAGCATTTGTCCAAGCTGCTGACACAATCTAAAGCACGCCGGGAATACGGGCAAACCGTGTTGGAAGGCGTGCATCTTTTGCAGGTCTATTTAGAGGCGGGATACACGCCCAAACAAGTGTATTTGCCCGAAAGTAAAAACACGCATCCTGAAATCCGAAATTTAATCAGCAGTTTGGACGAAGATGGTATTACTTGGGTCGGAAACGAAGCCTTGTCTAAAATCACCAGTCTGAACGATGCCGACGATGTGATGACTTGGATAGAGATTCCGCCGCAAGGTGATTTGCCTTTAAGCGGCGACTGCGTGGTGTTGGATAGGCTGCAAGACCCGGGCAATGTCGGTACGGTTTTACGCAGCGCAGCAGCTTCGGGCATTAGGCAGATTGTGTTGGGTAAGGAATGCGTCGATATTTGGTCGCCCAAAGTATTGCGTGCGGGTATGGGGGCGCATTTTCTGCTGGACATATACAGCCGCGTTTTTCTACCGCATTGGCTGGATGCTTATCAGGACAAAATATGGGCGACTGCTTTGGACGGGCGCAACCCTTCCGATTTGTACCAACTGGATTTAAACGCCCCTTGCGCTTGGGTTTTTGGCAATGAAGGCAGCGGCGTGAGTCGGGAAATTTTGGAAAAAGTTGACGGCAGCGTCAGAATCCCGATGTTGGGACAGACCGAGTCGTTAAACGTCGCCATGGCGGCAACCGTATGCCTTTTCGAGCAAATGCGCCAACGTATCGGCTAAACCGTTTTCAGACGACCCCTCAGAGAATATAGTGGATTAAATTTAAATCAGGACAAGGCGAGGCAACGCCGTACCGGTTTAAAGTTAATCCACTATAAACATACCATTTAAAATTAAGGAATAACCATGCAATTGCAAGCATTTGACGAAGCGTCGCGCGTACGCCTGATGGAGCTGCTCGATGCCAAATCGGAACACCACAACACCATGCGCTGCGATGAGGTGCAGGCGTTTATGATGGCTTTGTTGAGCGGTCCCGATGCGCTGAACCCGAATGACTGGCTGCCTGAAGTTTTGGGCGACGAATCCTTATTTGATGCCAAAGAGCGCACCGAAATCGAGCGTTTGGTCATCGGTTTGGCGGCAGATTTGCGCATCAAACTCAGTAAAAAAATGCTGCCCGATTTGTGGTTATACGAAGATGCCGCCTCCAATCCCGATATTTACACTTGGTGTAACGCTTATCTGTATGCTTTGGATATCGTTCCGACCGATTGGTTTGAGGCGGTTGATCAGGAAGAATTTGAAGATTTGTTCTATCCGATTATGGCTTTGGGCGGGATTTACGATGAAGAGCGAAACGGCGAAATCATCCTGCACCTGACTGAAAAAGAACTCGCCCAGCTCGAATCCGAGCTGCCGCATGTGTTGCTGGATATTTATTGGTATTGGCAGGCAATCATCAACAAACCGCAAACGGTACGCCGTGAAGGCAACAAAACCGGACGCAACGACCCTTGCCCTTGCGGCAGCGGTAAGAAATACAAAGCCTGCTGTAACAAATAAGCGTTCAAAAACCAAAGGTCGTCTGAATTTTCAGACGACCTTTGGTTTTGAAGATATGGCTTAGAAAAACGAAGCCAGCCATACGGATAGGACAGTCAGCATAATGGTCAGTGCGCAGCCGATTTTGGCAACCGTACCGATGATAAAGCCGATAAACGTACCGATGCCGACTTTGCCTGCCTGCCAACTGTCTTTGCGGGCGATGAATTCGCCGCTGGCTGCGCCAATCAGAGGGCCTAACAGCAGGCCGGGGATGGCGAAGAATGCGCCCACAATGCCGCCGATAAACGCTCCCCAGACGGCGGTTTTACTCGCCCCCGTATATTTTGCCCCCAACGCGCCCGCGACATAATCCATTGCCGTGCCGAAAATGGCGACAACGGCAAGGAAAATGAGTGTGCCGGAACCGAAAACCTGATAATCGCCGGCGTAGCCCAACAGCCATGCGCCGACAAACATCAAGCCCAATCCCGGCAGGGCGGGGTAAATCGTGCCAAAAATGCCGACCGTTATGGCAATCAGACCGAGGATAATCAGGATGGCAGTCATCGCTTTCTTTCAAATATGAAGTGGTATAACGGCAGTATTATGGGGATGTTTCGGCTGATTTCGATAAGGCCAGATGCAAGAAAATGAAAATTTATATCGGGATGGTGCGGCTTGAGATAGGGAATTGAGCATTGCAGGATATTTCATTGAAAGGCGGTTTAAGAGAAATCAAATAGATTTTTGTATGAACATAAAGCCTTGTCTGCAAACCGCGCTAAACATTTTTGCGTTGAACAAATTTCCTGAAAAAGGTCGTCTGAAAAATGAATTTCGGTGTTTTCAGACGACCTTTGGTGTCTTAATTTCAGTAAAACATTGTTAATAACGAGTGCTTACTCTATAATCACGCCCGATTTAATCGGATAAAGTGTTGGTATTTAAAATAAAAACAAAAATATGGATATCAGATGTAATGCAACAGCAGCTTCCGCCGATATCCGCTTTAATCCGTTTCCTCTTCAAGATTTTTTTTACAAACAATGGAGTGTTCATGTCCACAATGTTTTTTATCCAGTTCGCCATCGTACTGGTGTGTATCTTAATCGGCGCGCAGGTCGGCGGCATCGGCTTGGGCGTGCTCGGCGGTATCGGGCTGGCGGTTTTGGCCTTCGGTTTCCATCTTGAGCCGACCAGTCCGCCGATTGACGTGATGCTGATGATTATGGCGGTCGTTTCCGCTGCCGCATCGATGCAGGCAAGCGGCGGCTTGGACTACATGATTAAAATCGCCACCCGCGTTTTACACCGCAATCCGAAATACATCACTTTCATCGCCCCTATGGTGACTTATCTGTTTACCGTATTGGCAGGCACGGGACACGTCGCTTATTCGGTATTGCCCGTCATTGCCGAAGTCAGCCGCCGCAACGGCATCCGTCCTTCCCGCCCGTTGACGATGGCGGTCATCGCGTCGCAATTCGCCATTGTTGCCAGCCCGATTGCGGCCGCGGTCGTCGCCTGCGTGACCTACCTTGAACCGCAACACATCACGATGGCTGATGTGCTGAAAGTGACTGTTCCTTCAACTATTTTAGGTATCGGCCTTGCCTGCATATTCGTCAACAAGCTCGGCAAAGAGTTGAAAGATGACCCGCATTATCAGGCGTTGCTGAAAGACCCGGAATATGTAGAAGCCAACGAAAAAGATTCGACTGAAGTCTCCAATGCGCCTGTCAGCAAAGAGGCGAAACTTTCGGTCGGGATTTTCCTTGCCGCCGCATTGCTGGTGGTGGTCATGGGCGCCGTACCGGAGTTGCGCCCGACCTTCCAAACGGAAGAAGGCCCGAAACTGATGGGCATGGCGCACACCATCGAAATTGTCATGCTTTCCGCTGCCGCGCTGATTATCCTGCTTTGCAAACCGAATGGTAACGCGATTACCAAAGGCTCGGTGTTCCATGCGGGGATGCGCGCCGTCATCGCCGTATTCGGCGTGGCATGGCTGGGCGATACATTGATGCACGGTCATTTGGCCGAAGTCAAAGAAACCGTATCGCATTTGGTCGAAACCGCGCCGTGGACTTTTGCGTTTGCCCTGTTCGTTTTGTCCGTCTTGGTCAACAGCCAAGGGGCGACCGTTGCCACGCTGTTCCCCATCGGTATTTCGCTGGGCATTCCCGCTCCGATTATCATCGGTACGTTTGTCGCGGTGAACGGCTATTTCTTCATTCCGAACTACGGTCCGATTATCGCGGCGATTGATTTTGACAGCACGGGTTCAACCAAAATCGGCAAATTCATTTTCAACCACAGCTTTATGATCCCCGGCCTCTTGAGCATGGCGTTTAGCTTGGTATTCGGTTTGCTGCTGGCGAATTACTTCTTTTAAGGTCGTCTGAAAAAAGGTCGTCTGAAAACACAAAATAGGTTTTCAGACGACCTTTGCTATATCTTTCCGGCAAAAATCTTATTCGCAATGAAGCGAGCGCGTTTTTTCGGCGAACGAATCCATAGCAATTTTGCACATGGTTTCACGTTGCGTTAAATCGGCAGCAGGCAGGGATTGAAACAGGAATTTTGTATTGTTGCGCTGAAAATCGGATTTGGCGCCTGCCTTTTTGTAACAATTCTCCGCGCGCGTGAAGTATTGTTGGCAGATTTTGGGCAGCTCTTCAAAGGTCAGCGGTTTATGTTTATGCATGCCGTGAGCGGATGCGGAGAATGCCGATGCCGTTAAAACAAGGGCGGTGAAGAATTTTAGAGGTGTTTGCATGATGCACTCCGGTTAAAAAATGGGGCAAAACAGGCAGGAGCAAGGTCAGCCCGCCTGCTTTGACAGATTGGTTTCAGCTATCGCCGACGTTTAAAAAATATGAGCCTTGTATCTCGCACTTGTTGCATTTTTGCCTTATGTGCCGTGTCGGTATTGAGTAAGCAATGCCATCCATTGCTTCAATTTTTGCGCTGGATACGGGGCAATTTGCGGATAAAGGTCGTCTGAAATACTGTTTTCAGACGACCTTTAAGTGTGTTTTAACGAGGTAGTCCGCGTTCCCATGCGCGGCGGGCGCGTTTGCAGGCAAGCTGTTCTTTCCAATTCATGTAACGTGCTTTAAAGCGGGCTTTCATGAAGTCGTCGAACTTGCGCTGTACGGTCAGGTTCCACAGGCTATGCGCCTTAACCGCCCAGCTTTCATCCCATGCGCGCAGGGAGATGGAGAATGAGCCGTCAAGGTATTTCATCCAATGCCACCAACCGGTCGGCATGAACAAGGTATCGCCGTATTCCAAGAAACATTCGATGCCTTCGATGCCTTCAAGCTCGGGGAAACGTTCCGTATCGGGGTTGTCGACGTGGTAGTCTTCCAGCGCGTAAGTGGCGAAAGGAATGCGGAACAGGCGCTCTTTCCATTTGTAATCGAACAAGATGATGTGTTTCTTGCCGAAATGCGTATGGAAGATGTGCGCCATATCGATGTCGTAGTGCAGGAAGGTTTCCGAACCTGCACCGCCGAAAAACAGGGTAGGGTAGCGGTCTAAGAATCCGCCCATCAGCTCTTTGGGAAAAACGTAATCGTTCAGTAAGGCGGGAGCGTGTTTGATGGGGTCAAATAAGAAAATCCGCAAATCCGTCGGCTCGCGTTTGATCAGATCGATATAGTCGCTGAAGCGCATTTCCGTACTGGCGGCGTTAATCGGCGCGGAAGGGTCGGCTTTGGCACTGTCGTACAAGGGGACGACGATATCGCCAACGGTTTCTTTCATATAGTCCAGCGACCATTTGTCACGGGCAGGCCAGTTGCGGGTCAGTCCTTTGATCACGACGGGACGGCGCGGCTTGAGATAATTCTGATAAAAATCTTCGCGGCTGATGTCATCAACAACATCAATCGGAGTAAGTTTGAAACCCATAAGCAAATCTCTTTTTGGAATGTAAGACTGATTTTAAGTGAATATTTCGGAAGGAGGCAAGCGATGTTTCAGACGACCTGATTGGAATCAAGAATCGCGGTTAACTGTGATATTATGTCGATATAAATATTCCGTCCGAAACGCTTATGAACGATGCAGACGATTATTTGGGCAAGATGCCTTTTTTTATTGTATTCCTCGACCCGCTGCACACGGATTTCCACAGCAGCGGCAAGCCTCTGAACGAATACATCGCCCGCCATCCGCTGATGCACGACAAGCTGCACCGCCCCGCTTTTGCCGCCAAAGTGTTGGAAATGGCGGCAAACAGCAGCAATATGCGTGTATTTGTCCGCAAAGCAGATGCGCTGATTAAGCATCCGCTGCATTATATTGTCCGTAACGGCGTTTTCCGAACCGAAGAGCAGATGTGGGCGTTTATCAATTCGCCCGAAAACATTGCCGCCGTCAAACAACCCTAAAAGGCCGTACCCCATGCTTTTGTTCATTGATAACTATGACAGTTTCACCTACAACATCGTCCAATATTTCGCCGAACTCGGTCAGGAAGTCGTCGTCCGCCGCAACGACGATATTACGCTTGAAGAAATCGAAGCTTTGAAACCGCAATACCTCGTTATCGGGCCGGGTCCTTGTTCGCCGAAAGAGGCGGGTATTTCCGTCGCCGCCATGCGCCATTTCGCCGGCAAGCTGCCGATTATGGGCGTGTGCCTCGGGCATCAGACGATAGGCGAAGCGTTCGGCGGGGATGTGGTGCGGGCAAAAACGCTGATGCACGGCAAAGTTTCGCCCGTGTTCCATTTGAACAAAGGCATGTTTAAAGATTTGCCCGATCCTGTCACCTGCACGCGTTATCACAGCCTTGTCATCGCCCGCGATACGCTGCCCGATTGTTTGGAAGTAACCGCATGGACGGAAGATCAGGAAATCATGGGCGTGCGGCACAAGGAATACGCCATTGAAGGCGTGCAGTTCCACCCCGAAGCCCTGTTGACCGAACACGGACACGATATGTTGAAAAACTTTTTGGAAGAATTTAAAGACTTCCAAGCGTCCGCCGCTTAAACCAAACGTCGTCTGAAAACTTTCAGACGACGTTTGACGTAAAAATACCCGTAAAAAGGATTGAACCATGATTACACCGCAACAAGCCATCGAACGATTAATCAGCAACAACGAATTGTTTTACGACGAAATGACCGACCTGATGCGCCAGATTATGAGCGGACAGGTGCCGCCTGAACAAATCGCCGCCATCTTGACCGGATTGCGGATTAAAGTCGAAACCGTATCGGAAATCACCGCCGCCGCCGCCGTCATGCGCGAATTTGCCGCCAAAGTGCCGCTGGAAAATTCAGACGACCTCGTCGATATTGTTGGTACGGGCGGGGACGGTGCAAAAACCTTCAATATTTCCACGACTTCCATGTTTGTCGCCGCTGCGGCAGGCGCGAAAGTCGCCAAACACGGCGGGCGCTCTGTTTCTTCGTCCAGCGGCGCGGCAGACGTGATGGAGCAGATGGGCGCGGTGTTGAACATTACACCGGAGCAAGTCGCCGAAAGCATCCGTCAAACAGGCTTGGGCTTTATGTTTGCCCAAAACCACCACAGCGCGATGCGCCACGTCGCGCCCGTGCGCCGTTCGCTCGGGTTTAGAAGCATTTTCAATATCTTGGGCCCGCTGACCAACCCTGCCGGCGCGCCAAACCAGCTCTTGGGCGTGTTCCACATTGATTTATGCGGCATCCTGTCGCGCGTATTGAAACAGCTTGGTTCCAAACACGTTTTGGTCGTGTGCGGCGAAGGCGGTTTGGACGAAATCACACTGACCGGCAAAACCCGCGTTGCCGAGCTGAAAGACGGAAAAATCCGCGAATATGACATCAGCCCCGCCGATTTCGGTATCGAAATCCGCCGCGATTTGGACGAAATCAAAGTCGCCAACGCGCAAGAGTCTTTGGAAAAAATGGATGAAGTGTTGAGCGGCAAACATGGCGCGGCACGCGACATCGTCCTGCTCAACACCGCCGCCGCGCTTTATGCCGGCAATGTCGTGCCTTCGTTGGCGGACGGTGTCAAAGCCGCCGAAGCAGCCATCGATTCAGGCAAGGCAAAAGCGAAAAAAGAAGAATTTGTCCGCTTTACGCAGCAATTTGCCAAAGAGTAAGCGAAGGTCGTCTGAAAACGGAAATTCGATACTGATTATCGGGAACGGGCTGAAACGCTGCAAAACCGTTCGATAAGCAGTTGAGGCGGATTAAACAATAAAGGTCGTCTGAAAGTTTTCAGACGACCTTTATTGTTTAATCCGCCATTTGTATCAAGCTGTCGGCGAGGCGGTCGGCGGCTTGGCGGTAGCCTTTGCCTGAGAAGTGGACACCGTCTTTGGCGGCGAGGCCTTGGCTCATCCAGCTTTTCATGCTGCATTCGCCGCCCATCGCGTTCTGCCACGACCAATACATGATTTTTTCATCGCGGGCAATGCGTTGCTGCATTTGTTGGATGCTGCTTAAGGTGGCGGGGCGTGTGCCGCAGCTTCCTGAGGTGCTTTTCAGGGATTCGGGCGCGCCGAGAATCAGGATGCCTGCGTCGGGCAGGCTTTGTTTGATTTGGCGGATGTAGCTGCGCCAGCTTTGTTCGGTGGCTGTAATGTCCAAATCGCGGGCGAAGGCTTCGTTGGTGCCGTAGGCGAGGATAACGAGGTCGGCGCGGGTTTGGGCAAGGTCATCCTGCCAAGAGGGACGCCATTTGGACCAGTGGGTCAGTTGCGCGCCGTTGATGCCGAGTGCGGAAACGGTTACGCCGCGTCCGGGATTTTCGATATTGATGTAGCCGATGTCCCAAGGCATGGAGCTGCTGAGGGTCAGGGGCAGTCGGCCGTTGCTGCGGATGATTTGCCAGCCGCTGCTTCCGGCGGGGACTTCGCGTCCGTTGAACGACAGGGTTTGTTCGGGCAGGACGGGTTTGGCGAAAACGGAAATCTGCCTTTCGCCGCTGCTTCCGTCTTTGGCGCTGATGGTAACGCTGCTGCCGTTGGCTTTGGCGATGATGCCGCCTAAGGGGAAGTCGTCTGAAACGCTGCGGCTGCTGACGGTCTGCCACGAGCCGTCATAGCGGACGGCTGCGCTGCGCTGTCCTTTGACGGTAGAGGGGTAAACCCAGCCTATGCCGCCGTCGCCCCATTTTTGCTGGAGGCGCAGGCGCAGTTGTTCGGTGAAAAGGTCGCCGGCGGTGTGTGAATCGCCGATTTGGAGGATGCGGAATTTGCCGTCCGAGCTGCGGTCGAGTTTTTTGAGCTTGGAGAGCCATGTGGGACGGCTGCTGCCGTAGTTTTCCAGCAGCATATCGGCGGCGGGGGCGGCGGCAGACAGGCACAATGCGGTAAGGGATACGGACAGGGTTTTGATGTTCATGAGTTTCCTGTGTGTGGTTTCAGACGACGTCTTTTGACGCGGCGGAAGGCTATTGTAACGAAAAAGACGGCATTGGATAAACAAAACGCCGTCCTTTTGCTGCCGATACGGGCTTAACGTGCGGATAATTGTTCGGTGCGTTCTTCGCCGTTCATTTCAGGGGTCGTCTGAAAAACGATTTTTTCCATGATTTTATCCGCGAGCAGTTTTTGTCCTTCAGCAGAGAAGTGGATGCCGTCTTTGCTGCGGTAGCGGATGATTTTTCCATTGATGTTGACGGAGTCGGCGTAGGTGTCCGAGCCGTTGCTGAGGAGTTTGTCGGTCGGTATCCACAGGGCTTTTGGACTGATCTCGTCTGCTAAAAGTTTGTCGAGATATCGCATTTGCTTGTTAAGTTTTGCCTGTTTCATATAAGGGATGCCCATCCAAATGACTTGCACATGGTGTTGTTCGGCGGCGGCCAGGATGCGGTTGACGCGGCTGAGGTATTCTTCCGACCATTCGGGCGAGGCGAATTTCAGGTATTTTTTGCCTTTCGGGAAGTCCCACGGGTCGTTGGGGCCGAGGAAAACAACCAGAAGGCGGATGTCGGTTTGTTGTTTCAGCGTTTGCTCAATGGTGTTCGGCCAGTCGAAAAACTTGGGATAGGACAATCCGGTACTTTGCTTACTTAGGTTCACCGACTGGATACCGTATTGTTTTTTCAGGCTTCTTTCAACAAAAGGCGCAACGCCCTGCATCATCGAGTCGCCGGCAAAAAAGACTTTGTCGCCTTGTCCGAGAACGATATTGGCGGGCGGCGTAATAGGGAGATGATGTGCTTCGGGTTGTCCGCCGTGTTGTACCGTTTGAGGTTGGCGTCCGTCGGCGGGACGGTTTTTTTCGTGCGGTTCGGACGCATTGAGCTGCGCATTTTGTTCAGACGACCCATCGTTTTCAGCGATTTGAGGTTCCGGTTCGGCAATCACAGGCTGTCCTGCCAAACGCGCTTTGAGGTCGTCTGAAAAGGCGTATGCGTCTTGTTGCAGCTTCGCGCCCGTGCGCCACCATTCGTATTCGGACAAAGGCTCCAGCGGAGAAGCCTGATGATAGGTTTGCTGCCAATAGGCATTGATGGAATCTTGACTGAACCACGCCGCGCCAAAGGCGCAAACCAAAAGGGAGGCAAACAGGGAAATAAAGCGTTTCATATTCTGATTGTCCTTTTAAAAATCGGCGTAAATAAAGCCCGGGATGCCTGACGGCGCCAACACGATAATCAACACCAACACCAGCGTCAGCGGTATAAACCACAGCCACATCGGCATTTTTTCCAATGTCGCTACTGTACCGTCAAACAGGCGAAGCAAATACGGGTAGAGCAAAATCATCAGGCCAAACGCGGCAAGCAGCAGGACATCCGCCTGTTTCGGCGCGGCCCAACCTGCTTCGTTGGCGAATAAGGCATCAAACACCATCTGCGTATCGGCGAGGCTGCCGGTGTTGAACACGACGAAAGTGAAGCAGACGAAATGGAAAGTGACGAGCCAGGCAAGCAGACGCAAGATTTTCAGACGACGTGAGCCGTCCCGACCGAATATTTTGTCGCCGCAGTTGAGCAAAATTAATGCCACGCCGTGCAGCGCGCCCCACAGCAGGAAATTCCAGCCGTAGCCGTGCCAAACGCCCGACAACACCATCGCCAGCAGCAAGTTGAACTGCGTCAGGACGAAGCCGTGTTTGCTGCCGCCCAAAGGAATATAAATATAGTCGCGTATCCAAGTGGAAAGGCTGATGTGCCAACGGTTCCAGAAGTCGCGGATATTGAACGCGCGCAGCGGAGCGGCAAAGTTTTTCGGAAGGCGGAAACCGAGCAGCATCGCCATCCCGATTACCAAATCCGAATAGCCTGAAAAATCGAAGAAAAGCTGGAAAGTATAGCCGTACACCCCCGACAACACGCCCCAGCCGTCAAACTGGGCGGGATTCTCGAAAACGGGCGATACCCAGCCGTCTCCCAGCGCACCCGCCAGCCACCATTTTTTAGCAATGCCCAGCAAAATCAAGCACACCGCCAGCGCAGGGCGCACCAATGCGCGCGGTTCTGCCGTCCGAATCTGTTCCAAAGCCCCCGCCTGTTCACCGTCTATGCTTTTAAACGCCGCGGCACGGATAATCGGCCCGGAAGTAATCGTTGGGAAAAAGCTCAAATGCAGCAGCAATTCATGCCACGCAAAGCGGTCGCCCATCGGATGACGGCAGCAGTACACCAAATAAGCCAAAGATTGAAATGTGTAATAAGACAGCCCCAAAGGCATCAAGATATCGACAATCTCGCTCTGCCCCGTGTATTGGCGGATAAACGGGCGGAAAAAGTCGAAATATTTGAAGAAACACAATACTGCCAAAGCAGTTGCTACGCCGAAGCCCAGCCAGAATTTCCGTACGTTTTCGTTTTCAGACGACATCAACAGGCCGAGCAAATGCACGCAGGACGAATAGCAGGTAATTATGGCGGCAAAGATCGGATTCAAGTGATACAGCCAGCCCATCCCCGCCAGCAGAAGCAAAACATTCTGCACCGACGGCATACGGACAAATGCCCAATAAATAGGCAAAAAAGCAATAAAAAATACCGCGAATTCAATCGACAGCAACGGCATAAGTGTTCCTTGAAATTTTTATTATTCAGATGCCCCGAATATAGGTTTGGCAAGTCGAAGCGAACCATATATTTTAAATAAGTGTTTGAATTTATACAACTAACGCTAATCTCGTTTTAGAACCGCTCGTCAGAGCTTGGGGCGGATTTTGAAATCTTTTGTCATAAATATCGTATTGGATAAGCAGGCTTTTTTTAAATTTTCAGAGATAAAAAGCAGGTTGGGCAGGGCATGTTGATTGCCCTTGTTTCGACACTCAATTTCAAGCAATGAATTGATTTAAGATGAAAAAAAAGCAGATTCGGGGTAAAGATGCCCGTAAGGTGTTTAAACCTTGACGGGTTTTACCTTGAATCTGCTTTTAATAAGGTTGATTTTTAAGAATAATCTTTTATTTCAATAGATTATATAATTTGCTTAAGAGGACAGGGCGGCTTGCTGGTGTGCCGTCAACTCGGCAATGCCTTTCTGCGCCAGCGCAATCAGTTTGCCCAATTCGTCCAAACTGAACGGCGCGCCTTCCGCCGTGCCTTGGATTTCGATGATTTTGCCCGATGCGGTCATAACGATGTTGACGTCGCTGTCGCAGCCGGAGTCTTCGGGGTAATTCAAATCCAAAAGCGGCACACCGTTCACCACGCCTGCGGAAACGGCGGCAACGGCTTCGCGGATGGGATTTTCGCTGATGAGGTCGTCTGAAAGCAGCTTGTTGACCGCAATTTGCAGGGCGACGAACGCGCCGGTAATAGACGCGGTACGCGTTCCACCGTCAGCCTGAATCACGTCGCAGTCAATTAGGATTTGGCGTTCGCCCAGTTTTTCCATATCCACGACGGCACGCAGCGAGCGCCCGATCAGGCGCTGGATTTCTTGGGTGCGCCCCGACTGTTTGCCCGCCGCGGCTTCACGGCGCATACGCGAGGCGGTGGACGCGGGCAGCATTCCGTATTCGGCAGTAACCCAGCCCTGCCCCTTACCGCGAAGAAAGGGCGGGACATTTTCGTCGATGGAAGCGGTGCAGATAACTTTGGTGTTGCCGCATTCGATCAGGCACGAGCCGTCGGCGTGCGGCAGGAAGTGCGGGGTGATTTTGATGTCGCGCAGGCTGTCGGCAGCGCGCGAGGTGCGGGTGTAATTGCTCATGATTTGTCCTTTGGGGAAACGGTAAAAATTTGTGGTTGGTATTATAGGGCAGAAGCCAAATGAGATGGGAAGGTCGTCTGAAAACAAAGGTTGAATCCCAAAAATAGGGGCAGTATAGTCAGTCGTGTCGAGTATAGTCAATTAAAATCAAAATAGGACAGTAGTGCATCGTTAAATCGGGCGTAAT
>CAUSDA010000032.1:0-25084 GCA_963529965.1 uncultured Neisseria sp.
TGATGGCGATGACGTTGCCTTCGGTATCGTAGAGATAGCGGGTTTCGCGTCCGAGGGGATCGCGTTCTACGGTAATGCGGCCGTAGCTGTCGCGTTCGCTGTCGCTGCGTTGTCCGTCGGCGTCGATGCGGTAGACGAGTTCGCGGTTTTCATCGAAACCGTACACTTCCGTCCGTCCCAATGCGTCGGTAACGACGGTATGGTCTTTGCGGTAGTCGAACGTCCATTCTTCGCCGAGGTTGTTGCTGCTCTTGAGCACTTTGCCGTCGGTGTCGTAACGGTCGTATTCGTAGCGGGACACCAGTCCGTCGGGCTGGTTGTGTTCGACCATGATGTGGTTGCGGTAGGCGAAACCGCGCAGTTTTTTGCCGTCACGTCCGTAAACGGCGGTCAAATCGCCGTAGCCGTCGTAGTCGTAGCGTACCAGTTCCTTGCCGTTGAAGGTGACGGAGGTGAGGCGGTTGACGTAGAAACGCTCGTCTTCGGAAACGAAGACGTCCCGTTCCCCGGCCGGGTCGAAGTCGGGATCGTTGTCGTGCAGCCGGATGGAGGAGAATACGGGTTGGAAGTGTCGGCCGCTGCCGTCGTAAATACTGTGCGGCAGCTCGTTGTCGTCGTAGCAGAGGCGGATATGGCGACCGTTGCGGTCGAGTTGGGCAACCAGTTGGAAAATGCCGCAACCGGAATCGACTTCGGCAAACAGCAGCCGTGCACCGCCGTCAGGGGAGGCGATTTGGTAGAGGTCGTCTGAAATCTGTGAAAAGAAGATTTGTTCGTAAGGATCAAAATAGGCGTCATCCAGACCGTAGGGATCTTCTTCGGCGGAAGCAGGTCTTGGTGCGACCTCTTCCTCATATAGATCGTCTTCATCTTCGTCGGCCGCGGAATAAGGCTCGTCCGCTTCGTCGCTGATATCCGGCAACGAAATTTCCCTGCCCTGCTCATCAATATAAAGGAAACCGTCGGCAGTCCGGACAAGACGCATGGAGAATGGCAGCGACCAACCTTGTCCCAGCCAGCCGTTGCCTATTTGGTCGGAATAGTAGCTGCGCTGCCAAACAAGGGGAAGTGGGGAATCGAAGGCAAAGTCGGTCTCGGTATCGTCAAATAGGACTTTGATACCGAGCACTGCGTTTACGGGGTTACCGATAGCAGCAGCTACCTTACAAGGAATACAGTGGCCATGACCCGAGGTAACCACCCCGCCATCGAAGCCCATACCCATGCCGCCGCTAAAACCACTGACCATTTTACGGGAAGGCGGCTTGGGGCCCGGCTGACCGGGTATCATGGACGCAAGGGAAACCAGTTCGGATATGGCATCAACTGCATCGGCTGCAGCAGAATCAGGCGCAACTATGGAAAGGGCAGTGGAAGCGACATCGGCAACCATCTCTATCACATCAACCGGTCCGGCTGCATTGGTCAGCGGCTCAGGTGGATTGGCAGAACCTTGAGACACCATGGCTGGTGCGGCTGGTTTAGGAATGAGAACACCGAAAGTGTTACCGAAAGAGGCCATGGGTTTACTCCCTCCGTCGAGATTCTATTGATATTGAAATGGAAAACCTAAGTTGCTTACAGATTTACAAGTTTAGATCAAAATCGCTTTTGAATATATAGTGGATTAAATTTAAATCAGGATAAGGTGACGAAGCCGCAGACAGTACAGATAGTACGGAACCGATTCACTTGGTGCTTCAGCACCTTAGAGAATCGTTCTCTTTGAGCTAAGGCGAGGCAACGCCGTACTGGTTTAAAGTTAATCCACTATATTTTGAAAATAGCATGACACAACGCGAAGATTATAACAAACAACAAACTGCAAATAAATTGTAAAGTAAGACACTAAAATAATAAAAAATGTTCCACAAATACTTCTTTATCATACAAATATTACTTTAGTTATTCTTTTAATAAGGAAAAAAATATATTAATACATAAACCAAAATTATGGTAAAGTATATATACAGTGGCTATGGCGAACATAACTCATAGCCAAAGCATAATCGATACCTTAAGTAACTTTATCATCCGTTAATTTTGCATTATGTGATTGTTATTTATGCAGCAAAGCGAAATCTACTTTTTCGGAAAACTAAATCAGTCTCGTGATTTTATTGTTTCTGAAAATCTCCAAACTAATGATAAAAACTTTTGGGATGGATGGTTTGATCGTTGCAACAACCAAGACAAACTCATTCCGTTTACCCGAAAGACGCTTTCTGTATCGCGGATTTGGCTGTTTTGCATTAAACTGCCTGATAGCATTACTTATATTGGGTTAACGGCACTCAGTTCAGACCAAACAGGTCGGCAATATCCTTTTGTACTGTTCCAAAAACCTTATTCCCCTCCAGAACAGTTAAAATCTATTAATTTTTTCTCTCAAAACATAGATTTTTTTAACCAAACATTAATAAATGGTAAATGTATTATAACAAATTGTTTAGGTACACTTTATAAGTCTGACCATCCGTTACCCGAGCCTTTCCTTAATTTTTTATCTAAATCAGATAACATTGGCAGCTTTTGGCTGGACTGCGAAAGCGGTTACCATATAGAAAGAGACGGAGAGCCCACCTGCTCTCTGTTCAATAAAATATTTGGATTATAAATAGATGAATACATTTCCCTTATGGGCAGAACCTATTTCCGCCGACACCCCCGAAGGGGTAAATATTGAATACGACAGTCGCTTTTTAGAGCTTCAAAGCGCTGCCGAAGGGAAACCGGAAAGACAATATGGCGACACCATCATCCCTGCTGAAGAGCCTGATTGGGCAACAGTAGAGAAGCTGTGCAATCAATTGCTGGCTGAATCGAAAGACCTTCATGTTTTGTCCTATTACACACAGGCGCTCACTGCAAAACATGGCCTGGTTGGCTTTTGCGCCGGTTGTGAAGCCATCAAAACCAATGTGGATTTGTATTGGAAATCCCTATATCCCAAGCTCGAAGATGAAGACGGCGAACCCGACCCGTTTTATCGAATCAATGCGCTAAGTGCATTCACTACGCATGACGGCATCGCCAAAGAAGTATTTTCAGCCAAATTATTAGTAAACGGACTGACCCAACAGCCTATTACCGTTAAAGAAGCAGTTTCCGTCTTGCAAGGCAATGACCCGCAAAGCTATCCGGGCGGCAAAGAACGTTTGATGCTCGATATCAGGGTAAGTGCCGATACCGGCAAACCGGAATTGATTGCCTTAATCCAGGCATTAGACCATCTGAAAGATATTCAAAATACTTTCTCGACCCAGCTGCACGACGAACACTCACTCAATTTTGAAGTGATTCAAAAACCGCTTACCCTGATCCACAAAGCCATCAATTACAACGATGGAAGTACCCCGCAGCTGCAACAGGCTGAACAAACAGAACAACCCGCTGAAACACCCGTTTCGACTGTTGCTCAAGAGCAATCGACCCTTCAAGAAGCGGATGCATGGCGTCGTCTGAATATCAAAAATCGGGCTGATGTCGATTTGGCTTTGGAAAAAATCTGCATTTACTTTGAAACGCTGGAACCCAGCCACCCTGCCCCGTTATTTATCCGCAGGGTACAGCGGCAAATGAATATGAACTTCTACGACATCATGAAAGATATCAGTCCTGAAAGCATTGCCAATCTGGAAGTTTTGATCGGGAAGCAGGACGAAGAAACGGGAACTTCCAACGAATAAGCTAGTCTATCCGCAATATTTAAAGTTCGTTTAAATAAACAACTTTTATCATTTAAAGGTCATTGAATATGTCACGAAACAAATCATCCGGACAAAAATTTATTGCCCGCAACCGGGCGCCTCGCGTACAGATTGAGTACGATGTAGAACTTTACGGTTCTGAGAAAAAAATTGAGCTTCCATTCGTTATGGGTGTGATGGCAGATTTGGTCGGGAAACCCGTAGAGCCGCTACCTGAATTGGCCGAACGTAAATTTTTGGAAATTGATGTAGATAATTTCGATGAACGCATGAAAGCCCTCAAACCGCGTGTCGCATTTAATGTCAAAAACACGCTTACCGGAGAAGGCAACTTGAATGTAGAGCTCGAATTGGAAAGCATGGATGATTTCTCTCCGGCAGCAATAGCCAAAAAAGTAGGTCCTTTAAACGAACTCCTACAAGCGCGTACAGAGCTTGCCAATCTGCTTTCATATATGGATGGTAAGAGCGGTGCTGAAGAATTAATCGGAAAAGTCTTGGGAGACAGTGAGCTGCTGAAAAGCCTTGCAGCCGCGCCTAAAGCAACAACCAAAGACGAGCAGTAATTTCAGATGAAATCAATAAAGTGAGCGTGAATCATGACTGAAAAGCAATTAGACATCCAAGGGGACGGCAGCGCGAAAAGTGTGTTTGCTGCAAATGAATTTGAACAGCTGCTGCAAAAAGAATTCAAACCCAAAACTGAAGAAGCCAAAAGTGCCGTCAATAATGCCGTAGCGACACTGGCACAGCAAGCTTTGCAAAACGCCATTACTATTTCAGACGACACTTATCAAACCATAGAAGCGATTATTGCAGAGATCGACAGAAAACTTTCCGAACAGATCAATTTGATTCTGCATCATGAAGATTTCCAAAAGCTGGAAGGCGAATGGCGCGGCCTGCATCATTTGGTTACCAATACCGAAACCGATACTTTGTTGAAAATCAAAGTATTGCCTATCTCCAAAAAAGAAGTTGCCCGCAACTTAAAACGCTTCAAAGGCACCGCTTGGGATCAAAGCCCCCTATTCAAACGTATTTATGAAGAAGAATACGGCCAGTTTGGTGGCGAGCCTTTCGGCTGTTTGATTGGTGACTACTATTTTGATCACTCTGCACCCGATGTGGAAATGCTCAATAGTCTTGAAAAAATTGCCGCCGCCGCACACTGTCCGTTCATCGCCGGCGCATCCCCCAAACTGATGCAGATGGAATCTTGGCAAGAGTTGGCCAATCCTCGTGATTTGAGCAAAATTTTCCAAAATGCCGAATATGCCCCATGGCGTAGCCTGCGTGATTCCGAAGATTCGCGTTATATCGGTTTGGCCCTTCCACGTTTCTTATCCCGTCTGCCTTACGGTGCCACAACGAACCCTGTCGATGAGTTTGACTTTGAAGAAGAAACTGAAGGCGCGGATCACAACAAATACACATGGGCCAATGCTGCTTATGCAATGGCGGTAAATATTAACCGTTCATTCAAATACTATGGTTGGTGTACCTCAATCCGCGGCGTGGAATCTGGCGGTATCGTTGAAAACCTTCCCTGCCACACATTCCCGACGGATGACGGCGGCGTGGATATGAAATGTCCAACCGAAATCGCCATCAGCGACCGCCGCGAGGCCGAATTGGCAGCATTGGGATTTATGCCGTTGATTCACCGTAAAAATACCGACTTGGCCGCGTTTATTGGTGCTCAATCGCTACATAAACCGTCTGAATATTATGATCCTGATGCTACCGCTAACGCCCGTTTGTCTGCGCGTCTGCCTTACCTATTTGCGTGCTGTCGTTTCGCGCACTATCTGAAATGTATCGTACGCGACAAAGTCGGTTCGTTCCGCGAGCGTGAAGACATGGAACGTTGGCTAAACGAATGGATTATGAATTATGTAGATGGAGACCCGATTAACTCCACTCAAGAAACAAAAGCCCGTAAACCGTTGGCCGCTGCTGAAGTGGTTGTGGAAGAAGTTGAAGACAATCCCGGATATTACACTTCCAAATTCTTCCTGCGCCCGCACTACCAACTCGAAGGCCTTACCGTTTCATTGCGCTTGGTTTCCAAACTGCCTTCGGCTAAACAGGAATAGTCGGGTTTGGTTTATTTAGGTGGGCATGCTCATGCCCTGTTGTTAAATCCCTTAATTTTTTTAACCTTTTAACAAGGAGAGTAAAAACATGGCTATTGATATGTTCATGAAAGTTGAAGGTGTTAACGGCGAATCAAAAGATTCCAACCACAAAGACTGGACCAACATCGAAAGTTTTGACTGGGGTGCCGAGCAACCCGGTTCGATGACCAGCGGTGGTGGCGGTGGTGCCGGTAAAGTCAATTTCAATGACTTGACCGTAGTTGCCGCTATTGACAAAGCCGCTCCGACCATTCTGAAAAACTGTGCTACCGGCCAACACTTGAGCAAAGTAGAAATTTCTGTATGCAAAGCCGGTGGCGAACAGATCGAATATTCGCGCACTACTTTGGAAGATGTCTTGGTAACCGGCGTGAAATTCATCGGTGTACAAGACAACGATGCGCTGAAAATGCGTTATTCATTCCAAGCTGCCAAAGTGAAAAACCAATATTGGGAACAAACCGATAAAGGTTCTAAAGGCGCTGAAGTTCAAATGGCCTTCAACATCAAAGAAAACAAATCCGCATAACCACTATGCGCATTTAACTGCAGAAGCCTGGCTTAAAAGGCGTTTTAAGTCAGGCTTTATTACAATAAATTTACTTTTCAGACGACCTCTTTCCTCCTGAAAAGTTAATCGGGTTTCAACTATTACACACTTTATACAAATAAATAAGGAGTTGCTGGGATGGATTTGAAGACTAAATTAACGGACATGATTGAGCTTGTACGTTCAAATCCTGACAATCAGGAACATCGTTTGGCATTGATTCAATACCTCTGTCTGAGTGCCAAATGGGAACAGGCTTTAAAACAAATCGGGCAATACCAAAAACTGTTTCCCGATACTCAAAAGCCTCTGATGCTCTACCTTATTGAAAACATTTCTGCCGAAATGCGTCGTCAAGCAGTCTTGGAAACACAACAAAAACCCAAAACTCTGGAACAGCACGCAAGTAAACTCGATATTCTTCAAAAACAACTCTCTTTAGTTGCTCATGTTGCAGAGAAAAAAAGCTCTGCCCTCACTGCCGACTACGAAGCCTTATCCGACTATATCGACGGTACACCAGCGCACATCACTTATCTTCTGGCAGATAAATCGGTTGCCGAAACCGACAGCAACTGGATTATGGACGGCGACGTACGTACTGCTTTTGTTTATGAATTCTTCTATCAAGGCCACTACTATTGGCAAACTTGGGACTCTATTGAAAGTATAGCTTTCAAAGCACCAAGCTCGTTGCTTGACATCATCTGGAGGTCGTCTGAAATCAAATTTACCGACGGCGAATGTATCCAATGTACCAGTCCTGCCCGCTATGCTGTTTTGCCGGATGCAGAAACCAAATGGTCGGATATGTTGATGAACTGTTCGCAAACAGACTGGATAGAAGTAGCCGAACAGCTCTTTACAGGCATGGGTCAAAAAACCCTGTATACCGACAGCCATGATTTTGGTCTCTTGGATATTCGCAATATTAAATTCGGACAACAGCGTTAAACCTTATCCATCCTCCGACTACCGCAATCAATCATGTCGCAATTCAGAAACCAACTGCTGCCTTCTTTGTTTGACAGACTGACAGATGAAGAGCCGCGCAAAAAAAAAGAGGCACGCCCCGATCAGGTCATCAATCTTGACCAATATCGGCAGGCAGTGCTGCGCGATATTCTTTACCTGCTGAATACCTGCAACATGCAAGCGGAGGCCATGGAGAAAGATCTGCCTGTTAACGTGCGCTCGTCCACACTAAATTACGGCATTCCGCCCCTGTCGGGAGTGAATTTCTCCGACATAGAATGGCAGGATGTAGAACAAAACATCAAACAAGCCATCATCGATTTCGAACCACGCCTTGAAAGCAAAACCCTGCAAGTTATCGTGAATACCGTAGACGATGATGACGATGCTTTACACAACAAACTTATTATTGAAGTCAAAGGTTACCTGAAACTCAATCCTTATCCAAAAGAGTTCCTGCTACGAACCAGTATGGATGTAGAGACCGGGTTGTTTGACTTGTTAGATGGGGGAAATAGGTCTTGAATAACAAGTTATTGTCTTACTACAATAAAGAACTGACCTTCCTGAAGGAAATGGGCAGGGAATTTGCACAGCAATATCCCAAAATCGCCTCCCGATTGGCACTGGATACAACCGACATCCCCGATCCTTATGTCGAAAGGTTATTGGAAGGTGTAAGCTTTCTCACTGCACGCACCCAACTCAAGCTGGATGCGGAATATCCCCGTTTCGTACAAAGAATCTTGGAAGTCGTTTACCCTGACTTCATCAATCAGAAACCGGCAGCAGCTATTGTCAATTTGGAACCTACCGGTCAATACAACGCCGACGTGATCAATCTACTGGAACGTGGCAGAGTATTGCGCTCATTACCCATCGACGAATTCAAAGTAAGTTGCCCGTTTTCCGTAACTAAAACCACTGAAATCCTACCTTTACGCATAGAAAAAGCCAAATATACCGATTCGCTCGGCTATTTACCAAGTATGCTTCCCGCGCTCAAGGCATCTGCCGGGAAAAAAGTGCAATCTGCCTTGCGTTTGGACTTCTCACTCAGCGTACCTGGCGCATGTTCGGAAATGTTGCCGGATGAATTGTCTGTGTTTTTAGGTACGGAACTTTCTAAGTCATCTGCACTGCTGTTTTTACTGGCCTCCAAATGCGTGGGCGTCGTTTGCCACAGTTATGAGAACCCCAAACAATGGTATTACCCGTTGTCCTCCAAACCGGAACATCGGGGATTTCGGGAAGATGAAGCCTTATCGTTTAATTTGGACAAATCCGTCAGCGCATTCCGGATTATGCAGGAATACGCGCGCCTGCCGGAAAAATTCCTGTTTGTCGCTCAAAAAGATATCAAACAGGCTGTCCGTCAGGCTGAGAATGACGGACATTTGCCCAAAGTACCCGAACATTTGGAAGAAATCGTAAACGATAAGGGTGTCAATAAAAAAATCATTACCTACCGCAAACGTTATTTCAGTCTTTCATTTTTATTCAGCAACAAAATACCTGAATTGACAGAATTGATCGGTGTAGAGGATTTTTCCGTCAATGCGGTGCCTGTGGTAAACCTTTTCAGAAAAAAAAGCTCCCGCTTCCCTGTAAAC
Organism: uncultured Neisseria sp.; assembly: GCA_963529965.1. Classification (GTDB taxonomy): domain Bacteria; phylum Pseudomonadota; class Gammaproteobacteria; order Burkholderiales; family Neisseriaceae; genus Neisseria. Next base: position 8,990 of record CAUSDA010000032.1, read on the forward strand.
ATCCAAGACCAGGAACACCACGTCATCATCGACCGTACACAACCTTTAAATTATGAAATCTACGCCATCGAACAAGTAAAAGGTTTTGACACCAACAACCGTCAAACTGTTGCATTTTCACCGATGTATAAAGCGCCGGATATGGGGCTCTTCCCCGAAGCCCAAACTCAGCATGCTTATTTTTCAGCACGGCGTGCAGACAGAGTCCCATCGGAAAATTCTGTCAAAAACGGCTTCCGTTCTTCCTACTTGGGCAGCGAAGTGTTTTTGTCTCTTGCCGACAATCGGGATTACGCTTTCAATTCCGGCATACAGCATCTTTCCGTAGATGCCTGGTGTACCAGCAGGGATTTACCGCTGATGATGCCGCGTGACGGAGAGTCCGATTTCCTGATTGAGGGTTTCCTGCCGGTTAACTCTATTAAGCTGATTTCTAAATTGACACGTCCTCAAGCGGCTGTGAGTGAGGATCGGACACTTTGGTCGTTTTTAAACCAATTAAGTTTAAACTATCTGTCATTGTTAAACATCGACCAAGAAGATGCACCCGTCACCTTAAAAGAGCTTTTAATGGTGTTTGTTTCTTCCGAAAATGATTTGCTGAAAAAACAGATTGAGTCGATCACACGCATTGAGACTTCCATTGTGAACAAGGTAGTCCGTCATTACGGAGTTGCAGCGCCTGTTCGAGGCATCAAAATCACGGTTACGCTGGATGAAGCGCAATTGGGCGGTATCCATCCCTTCCTGTTCGGCTCGGTTTTGAACCATTACTTCCAACGTTTGGTGTCGATTAACTCATTCATACAGCTTCAAATTGACACGCTCCAACAAGGACATATGGCTACTTGGCCGACTGCTGTTGGAGAGAGGGTAATCGTATGAGTCCGGTTAACGCTCAAACAGATTTTGGCGACGCATTGGACGATACATGGGATGAAAAACTGACGGGCTTTTTAAACAAAGTTGCCTCCCAGCCCTATAAATACGATTATTTTTCACTCTTGCGCCAGCTTGAATCCGTCAAATTTGTTACCGGCGGGAAATTATTGGGCAAAGCCGTCAGCCCGAAAATGGAAAAAATAAGGATTCGCCAAGAGCCATCGCTTATTTTTGCTCCCCGCAACATCCAATCGGTTGCCTTATCGCCGCGTTATGTGGAAATTTCCATTAATGGATTCGGTTTGTTTGGCCCATCCGGCCCCCTGCCCCTGCATTTGACCGAATATGCCTATGAGCGTCAACACCAACACGGCGACCGGACATGGACCGGTTTTGCCAATATGTTGCAACACCGTCTGGCTGTCTTATTCTATCGGGCATGGGCCAACGCTCAGAGCATTATTTCTTTAGATAAAAATGCTGAAGACCGTTTCGGGAAATATATCGCCAGCTTTAATGGGCTGGATACACCGGCCATACATAACAAAGGCTTAATCCACGAATTTGCCAAGCGTTATTTTGCCGGTCTGCTGATGAAGCAAAGCCGTTCGGCAGCCAATCTTCAGCAATTACTCAACCGTTATTTCAAAGTCCCCGTTACCATTCAAACCAATATTGGGTATTGGGTTGAGGTTGCGGAAGAAAAAACGCAAATCGGCATCATGGGTAACTATACGCTGGGAGATGGCCTGTTGCTGGGCGACAAGCTTTACGATGTTCAAAGCAAATTCCGCATTATCATCGGTCCGCTTACGCTACCCGCTTACCGATCATTCTTCAAAGACGGTATCAATACCGCCCGCCTACGGGAATGGGTAAGGCTGTTTGCCGCAGATGAATATGAATGGGATATACAGCCTGTTTTAATGCAAAAAGAAGTACCGCTCATGGACTTAGGCGGACAAACACAACTCGGCTTAACAACTTGGCTGGGGAATGTTTCCCGTGATGCCGAAGACTTGATCGTCAGCAACCATTAAACAGCTTTTTCAGACGACCCCTTTGTCGGGAAAAGCTTCTTTCAAACTATTTTTAGACATACTTGGAATAACTTAATTAAGGACACATCATGTCAAACATCAGCCGCAGCGTATTATTTGGCAAGTTGAATACCACCTTGTATAAAACTCTGGAAAATGCCTACACCTTCTGCCGTCTTCGTGAAAACAGCTACGTTGAGTTGGTTCACTGGCTTCATTCTCTGCTGCAAACCGAAAAAACCGATATCTTCTGCCTGATCAACAGTTTTAATTTAGACGAAGCCAGAGTCCGTAAAGATGTATTGACAGCGGTTGAAAAACTTCCTGCCGGTTCTACTGCCGTTATCGATTTTTCCGAACATATCCAAACCCTTGTCGAGCAAACTTGGACATACAGCTCGCTCAAATTCGGAACCGACAAAATCCGTACTGCTCATATTTTCTACACCATGCTTGAAAATAAGACTTTGCAGAGCATTTTGGCCAATATTTCATCCGAGTTCCTCAAAATCAAACCTGAAACATTGGCGAACAATATCATCGCTATTACTGCAAACTCTGAAGAAAATCTTGAAGTTACCCAAAATGCCTTATCTTCTGAGCCTAACGCTACCCACAAAGAAAGTGCCTTGGCCAAATACGGCAGCAATCTCACTGAAAAAGCCAAAAATGGCGAAATAGATCCCTTGACAGGTCGCGATGCCGAAATCAGGCAAATGATTGACATCCTGATGCGCCGCCGTCAAAACAATCCGATTCTGACAGGTGAAGCCGGCGTCGGTAAGACAGCCGTCGTCGAAGCATTGGCATTGCGTTTGGCAGCCGGAGATGTCCCCCCCGGATTGAAAGACGTTCAATTAATCCTGCTGGATATCGGTTTGCTCAAGGCCGGTGCCAGCGTCAGCGGGGAATTTGAATCACGACTTAGAGCGGTTATGGACGAAGTGGAATCCAGCCCTACCCCAATTGTGCTCTTTATCGACGAAATCCATACCTTGATTGGTGCAGGCGGAGCAGCCGGTACGGGCGATGCAGCCAACCTGCTCAAACCTGCGCTCGCCCGAGGCAAATTGCGTACCATCGGCGCGACAACATGGGCAGAGTACAAAAAATACTTTGAGAAAGACCCTGCCCTGACCCGCCGTTTCCAAGTGGTGCAAGTGGATGAGCCCGACGAAAACAAAGCCATCAACATGCTTAGAGCATTAAACGCTTCTTTGGAAAAACACCATAACGTGATTATTCTCGATGAAGCAATTCAGGCAGCCGTAAAACTTTCTCATCGCTACATCCCTGCACGCCAACTTCCCGATAAAGCTGTCGGTTTGATTGATACCGCTTGCGCGCGTGTTGCTGTCAGCCAGCATGCTGTTCCCGGCAGTATTGAATTTTTGCGGAAGAAATCCGAGGCATTAAAACTTGAACAAGCAAATTTGGAACGTGAGAAAAAACTCAGTTTCGATTCTGAAACACGGATAACCAATATCGGCAAAGAATTAACTGAAGTCGAAGGTCGTCTGAAAAAATTAGAAGAAAGATGGAAATCTGAAGCAGACTTGGTTACTGAGCTGTTAGAAGTACGCGAACAAATCATGCAAGCGGAAGAAGGAACAGCTGAGAAAGAAACCAAGCAGCTGCATACCCGCCAAAAAGAGTTGGTTAACAAACTGAAAAAACTGCAAGGCATCCAACCACTGGTTATGCCCTTAGTGGACAGCCGTACCGTTGCCGACGTTGTAGCTGACTGGACAGGTATTCCCGTCGGAAAAATGATGAAAGACGAAGTTGAAGCGGTCTTGCAACTTGCCGATACTTTAAACAAACGCATCATTGGCCAACGTCACGGCTTGGATGCAATCGCCCGTCGTATCCAAACATCACGCGCGAATCTAGATAACCCCAACAAACCTATCGGTGTTTTCATGTTGGCAGGTCCTTCCGGCGTGGGTAAAACCGAAACAGCATTGGCTCTGGCCGATACATTGTACGGCGGTGAACAAAACGTAATTACCATCAATATGAGCGAATATCAGGAAGCTCATACCGTATCCACCCTAAAAGGTGCGCCTCCGGGCTATGTCGGTTATGGTGAAGGCGGAGTACTGACCGAAGCCGTGCGACGCAAACCTTATAGCGTCATCTTGCTTGATGAAGTAGAAAAAGCACATCCGGATGTGCATGAAATCTTTTTCCAAGTATTCGACAAAGGCTGGATGGAAGATGGTGAAGGCCGTTATATCGATTTCAAAAATACCATCATTATCCTGACTACCAATGTGGGTACGGATTTGATTATGGATATGTGTGATGACCCTGAAATGCTGCCTACTCCGGAAGGTTTAACCAAAGCCTTGCGTGCCCCCATGTTGAAAACTTTCCCTACCGCACTACTAGGCCGCATGCAGGTGATTCCCTACTATCCGTTATCCGACGATATGCTCTCAAAAATTGTGGAATTGCAATTAGGTCGTATCGTAGACCGAATTAAAGATAACCACGGTATCGACCTTCACTACACGCCAGAAGTGCTCAAGCTGATTACTTCGCGCTGCACAGAAGTTGAGTCAGGTGGCCGCATGATTGATGCGATTCTGACCAATACAGTTTTACCGCAAATCAGTCGTGAACTGCTTACTTGTGCAACTCAAGGCAAACAAGTCTTAAGTGTAAATATTGATGCAAGTAACCATGACTTTACTTATCAATATAAATATAAACCTCGCAAGAAAAATACTTTATAATTTTAGAAAATATTAAAAAAATTTAGTCTTTCTAATTAATTATAACGAACCTATTTATTTCTCCAGTAGTCATATATTGCATGACTGATTGAAGTATTTGTTGTCAGACGTAATCAATACTGATGGACTTGAAGGCAATTTAAGATGCATAAACAACTAATAAAATATATATCATTCTTAATGATATCCTTAATGGTAAGCTCATGTGCTTCCGACCATAAACCGCCTAAAGAATCTGATGAGAGCGGAGAAAAAATTGATGTACAAATCATAGTTTCCCCTGATGCGAATCCTAATATAGTTGGCCAACCTTCTCCCATCAGATTGGATTTATATCAGTTGTCTTCTGACGGGGAGTTCAAAAAATCAAACTATTTTGAACTTACCAACAACGCCAAAGAAAATTTAGGTGAGAAGTTAATCCAGCAAAACCAATTCATGCTGCATCCTGATACAGTTACCATATTGCCGATTAAAATGGATTCTCACCTGAAATATCTGGGTGTAGTCGCAAGTTATCGAGATTTGGATAACAGTCAATGGCAATTGGTATTATTGAAACAGAAGAAAAAATGGTATCAGTTTGGCAAACATTATTTCTATGTAAATGTCGGCAAAAATAAATTAACCCAGTTATCAAAGTCAGAAATGAAGGACTTGTTGAAAGAATATAAAGAACGACACCCTGACGATAAAAAAATTAAAGAAAATGGAAAAACTCGTAAATCCGGCAATGACCTTAGTAAAGGCGTTTTCCGTGAAGAAAAATAATAACTAAAAGATTAAGGATAAAAGGCATGGCAATAGAAGCAAAAGTAGTTTGGTCGGAGGGTATCTTTATTACCCCTCAACATTTCCAACAATTTGAACGTTACCTTGAATCTGGTCTACGCCAATTAGCCGTTTCTCAAGAGGGTCATTTTTGGGGATTCTCTTCGCTGGTATTAAATTCAGACGGCCTCAAACGGGGGGTAATCGGTATTAATGAAGCAGAAGGTGTTTTTCCTGATGGTTCTGTATTTTTATTCTCTCAAAAACAGCTTGAGAATTTGAGTTTAAAAGTTCCTGCAAATATTAAAGACACCAAAATCTGCCTTGCCGTTACCCTGCCTTCTTCTGTAAATAATGAGATTTATTTCCCAGATCAGGACTCTTCAGACTCATGTCGCTACAAAGCTTTTAATAAAACTCTAGCAGACACTACAAATACTGAATTAGATGGTCGCCAAGTAACACTGGCAGATCTTAATCCGATGTTGGTTTTAGAAAACGACTTAACCAGCGGACAAACTGCCCTGCCCATTGCGCTTATCCGATCCAGCTCTGCAGACTTTGAAATTATTTTAGATGAATCATATATCCCGCCTTGCCTCGGAAGCCAAAAACAACCACACCTGAAAGCTTATATTTCAGAAATTTATGGTTTATTGATGCAAAAAAGCAATAGTCTGGCCAATGCAGTGAACGATCCTAATACCGGCGGCTCTGTTGAAGTTATGGATTTCATGATGCTTCAAACCATTAATCGTTATTTGGCATATTTGCATCATGAAAATGAAGGGGCACGACAAACGCACCCTGAACAATTATTCATTAATTTATCCAAACTATGTGCTGATTTAATGACCTTCCTGCCTTCTCGCAAAGTAGGCGATATCCCTGTCTATGAGCATAATGACCTAGCCTCATGCTTTGGCAAATTATTTTTCAATCTGCGTAAATCGTTATCCATCGTTCTTGAACAACGCGCGATTAGGATTCCGCTGGATATGCGTGATGAAGCCACTCGCGTTGCTCAAACACCAGATCAAAGCCTATTGGATAAAGCCTCATTTGTCCTTGCTATCAAAGCCGATATGCCGAACGAAGCATTGCGCCAAAAAATTCCGAGCGTAGTAAAAATAGGTACTGTGGAGAAAGTAAAAGAATTGGTTGCTTACCATCTACCTGGAATCAGGGTTCATGCTTTGTCTGTAGCACCCCGAGAATTGCCATACCATAGCGGTTATGTCTATTTTGAATTGGACAAAAAGCACGAGCTGTGGGACATGTTTGACACTTCATCAGGCATGGCCTTCCATTTAGCCGGTAATTTTCCGAATTTAGATGTTGAATTTTGGGCAATCAAGTCTTTAAGTTAATTTGGTTCAATTTGGAATTTCATTATGGATAACCAGAATAATGCTGCTCACAGCACCGCAAATATTTATAACCCGTTGATTGAGGCGGCCAAACCGGTTTTTATCTTAGTCAATGCGATGCAGCAGACTACCAGTCAATTGTCTACGGACAGTTTGATCAACAAATTTTCTCTCTTAATCAATAATTTTGAAGAAAATGCTGAAAAAAATGGAGCAAGATACGACGCTATCCAAGCTGCAAAATACTGTCTATGTACATTCGTAGATGAATTGGCTGTTCGTGCAGGCTGGGCAGATGAAACCTGGTCAAAAAACAGTCTGTTGGTATCTTTTTATGACGAAACATGGGGCGGGGAACGTTTTTTTGAGATTATTCAAAATTTGAAACAGGATCCGGATAAGAATATTGATTTATTAGAGTTTATGTACTTGTGTTTGCAGTTTGGCTACAAAGGCAAATATCAAGTGTTAAATAGCGGCGAACTCGAAATCGACAAAATCAAAAGAGATTTGCTCGCCTTAATTCATAGTAAACGACCGGATCAAACTGCCGATCTTTTCAAACACAATCCAATAATCACAAATACTATCCAACGAAAACAAAGGCTTTCTATTCCTTTATGGGTTGTAGGTGTTTTAGGGGCAGTCGTCTTGGGGGTGGGCTATTTTGCAATGCAATGGTCTTTAGGTGATGACTTTGATGTTGCCAGTACAAAAGTTAACAATCTCAAACTCCCTTCTGTTACGGCTAAACAGCAAGAAACACAAAGTACTGTCCGACTACGTCCTTTATTGGAAAATGAAATTGCTAGAAAGCTAGTCTCTGTAGAAGACTTTCAAGATAGAAGTACAGTCACTATTTTGGGTGACGGTCTCTTTGAGTCTGGTTCTGCACAAATTCAAGACCAATATTACCCTGTATTGGCAAGAGTCAGCCAAGCTTTGGATAGCGTAGAAGGGCAAATCGTAGTGACCGGATATACTGACAATCAGCCTATTCAGAGCTTGAACTTCCCATCTAACTGGCATCTCTCTCAAGCTCGTGCAGATGCAGTAAAAGAAATTTTATTGAATTACATCAAAAATGGCGGAGCTCGTATTCGTTCAGAGGGACGTGGTTCGACCGATCCTGTTGCTCCAAATGATACTTTGGAAAATAGAGCCAAAAACCGAAGGGTTGAAATTACCCTATTCACAACTGGAACCGGCCCCAAACTGGGTAGTGAAGTAGAAGTAAAAACCAATACTTCCACTACTCAGCCAAGCAGTGATGTAAGTACACATCAATAATCTGAAATTGGATTGATACGGAAAAACAAATATGAAAAAAATTCTTTATTTTCTAGGCTCCCGTTCTTTATGGGTAATGCTGGGTATCGCCGGTCTGATTATATTGGTATGGTTTATCGGCCCACTGATTTCCATAGGTGAAATCCGTCCTTTAGCAAACAAGACTATTCGCCTTGCCGTGTGTGCAGCCATTATCGGCATTTGGTTGGCTAAAGCCATATTTCGCCAATATCGTGAATCACGTCGAAACGCTGCCTTACTGAAGGAAATTCGTGCAGCACAAGAACCCATTTTAAAAAATGCAAGCGATGTCAGCTCAATGAGCCGTCAGTTTGCCGAAATGGATAAAGTACTGAAAAACGCAAAATTTTCCAGATCTAAAAATAGTTTATTGGCAAGATTGGAAGAGGGGCAATATCTTTATCAAATGCCGTGGTACGTTGTTTTAGGTGCTGCCGGTTCTGGTAAAACAACAGCATTAAAACGCTCTGGTCTCAATTTCCCTCTAGAAAGCACTTTAGGAACATCTGTAAGCGGCTTGGCAGGGACACGCGATTGTGATTGGTTTTTATCCGATGAAATCGTACTTCTCGATACTGCAGGCAGATTGTCTTTACATGACAACCACAGCAATAAAGACTCCAGCGACTGGGAGGAATTTGTATCCCTGCTGAAGCGCTACCGTCCCAAACAACCTATCAACGGTGTAGTAGTTACCGTAGGAGTGGACGACCTTTTAGGCGGTAAAACCAATATTACCGAAATTTCTGCAGAACTTCGCAAAAGAATCCACGAAATGCATACCAAATTAGGTATACATTTCCCTGTTTATCTTATGATAACCAAACTGGATTTGCTGCATGGTTTTGACAAATTCTTCGATCATCTGACGGAAGAACAAAGAAACCAATATTTGGGTATTTCTCTTTCTGATACCGAAGGAATGGAAACTCCAATTGCCACTGCTTCCAATGCTTTATCGGAAGTTGTTGATAAATTGCGCTCTTCTATGTTGGGCACCATCCATCAATTGGAATCTTCTGAAGATAAAGCAGCGGCTTTTGCTTTCCCTGAAGAATTTGAACGTCTTAATCAGGCGGTACTTTCTCTATTTAAAGAGTTATCTAAATCTTCAAAATTTGAGCAACCTATCTCGTGGAGAGGTGTTTATTTCTCAAGTGGTACCCAAACGGGACAACATTTCAATCCCATCTTGGATGGCTTGCAAAACGATTTCCAATTATCGAAAAAATACTTGGATTCGGATCGAACCAAAACTCAAAATAACGAGCGAAGCTTTTTCCTGCACAGACTGTTCTCTGACGTCATCCTTAGTGAAGCAAACCTGGCAGGAGAAAATAAATCTTGGTTTGTCAAAAAACAAATGCTCTATTGGTTAGGCATTGGAGCTATTGTGACCATAGTCGCTGCCTGCTTAGCCATGATGCTGAACAGTTATTCGAATAATCGCTCATATCTTGAGCAGGTTGGCGATAAAGCAACCAAACTGGGCCAAGAGGCGAAAAAATACACAGAAGCCCCCGACCTTCTTAAAGCAGTAACATTTGCAGAACATGTCAAAGATACGACCCGCAGCAGAGAGATTCCTGATCTGTCTTCTCCTCCCCTCAGCTATCGTATGGGCCTTTATCAAGGCGGGCAAATGGAAGACGTTGGGGAATCTGCCTACCGAAGAATCCTTCAAGACAATGTGATGCCGTTAATCAGTTTCAAATTAGATGAGCTTCTGCGTACAACCAGCGGCTCAGACGGCATCAATGGTTACAATGCTTTAAAAGCTTATCTGATGATGTACGACAAAGAGCATTTTGATTCCGCTTTTATGCAAAACTGGCTGATGACTAATTTGTCTAAAGCAGAATCTTCAGGCATGAGCGAGCAACAGAAAAAATCTCTTGAGAAAGCTTTAAACCAAATACTTTCCAAACAAAGCATTACTCCCAGCGTACCCTATGATGAAGAATTGGTAGAACGCCGCAGGCAGGAAATTGCACAAAGAGATATTGCCACTATGGTACTGGAAGATACCATCAACACAGTTGCTCTCTCAGGCAAAGAAGGAATCACACCTGTTTCTTTTTCAAGCATGGGCGGCGTACAAAGCCACTTATTGTTTCGTCGCAAAACCGGCGGAGCTTTAAAAGAACCGATTAACTTCATTTATACCAAAGAGGCTTACATTACCAAAGTCTTGCCTACTATGGTCAAGTCGGCAGAACAGTTTTTTAATGAAGACAACTGGGTATTGGGTAGTTATGCATCACAAAGCCAAAGCAAAGCTTCTGTTCTTTCAGATGCTCAAAAGCTTTATTTCGGCAATTACATCAAGGCATGGAATAACTATTTGTCTGATTTGTCATTGGTTACGCCCAAGTCATCTCGAGAAAGTATTCAGATTGCCAAGCTTCTATCAGAGAAAAATTCTCCTTTAGTCAATATCATCAAAGGTATCAGCGACAATACGACGCTTACCATTGATAAAAAGATAACGGATAAAGCAGACAGTAAAATTGCCGACTGGTTAAATAGAGCAGGACTATCAAAGCTCCTAGATGCTGAAGGAGAGGCTAATGTAAAAAATGAATTGTCTGCTTTAAAACTGGCCACTCCCGTTGATGATGCTTTTGCGGATTTCCATAGTTTAACTGAAACCACAAATGATCAACCTCCGGCAATTAACAGTGTTACTGAAGCCATTAATGATTTGTACGTTTATTTGGTTGCCGTTAATGTCGCAGTCGAAAAAGGGGTAGATTTGCCTCCTGATGATCCGTTTGTGAAATACAAAGCTGAAGTAAACCGTCTTCCTATGCCCTTCCGCCCAATGTTAGACAGCTTTTCTGAGATTATTTTGAAAAACACCGACAAAATTGTTGATGAAAAGCTCATGTCCACCTTGGAAAAACAGTTGGCAACCGTAACAAACAGTTGCCAAGAAATACACGAACAGGGTTACCCTTTTGACAGAGGTTCTGAAAACAATGTTGCCTTAGAAAGCTTCACCAATATATTTGGTCCAAACGGCATGTACAGCAAGTTTACCAATTTATCAGGTGAAGCCGCCGTATTGGCACGTTCAGAAAAACTGGAAAACTTGACTGCTAAAAACAGCGCATTTAAAGACCGTTTTTCCAGGCTGAACGACATAGCGGCAATCCGACAAGGATATTTTGACAAAGGCTCGGAAACACCCACTTTTGACTTTACAGTCAAAGTCTTGATTCTTGACTCCAGCTTGGAAAGCGTGAATGTTTCTTATGCAGGGAAAAGCTATGTATACAGTCACGGTCCAGTCAATCCTGCAACCTTTACTTGGCCTTCAAAAGAAGAAAACGCCTTGGCAAAAATAGATATTTCCTCCCCTCAAATCAATAGTGCGGGTATCAGTTCAACCGGACCGTGGTCAATATTCCGCCTGATTGAAAAAGGGAAAATCATTCGCCAGACAGGAAACACTACCGTTGTCGAATACAACATCCAAGGCAAAAACGTTGTACTTGAATTTACTACTTCCACAGCCTTCAATCCCTTTAATTTAAACAAATTAAGGAATTTTCAGTGCGTTTGATGGTCATAATGAGAATGTAAGCAGGTCGTCTGAAACCACTCATTCCAACATGCTTCTGCCGCAACCCTATGCATGATTGAAAATAGAAAAACCGACACTCAAGCGAAATTGGTTTTTAATGTCAACAAGGAATTTCCCGAAATGAATAGAACAGTCGTTGCTCATACACCTTTGGGATCACAACTTTTATTCAAAAAAATGCTTGGAACAGAATTTGTTTCCAACCTTTTTGAATTTAATATTACTTTGGTTTCCAAAGATTCCAATTTACAAGGCAAGGATATTATCGGTCAGCCTATAACATTGGAAATTGACACAGAAGCAGGCAGCCCGCGCTATCTGAACGGTTTGGTTACCGACTTCGGTTACATTGGCGAAGATGAAGACGAAGAAGACTATCACGCCTACACCTGTACAGCCCGTCCGTTTATGTGGTATCTCACCCAAAATACGGACAGCAGGGTATTTGTCGACAAGTCCGTTCTGGATATTGCCAATGAAGTCTTGTCGCCGTTCGGCTTCCCCTTCCAGGTAAAATGCCAAAAAGGCTATCGTACCAGAGGATTTTGTGTCCAATATCAGGAAAACAGTTTTAATTTCCTAAACCGCCTGTTTGAACAGGAAGGTATCTACTATTATTTTACCCATAGCAACGGTTCGCACGAACTCGTTATCGCTGATGATGTCGGTACTCTAGAAGCCATCCCTTCTCCCAACATTCCTTACCATTCCAAAAATACTGCGCCCGGCGCACCCAACATCGCCTATATCGATGTATGGGAAGAACGGGATGCCTTGAAATCCAGTCAGTTCGTGACTCAAGAATACAACTATAAAAACGCCAAAGTCCCAATGAAATCTTCTGATTCGGTTCACGATTTCAGTTCTGTTCCTATGGAACATTATGATTTTTATACCGGCTTTAGCGATGTATCCGAAGCACAAAATTACAGTCAGGTGCGCAGTGAAGATCTGAAAAGCCAAACCAAGATCATTACCGGTTCGGGTACTGCCTTGACGGTAGCTCCGGGTTATACGTTTACCCTGAGCAAACACCCGCATTCCTCATCCAATACCGAATACACCATTCTGAAAGCAGATTATGATTTTGAAGAAGCCGGCTATACTACCGGCGACCGTATCGGCAAATTCAGAATTTCGTTCCGCGTATTGCCCAAATCCTACCCATACCGCCCTCCCCTCAAAACGCCGAAACCCAAAGTATTGGGTACACAGGCGGCTACGGTAACAGGTCCTGCCGGAGAAGAGGTTTATACCAACGAGTATGGCGATATTAAAGTCCAATTCCATTGGGACCGCTATGGCAAAATGGATGAAAACAGCTCCAACTGGGTTCGGGTAACGCAAGGCTCTGCCGGTGCGGGATACGGCTCTATCAACACACCGCGTATCGGTGAAGAAGTGCTGGTTGACTTCATCAACGGCGATGCCGACCGGCCGATTGTATTGGGTCGCCTGTACAACAGCGCAATGTCGCCGCCATGGGGCTTTCCTGCCGCGGCTAAGCAGTCCGGTATCAAAAGTAAGAGTTTCAATTCGCCATTGTCCAACTTCAACGAATTGATGTTCAACGATACTGCCGGTTCCGAGATGGTCAATTTCCAAGCGCAAAAAGACCTGACCTCCCTGGTTAAAAATAACGAAACCCGTAACGTCAACAACGACCGCACCACCACGATCGGTAACAACGAAACGGTTACGGTAGTAGGCGATCGGGCGAAAACCGTCCAAAAAAACGAAACGGCTTCGATTACCCAAAACCGCACAAAATCGGTGGGTCAAAACGAGACCTCCAGCATTACCCAAAACCAAAGCATTAGTGTGGGTGACAACCAAAGTACCAGCGTAGGTAAAGACCAAAGCGTCAACGTGGGTAAAAACCGCAGCCGTTCTGTTGGCTTGAACGAAAAAGTAGGCATAGGTCAGAGTCAAGCGTTGACTGTCGGACAAGATCAGAACGTTGCTGTCGGCAAAAACCAAGCGCTGACCGTCGGTGCCAACCGCAACAAGACCGTTGTTGCCAACGAAGTCAGCAGCATCGGCGGCAACAAACAGGAAACCGTCAGCCTGAACGGTATGAACAATGTCGGCATCGGACAGATGACCAACATCGGTGCCGGCTATATGCTGAACGTCGGTGCAGGCTGGATGACCAATGTCGTCGGTGCAGAAATGCATAGCGTCGGCTTGGTGATGGGGCTCAACGCCGGTATGAACATCGGCCTCAACGCAGGTCGAAACATTACCCTGTCCGCAGGCAAGAAAATTACCATACAAGTCGGTAGTTCCATGATTTTGATTGATAAAAACAAAATCAGCATCGTCAGCAAAACGATCAAGATCGTCGGCACCAAAGTAGTGGACATCGACGGCAAAAAAGTCGATATCAACTAGAGAAGATACGCCATGTTTGAGTTGCAGAACTTTACCTGCTTTCATACGCAGCAGTTTAAAAATATCGACCAAACAGATCGGGCTTATGATGTAGTCGTCGCCAAAGTCAGCTACGAGTTTGAAATTGACCCGGAAACAGGAAAAACGGAGCTTGCGTTTGCCCGTAAGCAAACGCCGCTCACGTTTGCAGATACCTATTACGGCGATCCCTCGCAAACCTCGACTCAGTTTGAAAGCGACTTCAGCCTCTACAAGCCCAAAACCGACTTGGTTGTCAATGCCACCGCCTATGCACCCGACGACGTTCCCTCTCGGCAATTTACCGTATCCGTAAGTATCGGCGATTACCAAAAAAGCCTGGCGCTTACCGGGGAACGTTACTGGGTGCGGGAGGCGGCAGGATGGTCTTTGAGCGAACCCGACCCCATTCTTTCCCTGCCTATCCGCTATGAGTTTGCCTTTGGCGGCAGCGCAGTCGAAGACGACCACACAGGCTATCAGCAGAACGCCATCGGTATCGGCTACTATCCGAAGGCCGAACTCAAAAAAAACGGGTTCAAGCGGACACTGAAAGCGCATCAAATCTACGACCCCGCACACCCCGTGCGAGATCCGTCCGATAAGGCCGCGCCCGAAGGCTTCGGCTTTATGCCCCGTTATTTCGCACTACGAGCCAAACATACCGGCACTGCCGATGCGCAATGGATAGCCAACCGTGCCCCGCTACTGCCTGAAGATTTTTCTATGGCTTATTGGAACGGCGCCCATCCCTCGCTGCAGCTTCCCCATCTGAAACCCAACCATATTTACGAACTGACTTTTACCGGCATGGTGCATTCCTTCCAAGCCCCCAACCAACGCTTTACCATTGATTTGCCGGTAGAAACCGTGTTCGTCCACGCCCATACGGCAACCAACTCGTCACTGTGCAAAGATATGGTATTGGACACCATCCTCGTCGATGTAGAACAACGCCGCATTGATTGCAGCTACCGCACATCTTTTCCGGAGGAACTGGAAATTGCGGCATGCCAGCTCAGATTCATCGCCCGACACGAACGGGCAGATCAAATCGCGGCCGCCCAAGCTTGTCGGGATTCGCAGGATGAATTTATCCCAATCCCACCATCTTTGGCAGCACACGTATAAACCACACATAGGTCGTCTGAAACTCTAAACCCTCATTCATCCCCCTTTCAGACGACCCTATCCCCAACAGGAGCAAGCCGCCATGGCATTCAATAAAATCGCCCGTAAAGACAGCGACTTCTATGTAATCTGTACTCTCCCCGATTTCTGCTGGGCGCCCCCTCCCGCTCCTCCTGTTACACCGCCCATCCCCTTCCCGCTCTTCGCCGACCTGGGCAACGCTCAAACCGTCGCCAAAGACGTCCGCCTCAACCGCAAGCCCGCCTTCGTCTTCAAGGCCAGTAAAACCAACCGCACTACCGGTGACGAACCCGCCCTTCCGGGCCGCAAGGGGGTGCTTTCCCGCACCGCCACCAAACCCGCCTGGCCGATGATGCATTCTTCTTCGGTTAAAATCCGCAAACGCCACATCATACGCGCCGGCGATATGTTCCACATGAACAACAAGTTCAAAAAAAAACTGCCGCCCAAACCCTGTATTTCCTGCAAAGCTGCCGCCGCTGCCGGCCGCCCGGTCAATCCGATACACGGGCTGAAGTTTTTGGAGAGTGAAACCGACTTTGCTTTTGAAGGCATCCTGCCGCTGGTCTGGAGCCGCAGCTATTATTCCGACCAAGACGGTACCGGCTGGCTCGGCGAGGGCTGGAGCGTGCCGGGCTGCCAACGCATTATCCGCGATGCGGCGGGATTGGCCTATATCGACGATCAGGGCCGTCTGTTCCCGCTGCCGGAAGTCGATGAAGATGATGAAGAGCCGGTATTGTTCGAGAGCGAACAGATCTGGTTCAGTAAAAATCCGGACGGGCATTATGTCATTGCTTCGCTGGACGGTTCGATAGCGCTGCGTT
>CAUSDA010000033.1:0-25073 GCA_963529965.1 uncultured Neisseria sp.
ACCAAACTCAATCAACAGCAAAGGTCGTCTGAAATCCCTTTCAGACGACCTTTATCACTATTTACCACGCATCAATTCAAAAAACTCATCATTGTTTTTGGAATCTTTGAGTTTACCCACCAAAAATTCGGTCGCTTCGATTTCGTCCATCGGATGCAGGAATTTGCGCAAGAGCCACATGCGCTGCAACTGGTCGTTCGGCACCAGCAACTCTTCACGACGCGTACCGGATTTGTTGATGTTGATGGCGGGGAACAGGCGTTTTTCCGCCATGCGGCGGTCGAGATGCAACTCCATATTGCCCGTACCTTTAAATTCTTCGTAAATCACGTCGTCCATGCGACTACCGGTTTCCACCAGAGCGGTGGCGATGATGGTAAGCGAACCGCCTTCTTCTACATTGCGCGCTGCGCCGAAGAAGCGTTTGGGGCGGTGGAGGGCATTGGCATCTACGCCGCCGGTCAGGATTTTGCCAGAAGTGGGTACAACGGTATTGTAGGCACGGGCGAGACGGGTAATCGAGTCAAGTAGGATGACCACGTCTTTTTTGTGTTCCACCATACGCTTGGCTTTTTCAATCACCATTTCCGCCACTTGGACATGGCGTTGCGCCGGTTCGTCGAAGGTGGAGGAAACCACTTCGCCGCGCACGGAACGGCTCATTTCGGTAACCTCTTCCGGACGTTCGTCAATCAACAAGACAATGAGTTCGACATCGGGATAGTTGGCGGTAATCGCGTGGGCGATATTTTGCAGCATCACGGTCTTACCGGTTTTCGGCGGTGCAACCAAAAGGGCGCGCTGTCCGCGACCGATGGGGGAGACCAGATCAATGGCGCGGCCGGTAAGGTTTTCTTCGGCTTTAATGTCGCGCTCGAGTTTGAACTGTTTGGTAGGGAAAAGCGGGGTGAGGTTTTCGAAGAGGATTTTGTGTTTGCAGACTTCGGGATGATCGCCGTTGATGCTGTCGAGACGGACGAGGGCGAAATAGCGTTCGTTATCTTTGGGTACGCGTACGCTGCCTTCGATGGTGTCGCCCGTATGCAGGTTGAAGCGGCGGATTTGCGTGGGCGAGACGTAGATGTCGTCAGGACCCGCGAGGTAGGAAGTGTCTGCGCTGCGTAAAAAGCCGAAGCCGTCGGGTAGGATTTCGAGCGTACCTGAGCAGGTAAAGCTTTCGCCCTGCTTCATCATTTGACGAACAATAGCGAATACGAGGTCTTGTTTGCGGAAACGGTTGGCGTTTTCAATGCCGTGTTCTTCTGCCATTTCCAAGAGTTTGGAAATGTGTAGGGTTTGTAGTTCTGAAACGTGCATGATTTTTGACAGTTGTATTGGAAAAGAATGGGATTCGGAAGACAGAGGTCGTCTGAAAAGAATAGTGTACGGAATGTACGGTGATTTTTGAGAAACCTGAATTGTAGGCAGTCGGAGGGCGGGTGTCAAATTTAGGTGGGACAAGGTTTGTATGGTATAGGTTTTGTTGCATGACTGGTAACACTAAATAAACAGGTTGACTGAAAAATACGTTTCAGACGACCCCTTGAAAAGAAATAGCAATCCCTCTAACTATTTATTGTTTATTCAGATAATCCTTAGGGAAAATACTGCGATATATGGCGTATAGACCGATTGTCATCATAGAATAGAGAACTGTGAAGGCAGAACAAACAAATACTATAACGATACTAAGCCATATACCAGTAATGTAGGGATACAATGACAACAAATATTCAAGTTAGCTTTAATGGTAGAAACTGGTCTGACATTCTCTACCATGATCAAAACAGTCAGCCAGAGCATCATAGAATAAATGCCAAATAATCTTCTTGATGCAAGTAAGCCTATAAGCGATAAAAAATTTATGAAACTAGAAAATTATTAGGATTATGGAGTATATACAATGGTTAAGCTTTTAAAGCTTGGAAAGTCAGAAGAAGAAATTAAAGATTTAGAAAATAGGGAAGGTAAATTAAACAAAAAAACCATTAAACGGTATTTATTTTTAGATGCCCATAAAATTGCTTCATCTGATGATATTTTAAAATTTGAAAATCATTACAACGTATCATTACCAGATGAATATAAGGAATTTTTAAAGAAAAATAATGGAGGAATGCCAAATGATAGTTGTTTTCTGGATGATAGGGTTTTAAATTTCTTTTTTGGATTGTTTAATAATCCAAGATTAGAAGAATCTATTGAGTGGCATTTAAATATTTATGATGATAGATATCCATCATCAATGTTACCTATTGCATCTGCAGGAGGTGGAGATTTGATTCTGATTGGCATAAAAGATGAATATCAGTCTAAAATTTTTTACTGGTCTCATGATTTTGAGGCAGAGGAAAGCGGAAGCCAATATTTTGAAAATATTGAGTTCATCTCAAATAGTTTAAAAGAATTTTTGAGCATGCTTTCTTCTGAAGACTAATGCTTTTTTAGTCTAAAAAAACCAAATAACGACCTGCATGATGACAGATATAAGTCAGGGACACATATCCAAGAGTAAAAAGATTTCCCCTCGTGAGTGTATAAATAAAAGAAACACTAACAATTAAAAAAGTAAAAAGCGGTAATACGAATATGTTTAACAGCAAAATAACTAGAACGAACCACTTTTCTTCAAAAATCCAGCAACCAGCCTAAGAAAATAGATAAATGACCACACCCAAAGACCCTCTCGGTTCTGCATGGATGATTGTTGCCGCACTCGGTTTTACCGTCATGAACGTGTGCATCAAAGCAGCAGCAGCAAAATTCAGCTTCAACAGTGGCGAACTGGTATTTTGGCGCATGAGTTTTGCTGCCGTCGTATTAGGCATAATGGCAAAAGCACGCGGCGACACCTTTGCCACACCACATTGGAAAACCCACCTCAACCGCAGCGTTGTCGGCACAACCGCCATGTTTTGCCTGTTTTATGCCGTCATGCACCTGCCGCTGGCAACGGGGGTAACCTTAAGCTACACCTCTTCAATTTTTCTGGCGGTATTTTCATTTTTTATCCTGAAAGAGCGGATCGCGTTTTATACGCAGGCAGTTTTGTTATTTGGCTTTTTCGGTGTCGTCCTGCTGCTGAACCCTTCGTTCAAAGGCGGACAGGAAATCGCCGCATTGGCAGGCTTGGCGGGCGGAGCCATGTCAGGTTGGGCGTATTTGCAGGTGCGCGAACTATCATTGCTCGGCGAGCCGGGTTGGCGGGTAGTGTTTTATTTTTCGATAACCGGCGTCATCATGGCATCGGTTTGGGCAACTTTGACCGGTTGGCACAGCATTTCCCTATCCGCCCTGCCCTATCTTTTCTGCATCGGACTTGCCGCCATGCTTGCCCAGCTTTCCATGACCCGCGCCTATAAAGTCGGCAACAAATTTACCGTCGCCTCTCTTTCTTATCTGACCGTCGTCTTTTCCGCCCTATCGGGCATGATATTTTTGGGCGATACCGTCACTTGGCAGGAAACCTTTGGTATGATTATTATTGTCACAAGCGGCATATTAAGCAGCATCCGGCCGGTTTCGATTAAAAAGTGGCTTACCAAAACAAGCTGACCATCAACCTCATCATTAACATCATATAAAAAGGAGAGTACGATGATTTCCATCCGCGAGCAGTCTTACGGTTTGAATGTGGCGCTGTACAACGAATTTACCCTCGACGATTTCCGCCAGCTTGAAGCTGCCTTATTGGAAAGCAAACAAAAAATCCACTTACCCGACGTCCTTTTGGATTTGTCCATGCTGAAAGATTTCACAATCGATATGGCGATGGAACAAATCAAATTCCTCAATCAACATGAAGACGACTTCGGCCGCGTCGCCGTCATTACAGACGACATTTGGATCAAACTCGGCGCCCGCCTCTCCAGCCTGTTGACCAACCAACATCCGAAATATTTTGACGATGCCACTAAGGCACAAGAATGGCTGTTGGCAAGCAATTTCAGGCAATAAAAATGAAGGGCTGAAACAGACGAAATAGCATCCCGCCCTTTTCACCTTCTGAATTTCGCTCGGAAGAGGTCGTCTGAAACATGCAAAATACACACAGAATAGCCCCGTTTTAGTGTTATCAATAACGTTTTTTCATTTAAATATGCTAAAACTCGATAATTTGTGTAAAATACACTCCGCATAAGGATAGGACTCCCATGCTGCTGATTCCCGCAATCGATTTAAAAGAAGGCCGCTGCGTGCGCCTGAAACAAGGTTTGATGGAGCAGGCGACGGTGTTTTCCGATTCGCCCGCCGAAACTGCGCTGCATTGGTTCAAACAAGGCGCGCGCCGTTTGCATTTGGTGGACTTGAACGGTGCATTTGCCGGCGTTCCGCAAAATTTCCCCGCCATCAAGGACATCCTCGCTGCCGTTGCCAAAAACATTCCCGTACAGCTGGGCGGCGGGATACGCGACTTGGAAACCATTGAAAAATATTTGGATTTGGGATTGAACGACGTCATTATCGGTACGGCGGCGGTAAAAAATCCCGACTTCGTGCGCGAGGCGTGCAAAACGTTTCCGGGGCAGATTATCGTCGGGTTGGATGCCAAAGACGGCATGGTGGCGATAGACGGCTGGGCGACCGTAACCGAGCATCATGTGATTGATTTGGCGAAACGTTTTGAAGACGACGGCGTCAACAGCATTATTTACACCGACATCGGCCGCGACGGCATGATGAGCGGCGTGAACATCGACGCAACCGTCAAATTGGCGCAAGCCGTTGCCATTCCGGTTATCGCGTCGGGCGGATTGACCAATTTGGACGATATCCGCGCTTTGTGTGCCGTTGAGAAACACGGCGTGGCGGGTGCGATTACCGGGCGTGCGATTTACGAGGGCAGTATTGATTTTGCCCAAGCGCAACAGTTGGCGGATTCGCTGGCATAATTTGTATTGGCGGAACCCGCCGCACTCGTTTTGGCGAAATTCGTTGCACTCATTATTAGCGAAACTCACTGCGTTCGTTTTAGCGAAACTCGCTACGCTCGTTTTCAGACGACCTTATTTAAAAACAACCATCCAGGTCGTCTGAAATGACCAAACGTTTTCTTACTCACTTGTCCCGCTGTTTTCAAACAATATAGCGGGGCGAAGATACACAATACTCGGTTGAACCTGTTTGCTTTCATTGTTGTCCTGTCTTCACAGGCAGGACAAAAGACGGGTTCGTCCATTTTTCTTCACAATAAAAGGCGGCTGACCGCCGAATATTGTTTGGGACTCACCATCCCACACTCACTAGTTTTATTTACTTTTCAAGGGGTATTTCATGTTTGAAGCATTTATTTTGGGCTTTTGGATTATCTGGTCGTCCGGCCGCAACGTGCGCGCCGTCAGCGAAGGTTTGGGATTTACCATCATCGCCATTCTCGTCCGTCAGCTTTCCGCGTTCGATATGCCGATGATCGACACCTATTGGATGGTGTTTAACGGCGCATTGTGGGCATTTGCCAGCGCAGTGTTTTATATCGTCGGACGCTTCAGCGGTAACTTTATGACTTCCTGCGTATTCGCCGCCATTGCGGGCGTCGGCTATTTCCAACTGCTCCAACACCTGCCCAAATGGGTGCACAACTGGCTGGCGTAACACCTGCCTTGCCGGTATCAATGATTTGAAAGGTCGTCTGAAACGGATTGTCCGTTTGGGTGGAATCCGTTGTATGGTTTTTAGCGAAACCCGCTGCGCCCACTTTCAGACGACCTCATTCCTAGATTTGGAAAGGCATTCAAAATGGCACTGGCAAAACGCATCATCCCCTGTCTAGACGTCAAAGACGGCCGCGTCGTCAAAGGTGTGAACTTCCTCGGCCTGCGCGATGCGGGCAATCCCGTCGATGTCGCCAAACGCTACAACGACGAAGGTGCGGACGAACTGACCTTCCTCGACATCACCGCCTCCTCCGACAACCGCGACACCATTTTGCACGTCATCGAAGACGTTGCCTCACAGGTTTTCATTCCGCTGACCGTCGGCGGCGGTGTACGCACCGTAGCCGACATCCGCCGCCTGCTCAATGCCGGTGCGGACAAAGCCAGCATCAACACCGCCGCCGTCACCAACCCCGATTTAGTCAACGAAGCCGCCGGATTTTTTGGCTCGCAAGCCATCGTCGTCGCCGTCGATGCCAAAGCCGTCAACCCCGAAAACACCCGCTGGGAAATTTTTACCCACGGCGGGCGCACCCCGACGGGCTTGGACGCAGTCGAATGGGCGGTTGAAATGCAGCTGCGCGGCGCAGGCGAAATCCTGCTTACCAGTATGGACAGGGACGGCACGAAACAAGGCTTCAACCTGCCGCTGACCCGCGCCGTCAGCGAAGCGGTCGATATTCCCGTCATCGCCTCCGGCGGCGTCGGGAATGTGCAGCATCTGATTGACGGCATCAAAGAAGGCAAAGCGGATGCCGTGCTTGCCGCCAGTATTTTCCACTTCGGCGAAGTCAGTATCCGCGATGCAAAGCTCGCCATGCGCGAAGCCGGAATCGAAGTAAGGCTGTAAGTTGAACTTGATTGACTCGGGGTCGTCTGAAAACAAGCGCAGCGAGTTTCGCTAAAATGAGTGAAGCGAGTTTCGCCAAGATAAAATAAGGATGCCGAATATGGATAACAGCCTGCTCAACGCCGTCAAATTCGACGAAAAAGGCTTGGTCTGCGCCATTGCTCAAGATAGGCAGACCCGCCGCGTATTGATGGTCGCATGGATGAACGCCGAAGCCCTGCAAAAAACCGTAGAAACTGGTTTCGCCCACTATTACAGCCGCTCGCGCCAAAAACAATGGATGAAAGGCGAAGAGTCGGGACACACGCAAAAGGTGTACGAATTGCGCCTTGACTGCGACGGCGACGCCATCGTGATGCTGATAGACCAAAACGGCGGCATCGCTTGCCATACGGGACGAGAAAGCTGTTTCTACAAAGTTTGGAAAGACGGCGCATGGCAGACGGTTGATGCCGTGTTGAAAGACGAAAAAGCCATTTATGGGCATACGCATCCTTAGAGGTCGTCTGAAAATGAGCGCAGCGAGTTTCGCTAAAAATCGGGCGGATGATTGTCTGTTGTCAGAAACAGCGTTACGCGAAGCCAAGCAAACCGATGCCTTATCCGAATAATCCTTATCCTTCAAAGCAAAGCCGAAAATCCCATGTCCGACACCATCCTCACCCAAATCCAAAACACCATCGACTCCCGCAAAGGCGGCGATTCCGAAGCTTCCTACGTTGCCCAGCTTCTGCACAAAGGTGAAGACAAAATCCTCAAAAAAGTTATCGAAGAAGCGGGCGAAGTCCTGATGGCGTCGAAAGACGGCGGCGGCGAACACCTCGTTTACGAAGTTGCCGACTTATGGTTTCACACTATGGTTCTCTTGGCACACCATGGTTTGCGCGCCGAAGATGTCGTCAACGAGCTTGCGCGCCGTCAAGGTTTATCAGGCTTGGCGGAAAAAGCCTCTCGCAAAGAGTCTTGAATTTATATTACAATCCGACCTTATTCGTTTTTCTGCCGTCTGTTTGACGAAACGCGCTGCACTCGTTTTAGCGAAACTCTATTCTCTCGTTTTAGCGAAACTCGTTGTACTCGTTTTAGCGAAACTCGCTGCGCTCGTTTTCAGACGACCTCGGAGCCATTATGGACAACTGTATTTTCTGTAAAATCGCCGCCAAAGACATTCCGGCGCAAACCGTGTACGAAGACGACGAGATGTTGTGCTTCAAAGACATCCGCCCCGCCGCGCCGGTTCATCTGCTGCTGATTCCGAAAGTCCATTTCGACTCGCTGGCACACGCTGCGCCCGAACATCAAACCCTCTTGGGCAAAATGATGTTGAAAGTCCCTCAAATCGCCAAAGCGGCAGGTTTGACCGACGGTTTCAAAACCCTGATCAATACAGGCAAAGGCGGCGGGCAGGAAGTGTTCCACCTGCATATCCACATCATGGGTACGCCTGCGTAAACCAACATTTCAAATATCCATTCTCAACTATATCAAGGATTTACTATGTTCTCTCTGTGGCACTGGATTATCGTATTAATCATCGTCGTTTTGGTTTTCGGCACCAAAAAACTGCGTAACGTCGGCAAAGACCTCGGCGGTGCCGTGCATGACTTCAAACAAGGTCTGAACGAAGGTACCGACGGTAAAAAAGACGAAGTCATCGAACACAAAAAAGACGAAGACAAAGCATAATCTATGTTTGATTTCGGTTTGGGCGAGCTGCTGTTAGTCGGCATCGTCGCCCTGATTGTACTTGGTCCCGAGCGTCTGCCCGAAGCCGCCCGTACTGCCGGACGGCTCATCGGCAAGCTGCAACGCCTCGTCAGCAGCGTCAAGCAGGAATTCAACACCCAAGTCGAATTGGAAGAGCTGCGCAAAGCCAAACAGGAATTTGAAGCCGCCGCCGCACAAGTGCGCGACAGCATCAAGGAAGTCGGTACGGATATGCAGGACAACCTGCGCGACATTTCCGATGGACTCAAACCTTGGGAACGCCTGCCGGAGCAGCGCACACCTGCTGATTTCGGTTTGGATGAACACGGTAACCCGCTTCCTTCGTTAAGCACGGAAGTTTCAGACGACCTGTCCGTTTCCACGTCGTCTGAAAACACTATGGCGCAAGCAGACACTACGACGGATGCCGTCGAAACCGACACGCCTGCAGAATCCGAGCAAGACCGCGCATGGCGTGAATACCTGACCGGTAGCGCCGCTCTGGTGTCCAATGCCGTAGAAGTCAGCTATATTGACACTTCCGCAGACGCGCCCGTGCTGCATATCACTTCCCTCAAAAAACAAGCGATGAACCGCAAGCGCGACCTGCGCCCGAAATTTCATGCGAAACCCAAACTTCGCGTCCGTAAAAAGTGAGTAAACCGGTGTCCGAACCTCAAAACGAACAACCCGTCCAACCTCTTATCGAACACCTTATCGAGCTGCGCCGCCGCCTGATGTGGATCGTCATCGGCATCGTCGTCTGCTTTTTCAGCATGATGCCGTTTGCCCAGCAGCTTTATACCTTCGTGGCCGACCCCCTGATGGCAAACTTGCCCAAAGACACCAGCATGATTGCCACCGACGTCATCGCGCCGTTTTTTGTACCGGTGAAAGTGACGCTGATGGCGGCATTCCTCGTTTCCCTGCCGCACACGCTCTATCAAATCTGGGCATTCGTCGCGCCCGCCCTCTACCAAAACGAAAAACGACTGATTACCCCGCTCGTTCTCTCCAGCGTCAGCCTGTTTTTTGTCGGCATGGCGTTTGCCTACTACCTTGTTTTCCCGGTCATCTTTAAATTCCTCGCAGGCATCACCCCCGTCGGTGTCAACATGGCGACCGACATCGACAAATATTTGTCCTTTATTTTGGGTATGTTCGTCGCATTCGGCACGACTTTCGAAGTCCCCGTCGTCGTCGTCCTGCTCGCCAAAATCGGCGTTGTGACCACCGAACAACTCAAAAACGCACGACCCTACGTCATTGTCGGCGCATTCGTCGTTGCCGCCATCATTACCCCGCCGGACGTGATTTCCCAAACCCTGCTTGCCGTCCCGCTTATCTTGCTTTACGAAGCAGGTATTTGGTGCAGCCGCTTTATCAAACCCAAATCGGACGAAACCGACGAACACCCGCCCCTTCCGCCCGCAGAAACTTAAATCAGCCTGCGGATATAGCTTGCAAAGGAAAAAAGGTCGTCTGAAACGGAACATCCCGTTTCAGACGACCTTTTTCATACGCCAGCGTTTGCGTTTTACCGACCTTATACCGAAATCCCCACCAATTTCCTGCATTGCCCCTTTCAGACGACCCCTCTATAATCCCCGTTTCCATCCTAAAAACAGGAAACACCTCATGAACATCACAGAAATCGTCCGCCAACGATACAGCACCAAATCTTTCGACCCGTCCAAAAAAATCGCTGCCGAAGACTTCGCCCATATCGAAGCCGCCCTGCGCAACAGCCCCTCCAGCGTCAATATGCAGCCGTGGCACTTTATCATCGCCGATGACGAAGCTGGCAAAGCGCGCATTGCCAAATCCACCGAAAAACTCCCTTACAACACCCCGAAAATTACTCATGCCTCCCATGTCGTCGTTTTCGCCGCCCGCGTTTGTGCCGACGATGATTATGTCGCCGCCGTATTGGCGCAAGAGGACAAAGACGGACGTTTCGCCACGGAAGAAGCCAAGCAGGCAGGCGATTCCACCCGCCGCCTGTTCTTGGGCATCCACCGCAACCAATTCCAAGATGAAGAGCAATGGCTTGCCAAACAAGTCTATCTCAACATGGGCTTCACCCTGCTCGCCGCTGCCGCAGCAGGCATCGACGCCGTGCCGATGGAAGGCATTGATTTGCAGGTTTTGAATGAGGAATTCGGCTTGACTGAAAAAGGCTACAAAGCCGTCGCCGTCGTCTCCTTCGGCTACCGTGCCGCAGACGATTTCAACGCCGCGCTGCCCAAATCGCGTTTTGAAAACGAAGTCATCTTCACCAAAATCTAAACCCGATAGAAACAAAAACAAGGTCGTCTGAAACCCGACAATGCAGGATTTCAGACGACCTTATTTGTATCAGCCAATCGCGGCAACGATAAGATTAAATCGCCGCTTCCGCGCGTTCGCCCGTCCGTATCCGAATCACTTCTTCAACCGGCAACACAAAAATCTTGCCGTCGCCAATTTTGCCCGACCGGGCAGTCTCCACAATGATATCGATGGCGCGTTCCACATCTTCATCTGCCAACACCAGCTCGACCTTGACTTTGGGCAGAAAATCAACCGCATACTCCGCGCCGCGGTAAATTTCGGTATGCCCTTTCTGACGGCCGAAACCTTTAACCTCGCTGACCGTCATGCCGCTGATCCCGATTTCTGTCAGAGCTTCACGGACATCGTCCAATTTAAACGGCTTAATCACAGCTTCGATTTTTTTCATGATATTTTTCCTTAAATTTCAGGATGGCATAGCGTTCGACCCTCAGCCAATCCGGTTTGGATGAAACGTTGAATCAGCCCAAACGCAGCCTTGCTTCCATTTTTTACACAATATAGTGGATTAACTTTAAACCAGTACGGCGTTGCCTCGCCTTAGCTCAAAGAGAACAATTCTCTAAGGTGCTGAAGCACCAAGTGAATCGGTTCCGTACTATCTGTACTGTCTGCGGCTTCGTCGCCTTGTCCTGATTTAAATTTAATCCACTATATAGACCGAACCGCCTGCCCACCCTAGCGTAGAACAGGTTGAATATTATAGTGAAACCCTAACAAAACCGCTATGGTCGCGCTTTTCGTCGGCTCCCGCCCATTTTCCAACACCTCCCGTTTAACACGGAAAAACAGGAATAAAAAGCGATACAAGGTCGTCTGAAAAAGGTTTTTAGGCATAAAATTTCCTGAATACCCTATTTTTTTATTTGATTAGTATTTTTTATCCAAAATTCAGCATAATGTTTTCCAATATTCATCATTCGGGATTTTGATTTACGTTAAAATATGCCTTTTTTTGTGAAGGTCGTCTGAAAAAGACGGAGAGAATAGATGTCTGAACAACATACACACGCTTCGACTTGGAAAAGCAAAATCAATGCGCTGGGGCCCGGAATCATGATGGCTTCGGCGGCGGTCGGCGGTTCGCACCTAATTGCCTCGACGCAGGCGGGCGCGCTTTACGGCTGGCAGCTTGCGTTGATTATCATTTTGACCAACCTCTTCAAATATCCGTTTTTCCGTTTCAGCGCGCATTACACGCTGGATACGGGCAAAAGCCTGATTGAAGGCTATGCGGAAAAAAGCCGCGTTTATTTGTGGGTATTCCTGATTTTGTGCGTTATCTCGGCAACGATTAACGCGGGTGCGGTCGCCATCGTGACCGCCGCCATCGTCAAAATGGCGATTCCCTCGCTGACGCTGAATGTCGGCGCAATCTCCGCACTGATTATGGCTTCCTGCCTGATTATCTTGGCAAGCGGACGCTACAAGGCTTTGGACAACGTTTCCAAAATCATCATCGTCAGCCTGACGATTGCCACAGTCGCCGCCGCCGCCATCGCCATGTCGCGCGGCATGCAGATGAAGCCCGACTTTATCGAACCTACCCCATGGACACTGGCAGGCTTGGGCTTCTTAATCGCGCTGATGGGCTGGATGCCCGCGCCGATTGAAATTTCAGCGATCAACTCATTGTGGGTTACTGAAAAACAACGCATCAATCCTTCCAGCTACCGCGACGGTATTTTCGACTTCAACGTCGGCTACATCACCAGCGCAGTGTTGGCGGTCGTCTTCCTCGCCTTGGGCGCGTATGTGCAGTACGGCAACGGGGAAGCAGTGCAAATGGCGGGTGGCAAATACGTCGGTCAACTGATTAATATGTACGCCGTCACCATCGGCGACTGGTCGCGTCCGATGGTCGCATTCATCGCCTTCGCCTGTATGTACGGCACAACGATTACCGTAGTGGACGGCTACGCGCGCGCGATTGCCGAGCCGGTGCGCCTGCTGCGCGGCAAAGACAAAACGGGCAACATCGAACTGTTTGCCTGGAACGTTTGGGTCGCAGGTACGGGCTTGGCAGTGATTTTCTGGTTCAACAGCGCGATGGCGGAGCTGCTCAAATTCGCCATGATTACCGCCTTCGTTTCTGCCCCCGTGTTCGCTTGGCTGAACTACCGCCTCGTCAAAGGCGACAAACGCCACAAACTGACGGCAGGTATGAACCTCCTCGCCATCCTCGGCTTGATTTACCTGACCGGATTTACGGTTTTGTTCCTGCTGAACCTGACAGGTATCTTGGCTGCACCTAAGTAAGCCCAATCAAAACAAAGGTCGTCTGAAAACCGGATTTTGGTTTTCAGACGACCTTTTGTTATGTATAGCAAAATGTTCAAACGAAGGGACGAACGTCAAACCGATGCCGCAAAGCAAACCGACATCGCCGCAGCCCATCGGAAACTCCGCCATATCCTTTTGAATTTCCAACCAAACCCATTATAATATCGCCTCCTCGCGCCGTCGCGGACGACTCCCGGCGGCATTTGTTATGGAAGAATTATGAAGCCGTCTATCTTAGAAAAACTACAACAACTCAGCGACCGACTGGAAGAAGTCACCTCCCTCCTCGGACATCCCGCGGATGCTGAAGAAATGCTGTCCGCCCCCGAAAAGCAACAGCACGGCCACGATAAGGAAATGCCATGAAATACCTATATTCTCTGATAGCCTGTGTCATACTGGCAGCCTGTTCTTTCGAAGTCAATGAAACTACCCGCACCGACAACAGTGTCGCTATCAAAGCCGCCGCCGACGCACAGGCGAAACAAGCCGTTCATCCTGACAATCCGTCACCCTACGGCCTGACCATGGGCAAAGCCACAGTGGCCGACGCGCTAAAAAAGCATCCGCAACTTGCTAAGGCGGCTTCCAGTACCATAGGCTACAGTAACGGCACGTCCGTTCCGATGAACAATGCCTACTCAATGCCCGATGCAGACGGTTCGATTATCGTTTTCCAATTCGATGATACGCACGACACGTTGCAAAACATCATGCTGATACCGTCTAAAAAAACGTTCCACCAAGTGAAAAAGGAATTCGACGCGCTCTATCCGCCCTACCCGCGCCTGAGTCGGGAAGAATTCGAAGCCCTCGCCCCGCAAGGCACAGATTTCGAGCATCAAGAAAACTGGTTCGCGCAACACAAATCCGACATCGCCTTCTACAAACAGGGCGACACGCTGATTTTGGCCGCCGTCAGCGCGGCATCGCCGAAGGAAAGCGTCGTGATGTACCGCAACAGCAGCTACATCCCCGTATTGAAGGAAAAAGCGGCAGAAATCACCACCCGCAAACTGCACTGATCTGCAATATGGAAAAGTAATCGGTTATCATCCGCGCCAATCCGTAACGGGTCGTCTGAAAACCTTTCAGACGACCTTCAAAGAAAGACTTACATGAAACCCAGCATCATCGAAAAATTACAACAACTATCCGACCGTTTGGAAGAAGTCACCCACCTCCTCGGACAGCCCGAAGCCACGTCCGATATGGACAACTACCGCAAGCTCACGCGCGAACACGCCGAATTGACGCCCGTGGTCGAAGTGTTCCAAAACTATCAACTGGCGCAAAGCGACTTGGCGGATGCCGAAGAAATGCTGTCCGACCCCGAAATGAAAGACTTTGCCGCCGAAGAAATCGAAGCGGCGAAAGTCAAAATCGACACGCTCGATACCGAACTGCAAAAACTGCTGCTGCCCAAAGATGCCGACGACGACAAAAACATCTTCATCGAAGTACGCGCCGGAACGGGCGGCGACGAAGCCGCGCTGTTTGCAGGCGATTTGCTGCGCATGTACAGCCGCTACGCCGAACGCAACCGCTGGCAGGTCGAAATCGTTTCCGCCAATGAAAGCGAACTGGGCGGCTATAAAGAAGTCATCGCCCGTATCGTCGGTTTGGGCGCATACAGTCGTCTGAAATTCGAATCAGGCGGCCACCGCGTACAGCGCGTTCCCGCCACCGAAAGCCAAGGCCGTATCCATACTTCCGCCTGTACCGTCGCCGTCATGCCCGAAGCGGACGAACTCGAAGACATCGAGCTGAACCCCGCCGACCTGCGCATCGACACCTTCCGCGCATCCGGCGCGGGCGGTCAGCACATCAACAAAACCGACTCCGCCGTCCGCATCACCCACCTGCCCACGGGCATGGTGGTCGAGTGCCAAGACGGCCGCAGCCAACACGCCAACAAAGCGCAGGCGATGAAAGTCCTCGCCGCCCGCCTGAACGACGCGCAAAAACGCGAAGCACAAGCCAAAGAAGCCGCCGAACGCAAATCTCTTATCGGCAGCGGCGACCGTAGCGAACGCATCCGCACCTACAACTACCCCCAAGGCCGCGTGACCGACCACCGCATCAACCTTACCCTGCACAAGCTGGATTTTGTCATGGACGGCGACTTGGAAGAAATCACCAACGCTCTGATTGCCGAACATCAGGCAGAGCTACTGGCGGCAATGGGCGATTGATGGGGCGGTTGATGCTTGGTGCCAAAGCGTGAAGGCAGGCTTGATGGCGGGAAAACAAGTTCTGCCGCAGCGCAAATCAAGCCTCAGCCGTTTCCCGCCGTCCTTTCCGTAACCATAAAAATCCTGTGTGGAAATGACGGCGCTCCTAAAAAGCCTTCCCACTCAAACGCAAGCCCGGATAAACCGATTCCACGCAGTCCTCCAACACCCCGCCCCTTTTCAGACGACCCATTCCAACCCATGAACATCCCGCTCACCCGCCGCCGTTTTTTCGCCATCGCTGCCCTGACTGCCGCCGGAGCGGCCACGCCCTTCCTCCTGAACCGCAACCACCCTGCCCCGTTACCAACTACCGGCGAGCCCGTCATTTGGAAAGGCATCGCGCTGGGTTCCGGCGCCGAGCTCCGCCTCTTCGGCGTTGACCGCAAAGAAGCCGAAATCCTCGTCAACAAAGTCCTCGCAGAAGTTGCCCGCCTCGAAAAAATCTTCAGCCTCTACCGCGAAGACAGCCTGATCAACCGACTGAACAAAGAAGGTCGTCTGAACAACCCGCCGCCCGATTTCCTCGCCCTGTTGAGCATTTGCCGCGACATCCACGCCCTGACAGACGGCGCGTTCGACCCCACCGTCCAAGTGCTGTGGAACCTTTATGCAGACCATTTCCGCCGCAACCCGAGTGCCGAAACCCCGCCGTCCGAACCGGACATCCGGCGCACCCTCAAACTCGTCGGCTTCAAACACGTCGTCTTCGACCAAAAAGCCATCCTCTTCGAACAAAAAGGCATGGGCTTATCTCTCAACGGCATTGCCCAAGGCTACATCACCGACAAAATCACCGCCCTGCTGCAACAACACGGCATCCGCCAAGCCCTCGTCGATATGGGCGAAATCCGCGGCTTCGACACCGACAACCAACGCACATGGAACGTCGGCATCCGCAATCCCCAAAACGAAGAAGCCACCCTCCTGACCATCCCCATGCAAAACCAAGCCTTCGCCACCTCAGGCGGCTACGGTACCGTAATGGACGAGGCCGGCAAGTTCACCCACCTCTTCGACCCGCGCACCGGCACTGCTACCCCGCGCTACCGCAGCGTCAGCGTCATGGCGCCGACTGCCGCCGTTGCCGATGCCTTCTCCACCGCGTTCTCCATCATGGACGAAGCCGCCATCCGTACCGCCGCGCGCGCCAAACAGGCAAAAGTCTGGCTGGTCATGCCCGACAACCGCATTGAAACCCTAGCCTGAACGACTTATCCGCTAAAATGGTGTACTACAAAGAAACGCAGCTATAAGGTCGTCTGAATGCCCAAACTCCATCAAATCATCGAACGCCATTGGCAACGCCCCAATCCGTTTTTATCTTTCCTGCTCAAACCCTTATCCAAACTGTTTGCCAAAATTGCGGCGAAACGGCGCGATGATTTCGTTTCAGGTCGTCTGAAAAGCGAAAAGCTGCCCGTGCCTGTGGCCGTGGTCGGCAATATCCACGCGGGCGGGACGGGGAAAACGCCGATTGTTGCCGCGCTGGTATCGGGTTTGCAGGAAAAAGGCGTCAAGGTCGGCATCATCAGCCGGGGCTACGGGCGCAAGAGTAAAGAGGTTCATGTATTGAATGCCAAGAGCCGTGCGGAAGATGCGGGCGATGAGCCTTTGCTGCTGTTCCGCAAAACCGGCGCACCGACGGCGGTGGGCAGCAGCCGTGCACAGGCAGGCAGGGCGTTGCTGGCGGCGCATCCTGACATCAGGCTGATTGTGGCGGACGACGGCTTGCAGCATTACGCCCTGCGGCGGGATGTGGAAATCGCGGTTTTTCCGGCGGCGGATACGGGGCGGACGGATTTGGATTTGCTGCCCAACGGCAGTTTGCGCGAACCTTTGTCGCGGCTGGATTCGGTGGACGCGGTCGTTGTCAGCGGCGGCAAGGCGGATGCGTCGTTTGCGCCGTCTGAAAATATGTTCCACAGCCGTATCGAAACGGGACGGATTTACCGTTTGAACAAGCCGTCCGAAATACTGGATACAGGTCGTCTGAAAAACCAAACCGTCGCTGCCGTGGCGGGTATCGCCAAACCGGAGCGCTTTTTTGATTCGCTGCGGAACATGGGCATCACGTTGAACCAAACCGTCGCGCTGCCCGATCATGCCGACATCGCAGCGGCAGATTTGCCAAATGCGGACGCGGTGATTATTACGGAAAAGGATGCGGTCAAGTTTTCAGACGGCCTCAATCTGAATCATGTATGGGTATTGCCCGTTTGTGCGATAATCGAACCTGATTTGGCGGCGTTTGTGTTGGAACGGCTGAAAGATTCCCGACAGGTCGTCTGAAATCAATTGATTCTTTGTTGCTGTTTGTCTTGAATAATAAGGAAATTTATGAACCTGAAAAAACTGCTGCTCACTTTCGTTGCCATTGCCGCCTGCTCCGTCGCAACAGCCGCGCCCCCAAGCGATAAGTCTTTAAATAGATGGATGGAAGTCCAGCATATCGAACGCGACTTTCTCAAAAATTTGACCAACATGGCGGAAGCACAAAACCGACAGCTCATGCAACCGATCATCTCCTCATATCCACCGGAACTGCAGCCGCAATTACAAGCCGCGTCAGACCGTTATATGAACAAAGTGTTTAAAGCTTATTTCACACCGCAACTTAGAAACAAATTAATGAAAGAAATAAAAAAAGTTGCCAAGGACGAGTTCACTCAACAAGAGATTGATGCCATGATTGCGTTTTACGAGACTCCCGTAGGACAATCTATCGTGGAGAAAAATTCGGCATTCATAAAAAAACTCGCCAATATAGGGGCAAGCGAAGCGGATATGAAAGAAATAGAAACAATTAGCGAACACTACCTAATTGAATTTGAAAACGAAATTAAAAAAATCTTGTCTGAAGAATGTCCCCCCTAAACCTTAAACAGGAGAAAAAAATGAAACTGAAAACCTTGTTATTGCCCCTCGCCGCACTGGCATTGTGTGCCAACGCATTTGCCGCTACACCCAGCGACGCATCGCTGGAGCGTCTGTTTGAAGTGCAGAAGATGGATGCCTTGTTGGAACAGTCTTTCCAAAGCATGGAAGGCATTGTGCTTTCCGATCCGAATGTACAGAAATTTTTGAAAGATGCGCCGGAAGACAAACGTCCGCAGTTGGAAGCAGTCTTGAAAAAGTATGCAACCCGGTCGATTGCCGAAATCAACACGCCGCAAGTGCGCGCACAGTTGCGTAAAGCGGCTTTAGACGGCATGAAGACGGTTTATACGCAAGAAGAAGTCAACGCATTGATTGGCTTTTACAGCACGGCGGTAGGCCAATCGATAATGGACAAAACGCCGCGCTATCTTGAGGCAACGATGAAACCGATGATGAACATCCTTGCCGGCAAATACACCCAATCCAACGAAAGCGCAAACTTGAGGCGCGAAATCCGCCAAATCATGTGCAACGGCAAAAATCCTGCCCAAGCCTGCGCCAAACAGCCGAACAAACCGGCACGGAAAAAATAATGCTGCTTGAGGTCGTCTGAAAACGAGCGAAGCGAGTTTCGCTATAGTGGATTAAATTTAAATCAGGACAAGGCGACGAAGCCGCAGACAGTACAGATAGTACGGAACCGATTCACTTGGTGCTTCAGCACCTTAGAGAATCGTTCTCTTTGAGCTAAGGCGAGGCAACGCCGTACTGGTTTAAAGTTAATCCACTATAAACCATCAAACCCGAAAGAAACCCCATGGAAAAAAAATTCTTAGACATCCTCGTCTGCCCCGTTACCAAAGGCAGGCTGGAATATCATCAGGACAAACAAGAGTTGTGGAGCCGTCAAGCCAAGCTGGCTTATCCGATTAAAGACGGCATTCCCTATATGCTTGAAAACGAAGCACGAGCGTTGAGCGAAGAGGAACTCAAAGCATGACCGAATTCGTCGTATTGATTCCGGCGCGGCTGGATTCATCGCGCCTGCCCGGAAAAGCCTTGGCGGATATTCACGGCAAACCGATGGTCGTGCGCGTTGCCGAACAGGCGGCAAAAAGCAAAGCCGCGCGCGTCGTCGTTGCCACCGACCATCCCGACATTCAGACGGCCTGTCAGGCGCACGGCGTCGAAGTCGTCATGACTTCCAACCGGCACGAAAGCGGCACGACCCGCCTTGCCGAAGCCGCTGCCGCGCTGAAACTGCCGCAACATCTGGTGGTCGTCAACGTACAGGGCGACGAGCCGCTGATTGCCCCCGAACTCATCGACCGTACCGCCGAAGTCTTGGTGGAAAACAACGTGCAGATGGCGACCGCGGCGCACGAATTGCACGATTTCGACGAATTTATGAATCCCAACGTCGTCAAAGTCGTCCTCGACAAAAACCGCAACGCCATCTACTTCAGCCGCGCCCCGATTCCCTATCCGCGCGATGCCATGCGCGCCGAAAAACGCGAATTGCCCGCCGAAACCGCCGTCCTGCGCCATATCGGCATCTACGCCTACCGCGCCGGCTTCCTGCAACGTTACGCTGAAATGAGCGTCTCGCCGCTGGAAACCATCGAATCGCTGGAGCAACTGCGCGTCCTGTGGCACGGCTACCCGATTGCTGTCGAAACCGCCAAAGAAGCCCCTGCCGCCGGCGTAGATACGCAAGAGGATTTGGACAGGGTCAGGGCTGCGTTCGAGGTCGTCTGAAATTGGGCAAGCGGGTTTCGCCAAAACGAATAAAGCGGGTTTCGCGAACCAAGCCCGCGCTACGGGCTATTGAATTTGCCATCATCAGGAATTGCTATGAAACGCAGCATATTGATATTTTTACCCTTCATCGCCCTGCCTGCTTACGCCGCCGGTTTTTCCGCTTACGCGCCCAAAGGCTGGAAAATCATCAAAAGCGTGGAGGGGGATTTAAACGGCGACAATCAAGCCGATGCCGTTTTGGTGCTGCAAAAGCAAGACAAGGCAAACATCATCCCAAACGACTCTATGGGACTACCTGATTTGGATACCAACCCGAGGATGTTGAAAGTATTGTTTAAGCAGGCAGACGGTTACAAGACGGCTGTCGAAAACACAACGCTGATTCCGCCTGAAAGCGATAAAGATAATGGCTGTCTTGACGACCCATTTTCTGATGTATCCATCGATAAAGGTCGTCTGAAAGTGAGTTTGCAGTGGTTTTACAGTTGCGGAAGCTGGTGGATGGGTGACAGTGACTACCTATTCCGTTACCAAAACGACCGCTTTCTTCTGATTGGGTATACCAATTCCCAACATAACAGAGCTTCAGGCGAAATTGAGGAGTACAGCGACAATTATCTGACTGGAAAGCGGAAGAGAACGACAGGCGGCAATGTGTTCGATTCTTCAAAAGACCGTCCGAAAGTCAAATGGGAAAGATTTAAAAAGAAACCTTATTATTTGGACGAGCCTTATCGCCATCCTAGAGTAGAGAGATAGGTCGTCTGAAAATGATGAGCCGTAAAAAGCTGTTTTTCAGTAAACACCAAATCCGATCATCCGTTTTACCCAAACACCAACAGAAAGCCTTTTATGACCGATTTACGCCATTTGAGCCGCGAGGAGCAAAAACTGCTTGCCGATGTTGCCCTGCTGGTTCAAAACGATGACCAAGAGTTTAACTATGAAATGTTGAAAGCTGCCGCGCCGGACGAAGCCAGCGGCGAGTTTTGGTTCCGTATGGCGGAAACGCTCAGTACGCTGCCGCCGAACCGTTCGCTGGATTTGCGCTTAAACGGCGGCAGGCTGACGGTTGCCGTGTCGATTTTGTCGGTTTTGCTGCAAGACAGCCCCGAGATTCCGCAGCTTTGGGCGCAAAAGGTGATTGCGCTCAACTACTTGGCACACGGGCATCAGACCCGCGCGCGCGGTTTGGCGCAGCAGGCGGACAAGGCAGCGGAAGCCAATGAGGAAGAGTATTTGGCGAAAACTTTATCGCAAAACCTGCTTTCCACTTTGAAAGACACATTGGAGCGGTTTCCCGAAGACACATGGTTTGCCGAAATGCGCGATGACGCATGGAAACATTTCGGCGCGGAACAGGCCGTCTGAAGTTTTGAACGATAAACGCAAGCCGTGTAAAATCATTTGAATCACGTTTCAAATCTATATCACTTAATAAGAAGGAACACTCATGAAAGTATTATTGTTAGGCGCGCCGGGCGCAGGCAAAGGCACTCAGGCACAATTCATCACTGCTGCGTTCGGCATTCCGCAAATTTCCACCGGCGACATGCTCCGCGCTGCGATTAAAGCAGGCACGCCGCTGGGTTTGGAAGCGAAAAAAATCATTGACGAAGGCGGCTTGGTGCGCGACGACATCATCATCGGCATGGTGAAAGAACGCATCGCGCAAGACGACTGCAAAAACGGTTTCCTGTTTGACGGCTTCCCGCGCACGCTGGCACAAGCCGAAGCAATGGTTGAAGCGGGCGTGGATTTGGACGCGGTTGTTGAAATCGACGTGCCCGACAGTGTGATTGTCGACCGCATGAGCGGCCGCCGCGTCCACTTGGCTTCCGGCCGCACCTACCACGTTACCTACAATCCGCCTAAAGTCGAAGGCAAAGACGACGTAACCGGCGAAGATTTGATTCAGCGCGACGACGACAAAGAAGAAACCGTCAAAAAACGCCTTGCCGTGTACCACGAGCAAACCGAAGTGCTGGTCGATTTTTACAGCAAGCTGGAAGGCGAACACGCGCCGAAATACATCAAAGTTGACGGCACTCAGCCGGTAGAAGCCGTGAAAGCCGCAGTATTGGGCGCATTGGGCAAATAAATCGAAAAGGTCGTCTGAAAACAGGAAATCAGGTTTTCAGACGACCTATTTTTGATAAACAGCGTGTTGCAACCGAAAAATAATCATTCGGCGTCATTCCCGCGCAGGCGGGAATCCATTTCTGAATTTGGGCAATCGCTGTTTAAATCTGATGAACTGAGTTTTATCAATGGATTCCCGCCTGCGCGGGAATGACGGCTGATGTGCCGGTTCAAATTCATCCGAAACAGTTTGTCGGGGGCTTGAGTCCGCGTAGGTCGGACATCAATGCCCGACCTACGGTTTGAATTTACGTTGTACTGCGAAAAAGACGATAAAGGTCGTCTGAAAATCCGAAACGAAAACACCATGAATCCTTTAATCACCGACTTCCAAACTCCGCAACAACGCACCCCCGTCATCGTTGCCCTTGATTTTGCCAACGAAAAAGACACGCTCGGATTCGTCCGCAACCTTGATCCGACGTTGTGCCAAATCAAAATCGGCAAAGAGCTGTTTACCGCTACGGGGCGTAGTTTGGCGGAAAGCCTGATTCATCAGGGTTTCAAACTCTTTCTCGATTTGAAATACCACGACATTCCCCACACCGTCGCGCAAGCCTGTAAAGTCGCCGCCGACATGGGCGTGTGGATGGTCGATATGCACGCATCGGGCGGCCGCCGCATGATGGAAGCCGCCGCCGAAGCCGTTGCCGGATACGGCACGAAGCCGCTCTTAATCAGCGTAACCGTGTTGACCAGTATGGAACAAAGCGATTTGGCGGAAATCGGTTTGAACATCGCCCCTGAAGAACAAGTCATCCGCTTGGCGAAACTGGCGCAAAGTTCGGGCTTGGACGGCGTGGTCTGCTCTGCCCAAGAAGCCGCGCCGCTGCGCCGCGAATTGGGGCAAGATTTTGTCTTGGTAACGCCCGGCATCCGTTTGGACATTGCCGGCAACAACGACGACCAACGCCGCATCATGACGCCTGCCGAAGCATTGGCGGCAGGTTCGACTTATCTGGTGATGGGCCGCCCCGTTACCCAAGCCGCCGATCCGGTAGCCGTATTGCGCGAAGTGAACCGCGTGGCGAACCTTGAAGCAAACTGATTTTCAGACGACCTTACAGGTTGAGGCCGTCTGAAAAAACACAACGGAGGCAATATGCCCACCAAGTTCCAACAAGAAACCCTCAAATCCCGTTTCGCACAAGCCAAAGTCCTTGTTGTCGGCGACGTGATGCTCGACCGCTATTGGTTTGGCGATGTGTCCCGTATTTCGCCCGAAGCGCCCGTGCCGGTGGCGAAAATCGGACGAATCGACCAACGCGCGGGCGGTGCGGCGAATGTTGCGCGCAACATCGCTTCGTTGGGCGGCAAAGCAGGGCT
This sequence comes from uncultured Neisseria sp., assembly GCA_963529965.1. GTDB lineage: Bacteria > Pseudomonadota > Gammaproteobacteria > Burkholderiales > Neisseriaceae > Neisseria. Next base: position 23,172 of record CAUSDA010000033.1, read on the forward strand.
GTTGTCAGTAACCGGCGACGACGAAGCCGCCAATGCGCTCGACGCGCTGATGGCGCAAGACGGCGTTGCCTCCTATCTGATGCGCGACAAACAAATCGCCACCACCGTCAAACTGCGCGTCGTCGCCCGCAACCAGCAGCTTATCCGCCTTGATTTTGAAGAGCATCCCAACCGCGAAGTGTTGGAACAAATCAAGCAGAAATACCGCGAAGTATTGCCCGAATACGACGCAATCATTTTTTCAGACTACGGCAAAGGCGGCCTGTCGCATATCTCCGATATGATAGATTGGGCAAAACACGCAGGTAAAACCGTATTAATCGACCCCAAAGGCGACGATTACGAAAAATACGCCGGCGCCACGCTGATTACGCCTAACCGCGCTGAATTGAAAGAAGTGGTCGGCAGTTGGAAAAACGAAAGCGAGCTGACCGAAAAAGCGCAAAACCTGCGCCGCCACCTCGACCTGACTGCCGTTTTATTGACCCGAAGCGAAGAGGGCATGACCCTGTTCAGCGAAGGCGAACCCATTTACCAGCCCACCCGCGCCCAAGAAGTTTACGACGTGTCCGGCGCAGGCGACACCGTCATTGCCGGAGTGGGTTTGGGGCTGGCAGCAGGCTACACCATGCCCGAAGCCATGCACTTCGCCAATACCGCCGCCGGCGTCGTCGTCGCCAAACTCGGCACGGCGGTTTGCTCGTTTGCAGAGTTGAACAAAGCATTGGAAGAGCAGTAATTTCTTTTTCAGACGACTCCATCTTTCCAAGGTCGTCTGAAACGAGTGCAACGAGTTTCGCCAAAACCAAAAATCAAAGGAAACCCAATATGACCATCATCGTAACAGGCGCGGCCGGCTTTATCGGCAGCAACATCGTCAAAGCCCTCAACCAACGCGGTATTACCGACATCGTCGCCGTCGACAACCTGACCCGTGGCGAAAAATTCAAAAACCTTGCCGAGTGCGAAATCGCCCACTACCTCGACAAACACGAATTCATCCGCCAAGTGCGCGGCCATCTTCTGCCTTACGAAAACATCGAAGCCGTCTTCCACCAAGGCGCGTGTTCCGACACCATGAACCATGACGGCCTCTACATGATGGACAACAACTACCAGTACACGCTCGACCTCTTGGACTGGTGTCAGGACGAACGCATCCCCTTCCTCTACGCCTCCAGCGCCGCCGTCTACGGCAAAGGCGAAATCTTTCGCGAAGAGCGCGAACTTGAAAAACCGCTCAATGTGTACGGCTACTCCAAATTCCTGTTCGACCAAGTATTGCGCCGCCGCATGAAAGAAGGCCTGACCGCCCAAGTCGTCGGTTTCCGCTACTTCAACGTTTACGGACAACACGAACAACACAAAGGCCGCATGGCATCCGTCGCCTTCCACCATTTCAACCAATACCGCGAACACGGCTACGTCAACCTGTTCGGTGCCAACGACGGCTACGGCAACGGCGAACAAACCCGCGACTTCGTCAGCGTCGAAGACGTCGCCAAAGTCAACCTCTACTTCTTCGACCACCCCAATCTCTCCGGCATCTACAACCTCGGCACCGGCCGTAGCCAACAGTTCAACGAACTCGCCGCCGCCACCGTCAACGCCTGCCGCGCCGCCGAAGGCAAACCTGAATTGAGCTTAAAAGAGCTAATAGAAGAAGAACTTATCCGCTATATCCCCTTCCCCGACGCACTCAAAGGCAAATACCAAAGCTTCACCCAAGCCGACATTGCCAAACTGCGCGAAGCCGGATACAAGGAAGAATTTTTGGATGTCAAAGCAGGCGTCGGGCGCTACGTCAAATGGATGCTGGAAAATTTGGCTTAATTTGAAATGCGTATAAAAAAGGTCGTCTGAAACCTGAACTGGCCCCCAAATCTTGGACACTCATAAAAG
>CAUSDA010000034.1:0-24838 GCA_963529965.1 uncultured Neisseria sp.
TGCTTCAGCACCTTAGAGAATCGTTCTCTTTGAGCTAAGGCGAGGTAACGCCGTAATGGTTTAAAGTTAATCCACTATAAAAAACTGCACCTTGGTGGTTGGGGGATATCCAACCACCAAGGTGCAGTTCAGTTTTCAGACGACCTTTTATTTAGCTTCAGGCTTGTGATTTAGGCCACTTGTGTTTGATGCTCGTCGCCGTTGCGTTCGCGGATTTTGCCCAAACGGTAAACGGTTTCACCTTGTTCGGTTAAGAATGCCTGCACCGCATCGGCATCTTCTTCGGCAATCACGACCACCATGCCGATGCCGCAATTGAAGGTGCGGTACATTTCTTGCGTTTCCACGTTGCCTGCCTGTTGCAGCCATTGGAACAGCTTGGGCAATTCCCACGCTTTAGCGTCGATTTGGGCGACGGTGTTTTCCGGCAGGATGCGCGGCACGTTTTCGGTGATGCCGCCGCCGGTAATGTGTGCCATGCCTTTGATGGTGAATTTTTCCAAAGCGGCGAGGATGGGTTTCACATACAGGCGGGTCGGGGCGATGATGGTTTCGCGCAGGGTTTTGCCGTAGTCGAACTCGGCATCCAAATCGGGATTGTCGCGGGCGATGATTTTGCGGACGAGGGAGTAGCCGTTGGAATGGGCGCCGTTGGAAGCCAGACCCAACACGATGTCGCCCGCTTTGATGCTGCGGCCGTTGATGACGCGCTCTTTTTCGACTACGCCGACGGAGAAGCCCGCCAAGTCGTATTCGCCTTCGGGATACATGCCGGGCATTTCGGCGGTTTCGCCGCCGATGAGGGCGCAGCCGGATTCTTCGCAGCCTTGGGCGATACCTTTAATCACGTCGGTAGCGCGGGCGACGTCGAGTTTGCCGCAGGCGAAATAGTCGAGGAAGAACAAAGGTTCTGCGCCTTGAACCAAAATATCGTTGACGCTCATGGCGACGAGGTCGATGCCGACGGTGTCGTGTTTGTCCCAATCGAAGGCGAGTTTGAGCTTGGTGCCCACGCCGTCGGTGCCGCTGACGAGGACGGGATTTTTGTATTTTTTGCTGATTTCGACCAATGCGCCGAAGCCGCCCAAATCACCCAACACTTCGGGACGCATGGTGCGTTTGGCAAAAGGTTTGATGTTTTCGACCAGTTGATCGCCTGCGTCAATGTCAACGCCTGCGTCGCGGTAGCTCAGTGAAGTGCTCATGAATAGGTTCCTTATCGTGATTGGGACGGAAAAACGATGGGGCGTATTTTACCTTATTTTGCAGGCGCGGGCTTGGATTTTTCGGTGATTTTGTAAACAATCTGAGGTTTCAGACGACCCCGTTTATTCTGTTATACTGGACGGTCAGGGGTCGTCTGAAAACGATTGCGGCGGCTCCCGCTGAAACACACATGGAAAGGTTTTATGTATCAGAAAAAAACGCGCGGCATGAAGCCGTGGATCATTATGGGCTGCGTGATTGCGGCTTTTGTCTGGCTGCTGTACGCGCTGGGCGACATCCTGACGCCGTTTATTGTGGCGGCGGTATTGGCTTATGTGTTGAATCCGCTGGTGGAATGGTTGCAGAAAAAACGGATTAAACGCGGTCCCGCGTCCATGATGGTGATGGTATTCGCTTTGCTGTTGCTGCTGTCGCTGATGCTGATTATCGTGCCTATGCTGATCAACCAGTTTAACAATATGGTCAGCCGCATTCCCCAAATCGTCGATTTTACGCAAAACAGGCTGCTGCCTTGGCTGAACCATGTGGCGGGCAATTATGTGCATATCGATCAGGATTCGGTAGTCAAATGGTTGCAGTCGCATACGAGCGAATTGAGCAACACGCTCAAGGCTTGGATGCCGACGCTGATGCGCCAAAGCGGCAACGTCATCAGCGGCATGAGCAACCTGATCCTGCTGCCGCTCTTGCTGTATTATTTCCTTTTGGACTGGAAACGCTGGTCTTACGGCATCAGCGCGTTGGTACCGCGTCGCTTTATCGACACTTATACGCGCATCACAAGCAATATGGATGAAGTTTTGGGCGAATTCCTGCGCGGGCAGTTGATGGTGATGCTGATTATGGGGCTGGTGTACGGGGTCGGGCTGATGCTGGTCGGACTGGATTCGGGCTTCGCCATCGGTATGATTGCCGGTATTTTGGTGTTTATCCCGTATTTGGGCGCATTTACCGGACTTTTGCTGGCAACCGTCGCCGCTTTGCTGCAATTTAGCACATGGCACGGTCTGGTTATGGTGTGGGTTGTGTTCGGTATCGGACAATTCCTCGAGAGCTTTATCGTTACCCCGAAAATCGTCGGCGACCGCATCGGCCTGTCGCCGTTCTGGGTGATTTTCTCGTTGATGGCTTTCGGACAACTCATGGGCTTCGTCGGCATGCTCGCCGGCCTGCCGCTTGCCGCCGTAACCTTAGTCCTGCTGCGCGAAGGTGTGAATGCTTATTTCCACAGCCGTTTTTACAAACACAAATAAAAGAACAAAAAGGTCGTCTGAAAACAGATATAGGTTTTCAGACGACCTCCCAGCCTTTTTTCGGCAACCATGTTGAACAATTTTGCACTTTGGTTTATATCTGGTTTCCTGTCGATGTTGCTATGGGAAGTGCTTCCCGTAGATGACGGATACAGCTTTCCGGAAAAAATGAAGGTATTAATCCTGTTTTCCATTTTCATGGCTGTTTTGCAAACCTTTTTCTTTCCGACACTCACTCCCTAAAATCACTTATACAAAGGACCATATGTTAGCCATCATCGGCGGCAGCAGCCTGACCAAGCTGCCAGAACTGAGCATCACCGACCGCAAAATCGTCCGCACCCCCTACGGACTGACCAGCAGCCCCGTCTTAAGCGGCAAACTGGGCAGTCAGGACATTTTCTTCCTTGCGCGGCACGGCTTCGGCCATACCGTCGCGCCGCATGAAATCAACTATCGCGCCAACATCTGGGCGTTGCATTCCATAGGTGCGGAATACATCGTCGCCGTTTCCTCCGTCATCAGCATCAACGACCGCTTTGAAAACGGCGCGCTCGTCCTGCCCGACGACTTGATCGACTACACCTACGGCCGCAAAGACACCTTTTTTGAAGGACAGGAAGAACCGGTCGTACACACCGATTTTCTCGAACCCTACACCGCCGGACTGCGCGAAAAAATTGCCGAACACGCGCAACAGCATCAAATGTCCTTATACACCCAAGCCGTTTACGGCTGCCTGCAAGGCCCGCGCTGGCCGACCCGCGCCGAAATCCAACGTTACCGCCGCGACGGCGTGGACGTATTGGGCATGACCGGAATGCCCGAAGCCTTCCTCGCCCGCGAACTGGGCATCCAATACGCCCACTTCTGCGGCATCACCGACATCCGCTGCCTCAGCGGCGGAGCGGAAGGGACGGAATGCGGCCTGGAAACCGAGCTTGCCATCGGCAAAATCCGCCGTTTGCTTGCGGGTTTGTAAAAGCTGAGGGAATGAAAAAAGTATGATTTTTGAAATTTCTCAAAAACATGCATCAATCCTTTTTCAAGCTATTAGAGATGCTGAAGATTTTGCCAAAGAATTAAATATTGATGTTTACAAATGCCATGTTGAATTTCATGAGAATATTCTTTGCAAGGAATTGCCATGCTATTTGATTTATTTTTATGAAGAAATAGTCAATAAGAGTTGGATGGATGTTTCTACTGTGAATGACGTCTGTGTGTATATTTCAATGGAAAGTTGCCAAACTATTTTACTGACTCAAAGTAGATAATTTGAATACATATCCTTTCAGCAGTAAGCCGTATCCAATCCTGACGTAGTGTGTGTACAGAATGCACACGCGCTGTTAAGACTTCTCCCTTTATCCTTCAAATCATGCAAAAAGGTCGTCTGAAAATTTTCAGACGACCTCATCACTAAGATAAATACGGCAGAAACAATTTGACATTCAAACCAACACTTCAGTCCTGCAACAAACTAATATAGTGGATTAACTTTAAACCAGTACGGCGTTGCCTCGCCTTAGCTCAAAGAGAACGATTCTCTAAGGTGCTGAAGCACCAAGTGAATCGGTTCCGTACTATCTGTACTGTCTGCGGCTTCGTCGCCTTGTCCTGATTTAAATTTAATCCACTATAAAAATAAGACAAAACCGTTTGCAATCCGTCGATTCATGATTCCAGCTTATCCGCAGCCGGTTTTTTCTTACGCGTGCGACGGCGTTTACGATTCGGCTTGCCATCCGCGCCATCGCTTTGCCCGTGTTGCCGGCGCTGTTGTGTGGCAAGCGTCATTTCCGCGCGGGCTTCCGCATCCGCATGCTGGAACTTAGTCCACCATTCGACCAAATCCCGCTCCACTTCGCCGACCTCTCCGCGCAACACAAGGAAATCGTAAGCCGCACGGAAACGCGCTTGCGCCAGCATTTTGTGCGGACGCGCGCCGCGTGTGTAGTCGAATTGCGGCTGAAGCTGCCAAATTTCCCTCATGGTCGCGGCAAAACGCTGCGGCACACCCCAGCCTTTTTCCACCGTCTCGCGCATGGTGTTCATTGCTTCGGATAAAGCATGCGCAGGTTTTTGACCGCGTTTGATGTTGTCCTGCCAATGACGGTTCAAAACCGGCCACAATACGGCAGCAAGGACAAAGCCCACCGACACGGATTTGTCTGCGCGCAAACGTTCGTCCGTATTTTTCAAGGCGAGAGAGATAATGCGGTTTTCAGGTTTTGCAGCCGATTTGAGCGCAGTCAGAAGCGGATGGACGTCGTCTGAAACGCCTAGGGAATTCAATCGTTTCAGACATTCTCTGGCATAACCGGAAAACAGCAGCTTCATGATTTCGTCAAACAGGCGCGCTACGGGTTCGTGTTTCAGACGACCTGCCTGTTCCGGAATCGGTGCGGCGGTGTTTTCTTCCACGTCAAACCCAAGTTTGCCCGACAACCGCACTGCCCTCAGGATGCGGACAGGGTCTTCCTGATAACGCTCCGCCGCATTGCCGATCATCACCAGCTTGCGGTCAGCAATATCGCCGACACCGTGGTGAAAATCGATGATTTCTTCTTTAATCGGGTCGTAATAAAGCGCGTTGCAGGTGAAATCACGGCGCATGGCATCTTCTTCCATACTGCCGTAAGTGTTGTCCTTCATAATCCTGCCGTGCGCGTTCTGCTGCACTTTACCGCCACCCCTAAAGGTCGTGACCTCTATGGTTTCCGACCCGACCATGACGTGTACGATTTGAAAGCGTCTGCCGATAATGCGGCTTCTGCGGAAAATCTTATGAACCTGCTCCGGCGTCGCATCGGTGGCGATATCGAAGTCTTTAGGCTCGACGCCCAGCAACAGGTCGCGAACCGCCCCGCCGACAACATAAGCCTGAAAACCTTCGTCATGCAAACGGCGGACAACTTTTTCCGCCGCAAAACTCAACATATCCGCGCTGATATGGTGCCTGTCGAAAGGAAGGATTTCCTTCGCCACAGGCACTTGCTTCGGCTGCTTTCCGGGTAAAACTTTATGCAACCATTTTTTCAACATAAAACTCTTTCCAAAATAAAAAGAGGTCGTCTGAAACCGGCGGCGAAGCCTTTGCGCAATATTCTGCCTGGAATACGGGCAAAATATTATGCAAAGGCTTCAGACGACCTGCCGTACCGCATTAAAAAATAAGGTGGCATTATACCCGAAACACCATAAACCCTGAAAATATAGTGGATTAACTTTAAACCAGTACGGCGTTGCCTCGTCTTAGCTCAAAGAGAACAATTCTCTAAGGTGCTGAAGCACCAAGTGAATCGGTTCCGTACTATCTGTACTGTCTGCGGCTTCGTCGCCTTGTCCTGATTTAGTTAATCCACTATATAGTCGAATATCTAAAAACCGTAACGGCGTTATCAGTTATAATAAAAGACTGACACAAACCTGTACGGAACCGTATCATGTATCACTACAAATCCGAAGCCACCCAATTCCTCGACAAACTCATCGAAGACAATCCGCAGCTGGAAACACAACGCCTTGAAAACCGCCATCTGTTGTGGGATGTCGAGCTGGATCCTCAAGAACAGAAAGAATTCGAAGCCGCCAAAGTCGCCAAAAAACCTTATACCTACTACCAAGACTGACGGCCAAACGGCATGACCACCCAGACACACAATATCGACCCAGCGCTGCAAGACTACCTCAACAGCATCGGCGAAAAAGAGCATCCCGTACTGACCGCCCTGCGTTCGCGCACGCAATCCCACCGTTTAGGGAAAATGGCGATTGCCCGCGAACAGGCAGCCTTGCTGACTTGGCTCGCGCGCCTGCTCAAAGCCGAAAAATATCTGGAAATCGGCGTATTTACCGGTTACAGCAGCACCGCAGTCGCCTTAGCCCTGCCCGAACACGGCAAAATTACCGCCTGCGACATCAACGTCACCTTTACCGATATCGCCCGCGAAACCTGGCAGGCAGCGCAAGTCGCCCATAAAATCACCCTTCACCTCCAGCCCGCCCTGCTGACCCTGGACGACTTGATAAGCCAAGGCGAATCAGGCAGCTACGACTTGGCGCTGATCGATGCCGACAAACCGCCCACCCCGCAATATTTCGAACGCTGCCTGCAACTGGTTCGCAGCGGCGGCGTTATCGCCATCGACAATGTCCTGCTGAACGGGCGCGTTATGGGTAAAGCAGAACACGATGCCCCGCCCAGCCTAAACATACTCCAGTCCTTCAACCGCAACCTGCCCGACGATTCCCGCATCGTACCCATTACCCTGCCCGTCGGCGATGGTCTGACTTTGCTGCTTAAAAAATAAAATGAACAAAACCCTTCCCATCCTGTTTGCCGGCATCCTCCTGCTCAACGCCTGCGCCTCTACCGCCCCCAAACCCAAATCTGGCGACACCTTCATGCTGCCCGATATTCCCACCGCCGCAGCCGAATCCTCCGCCATCCCCTATCCCGATTTGAACACGATGACTCAAATCGAACGCTTGGGTATGCAGGTCGAACGTTTGGAGCGCGAGATGGAAAACACCAACCAGCGCCTGCAACAACTCGAAAAACAAAACAAAACCCCGCGCCACGCCAATAGGAAAGTACCCGCCCAGCGTTTGGACGACCAAAAACTCAAAAGCACCTATCTGGCAAACGGCGGCACCGCGCCTTCAGAAGCCGACTCCGCCGACCAAAATGAAACCCGCCTCTACAACCAAGCCCTCAAATACTATCAGCGCAACAATTACGCCGCAGCAGCCGCAGTCTTAAAAGGAGCAGACGGCGGAAACGGCAGCGAAAGCGCCCGACGCAATATGTATCTGCTGCTGCAAAGCCAACAGCGCATGGGCAATTGCGAATCCGTCATCGAAATCGGCGGACGCTTTGCCAACCGCTTCCGCAACAGCCCGCAAGCCCCCGACGCGCTCTTCAGCATCGGGCAATGCCAATACAAGCTGCAACAGAAAGACATCGCCCGCAACACCTGGCGCAAACTGATACAGAGCTACCCCGGCAGCGCCGCCGCCAAACGCGCCGCCGTCAGCATCAAGCAACGATAACTTTTCAGACGACCTCCCATATTCAAAGGTCGTCTGAAATCATTCATTGAATAACGTTTTATACACCAGGAGTAAATATGGCCAAAATCGGCATCATCATGGGCAGCAACAGCGACTGGCCCGTCATGCAGCAGGCAGCGCAGTTTCTCAAAGAGTTCGGCGTCGAATACGAAGCCCGCGTCGTGTCCGCACACCGCACCCCCGATTTAATGTTCGAATACGCCGAAACCGCCCGCGAACGCGGCATCAAAGCCATCATCGCGGGTGCAGGCGGCGCGGCGCACCTGCCCGGCATGGTTGCCGCCAAAACCACCGTCCCCGTATTGGGCGTACCCGTACCCAGCAAATACCTGCGCGGCGAAGACTCCCTGCTCTCCATCGTACAAATGCCCAAAGGCGTTCCCGTCGCCACTTTCGCCATCGGCGAGGCAGGAGCCGCCAACGCCGCCCTGTTCGCCATCTCACTGCTTGCCAACGAAAACCCTGAGCTGGCGCAAAAGCTTGCCGACTTCCGCGCCAAGCAGGAACAAACCGTTTTAGACATGGAGCTGCCTGAGGCATAACCATCGAGATTGCTGGGAAGGTCGTCTGAAAGGCAAATAGAAATCTTTGTATTCTGACGACCATACCAGCTTCGCTTTTTATATTGTGCGCGACAATCGCTGGATATAACTGCTAATCTGCGTCAGTTCCAAACCAAATCTTTTTAATTACATCTAAATTAGAAGAAAATTTTTTATAGTCATCCTGAATTTTCGATACTAAAGAATTTAATTCAGCATATAACTCATGGCTGAAATTTATATTTATATTTCTTTCTCTGCACCCTAATACCTCTATATGCAGTATATTATTTTTCTTAAATTTCATATTCAAGATATTATTCTTCTTGCTTATCTTAGCAGTAAGTGATTCAAATTTTAATTCGTTTTGATTATTATCTGAGATCAATTCTATAAAATCCAATAAATTGCCATAGTCCTCTTCACCGGCAATATATAGAGACAGACCATTTCCCAAATTGATATAAAAACTAGAATCAATATAGACTTGACCACACTGATTAAATTTCTCTAAATACAGAAAATTAAATTCCCAATTTATCTCAAAATAGAAATTATATTGATTGAGTGAAAAATTATATGTACTATTTAAATTCATTATTTCCTTTATCCTTTATAACCTAAAGATTTAGCTATCTTTTTAACTTTATCTTCCATGATTTCGTTTACCCCATTTTCAGACGACCTTTTTTTTAATCACTCAACCCTCTGAACAACAATGAACAAAACTTTTGCATTTATCCTACTCTCCGCCCTACTCTACGCCTGTCAAAGCCCGAGCAAACCAACCCAAGCGACTGAAGCAATATTCACCCGACAAGCACAAGACACAACGCGCAACCTGATTATTTTCTACGATAAAGACATCGGCTCAGGTCCATTGATGAAGGCAGTGAACGATTCCGGCGCGAGCTTGGTTTACGAATATAAAAACCTGCACGGAATTGCCATTCGTCCATCAGCCAAAACCAATATTCAAGATGCCATTGCTTATTTCCAAAAGGTAAACGGCGTGTTGTCAGTCGAACAAGACCGACTGATGAAACTTCAATAAGAGTCAGCACTTAAATCAGCACACCTTTTGGAAGCCGATTATGTTTGAAGCTTTTATGATAGACTGATTTTTTAGTTTACAATGTATATTACCTATTGCCTTCCTTTCAGGCAGGAATACGTTATAAAAAATACACAGAAAAAATAAAACGAATGGGAGCATGATGGCAAACCGTATTTTCAGTATAAAATTTATAAAACCAATTAATTACCTCATTTTATTATTACTTATTTCATTTTCATTTCTCCTTAACACTGATGAATTTTACATCATAGACTATATAATTGATGGGGATGTCTATAATTTATCTGACTTACAAGGTGAAATAAACGACAACCCCATGATTATTAAATTATTTTTTATAATAAACAATATTTCTATTCTATTCTTTCTATTAGGAAGAAAGTTTATTGGCATTTTCTGTTTCATCCTTACAGCGTATTTTTTTGTCCATTTAATAGGCGACCTAGATTTATTGTTTCATATCATTTACTCAAGTATAAAACTTAAAAATATATGGCTGATTTTAATACTCGTTTTGTATTTTTTACTGTGTTTGATTAACCTTTTTCCCCTGTTCAGTTCTGTGAAAAAATAAAGAAAGGTCGTCTGAAAACCCAAAATCCGGTTTTCAGACGACCTCTTTGCTTTTAAAAATCAAATCAAACCATTTAAGCTCAAATCGTACCGCTGCCTTGCGCTTTCGGTTTGGCGGCACTGAATTCCAGTTTGCTCAAGGCGGAAAGGTAGGCTTTGGCGGTGGCGACCAAAACGTCGGTATCCGCGCCCTGACCGTTGACGACGCGGTTGCCGCGCGCCAGACGGACGCTGGTTTCGCCTTGGCTTTCCGTGCCTTGCGTTACGGCGTTGACGGAATAAATCTGTAAAGTCGCGCCGCTTTGTGCCACGCTCTCAATCGCTTTGAAAATCGCATCGACAGGGCCGGAGCCTGTGGCGGATGCGCGTTTTTCTTCGCCTTTGATGCTGAACACGATGTCGGCACGCGGCTCTTCGCCGGTTTCGGTGCTGATTTTTTGGGAGATGAATTTGTAGCTTTCGGCGTTCATGCTGCCCATTTCGTCGGACACCAGCGCGTGCAGGTCTTCATCGAAGATTTCGCGTTTTTTGTCGGCAAGTTCTTTGAAGCGGGCAAATGCGGCGTTCAGCGCCTCTTCGCTTTCCAACTCAATACCCAAATCCGCCAGTTTGCTGCGGAACGCGCTGCGGCCGGACAATTTGCCCAAGGTCAGGCGGTTGGTTGACCAGCCGACCGATTCGGCAGTCATGATTTCATAGGTTTCGGGGTGTTTCAACACGCCGTCCTGATGGATGCCTGATTCGTGTGCAAAGGCGTTTGCGCCGACCACCGCCTTGTTGGGCTGAATCGGATAGCCGGTAATGGTGGACACCAGTTTGGATACCGGCACAATTTGCGTGGTGTCGATGCCGGTTTCCAAGCCGAAAAGGTCGTGGCGCACTTTCAACGCCATCACGATTTCTTCAAGGCTGGCATTGCCTGCGCGTTCGCCCAAGCCGTTGATGGTGCATTCCACCTGGCGCACGCCTGCCTGAACGGCGGCCAGCGAGTTGGCAACCGCCATACCCAAGTCGTTGTGGCAGTGGGTCGACCAGACTACTTTGTCGCCGTTGGGCACGCTTTTGATGATGTTGCTGATACGCTCGTACCACACGGAAGGAATGGAGTAGCCGACGGTATCGGGAATATTGATGGTGGTCGCGCCCGCTTCGATAACCGCCGTAAAGATTTTGGCGAGGAAGTCCAAATCCGAACGCACGGCGTCTTCGGCGGAAAATTCCACATCGTCGGTGTATTCTTTGGCAATTTTCACCGCTTTGACCGCCGCATCGATGACCTGCTGCGGCTTCATTTTCAGTTTGTGCTCCATGTGGATGGGGCTGGTGGCGATGAAGGTATGGATGCGTTTTTTCGGCGCGGGGGAAACGGCTTCGCCCGCTTTGCGCACATCGTTTTCAACGGCACGCGCCAACGAGCAGACTGTGGATTTGGTGATGATTTTGGCAATCGCATTGACCGATTCGAAATCGCCCGGGCTGGCGGCGGCGAAACCCGCCTCAATCACATCCACGCCCATTTTCTCCAACTGGCGGGCAATGCGGATTTTCTCCTCTTTGGTCATGGATGCACCGGGCGACTGCTCGCCGTCGCGCATGGTGGTGTCGAAAATAATTACGCGGTTGGTCTGTGTCATTTCTGTTCTCTCCAGAGATTCGTTTTTTTGTAAAAAAGCATTCAAATCCAGCGGCCTGCCTTGCGCTTCCGCCAGCGCGGTCAGCTTTTGCAGTTGCGCCAAAGGCAGCGACCCGCGCGTGCGCCATTTATAGATGGCAGCGGTTGTTGCGGCATTTTCGGGATCGTGCTGTTTCAACGCTTCGGCAAGTGCATTCACGCCGCCGAAATAAGCAACTAAGCGGTCAATGTCTAATTGCATGATGTTCCTTGTCCAAACTTTATCGAAATTATGGTTTGCTTTGGAAGGGGATTATACGCATTTTAGACAAAACGACAATCTATTTTTCTAAAAATACGGATTTACTTTTTAAATTCAGAATTATTTTATACATTTTGTCCAATTTAGTTTCAAAATCTTAAGTACAAAAAGGCAGGCGACACATACCTGCCGTCAAATAATGAATAGGCATCACTGCACAAACTACGCTCGCTTATTTTGACTGTCTAGCACACCATAACGGCAATACATCACAAGCCGAAATATATAGTGGATTAAAATAAAAATGAGACAAGGCGGCAATGCTCGCCGTGTACGAGTAGTACATAAGGGCGTTGGCAACGCCGTATCATTGCAATTTTAATCCACTATAGTAAACTTGCCGCCGGTTTCCCTTCCTCCTTTCCTCCATGTTCCCCATTATCCCCACCGACCGCGCCGCTGCCGAATGGCGCAACGAAAGCACGCAGAAGCCGCCCAAACAGGCGGTTTATGTGCATGAAAGCAATGCCGCTGATATTCTGAAAAACGCCCACGCCCAAACGGCAACCGTTTGGACGGGCGATTTCCACAACGCCAAGCAAGTATTGGCGGCGATGAAAAAGCGCGTCCGCAGGTCGTCTGAAAAAACAAAAAACGCGCCTACCGATATCCAGACGGCCTTCCACACCCACCGTATGAAACAGGCGCAGCAAAGCCGCGTGTTGAACATGCTTGCCGTCGAAATCGGCGCGGGTTTTCAGTTAAGCAACCCGCGCGCGCCCGACGTCCGCGCAGCCCTTGCCGATGTGTACGCCGAGCCGAACGACGCGCCGTTTTTACTGCCGCTTAACCAGCTTTTGGGTTTCATCGGCGCACACGAATGGCACAAAAAAGGCATAGAAATTCCGCAGCTTGACGGCAAAATCCATGTTCCCTTCGGCGTGTTCTCGCCCCTGCGCGGCGAATATTTAGACTTAATCGCCCAAGCGCCGTTGAATCCACATATTCAGACGGCGTTCGACGTCGGCACAGGTTCCGGCGTTATCGCCGCCATCCTCGCCAAACGCGGCATTCCCGACATCACCGCCACCGACACCAACCCCAAAGCCATCGCCTGCGCAATCGCCAACCTCGCCCGCTTGGGGCTGGACAAACAAGTCGCCGTCAAAGCTGTCGATTTATTTCCCGAAGGACGCGCCGACCTGATAGTCTGCAACCCGCCGTGGCTGCCCGCCAAACCGACTTCCGCCGTCGAAACCGCCCTCTACGACCCCGACAACGCCATGCTGACCGCCTTTTTAAACGGCGTGCGGCAACATTTAAACCCGCAAAGTGAAGCGTGGTTAATCATTTCCGACTTGGCGGAACATCTGCACTTACGCGACCGTGATTTTCTGGAACAATGTTTTCAGACGATCTCTTTAGAAGTGGCCGATATTCTGAAAACCAAACCGCGCCACCGCAAAGCCGCCGACGAATCCGACCCGCTCGCCTTCGCCCGCAATCGGGAAACCACATTTCTCTATCGTTTGAAAGCAAAGTCCTGATATACAATTAGGTCGTCTGAAACCCGTTTCCGCCATTCCCATGCAACTGATCAAATACCTCCAATCCCAAGGCATAGGCAGCCGCAAACAATGCCAGTGGCTGATTCAAAACGACTGTGTCGAAATCAACGATACAGTCTGCAACGACACCAAAGCCGATATTAATCCCGCCGAAGTCCAAACGCTGCGCATAGACGGCGAAGACATCGTCGTCGTGCCCATGCCTTATTTTTATATCCTGCTCAACAAGCCCGCCGATTACGAAACCTCGCACAAACCGCAGCAATACCCCAGCGTTTTCAGCCTTTTCCCCGACCATATGCGCAATATCGACATGCAGGCGGTCGGCAGGCTGGATGCGGATACGACGGGCGTTTTGCTGATTACCAACGACGGGCAGTTCAACCACCGCGTTACCTCGCCGAAACACAAAGTGCCCAAAATCTACCGCGTTACCCTGAAGCATCCTGCCGACGACAGCCTGTGTGAAACGCTGAAAAACGGCGTCCTGCTGCACGACGACAACGAAACCGTCCGCGCTGCCAAAGCCGTTTTGGAAAACCCGACCACCCTGCTGATGACCATTACCGAAGGCAAATATCATCAAGTCAAACGCATGGTCGCCGCTGCCGGCAACCGCGTCGAACACCTCCATCGGGACGAATTTAACGGACGAACGGTAGAAAATTTAGCCTCAGGGGAGTGGAAATTCATCACAGTTTGAAAATTTTGAAGTTTTTTCAAAAAAATTTTAACCATTATGATTTTTTTATTTATTTAAAAACATGATGATATGATTGTTAAGATGTCATTAACCAAACTTAACGCCATCATTCGTGAACTATTATATAATTCGCGTGTCTGAGTAACACTTGCTTCGAGAGAAGTGAGTAAGTGAGTAAGACGTTTTCCCCGTAATGTGTTTGGCCATCTATACTTTTCCCCTTAGTATAGATGGTTTTTTTTTATCTGCGATTTTCTCAGTCCCCTTCCCCAGTATCATTTGAACCGTCTCCCTGCATCCTATTGAATTCCCGTTCAGACGACCTTATCATCAACCTATTCCCACTTTTCCCGCAGAAATACCATGCAAAACATCCAAGACTACGTCCGCCGCACCGCGTCCGCCGCCAAGCAGGCTTCCTATGTTGTCGCTGCCGCCGAGACCGCGCAAAAAAACGCTGCGCTCCTGCGCACCGCCGAACTCATCAAACACCATCAAACCGCCATCCTCGCCGCCAACGCCCAAGACATGGAACAGGCCGCGCAGAAAGGTTTGAACGACGCCCTGCTCGACCGCCTGCGGCTGAGCGAAAAAACCATAGACGCCATGTACGAAGGTTTGCGCCAGATTGCCGCCTTGCCCGACCCCGTCGGTGAAATGGACGAATTCCGTACCCGCGAAAACGGCCTGCAAATCGGCAAAATGCGCGTACCGCTGGGCGTTGTCGGTATCATTTATGAATCCCGCCCCAACGTAACCGTCGATGCCGCCGCCCTCTGCCTCAAGTCCGGCAACGCCTGCGTCCTGCGCGGCGGCAGCGAAGCCTTCAACAGCAATATGGCGCTCTCCAAACTGATTACGCAGGCGTTAGTTGAAAACGGCCTGCCCGCAGCGGCCGTCAGCCTGATTGAAAACACCGACCGCGAAAGCGTCGGCGCCATGCTGCAAAGCCCCGAGTTTATCGACGTCGTCATCCCGCGCGGCGGCAAGTCGCTGGTTTCCCGCATCGCCGCCGAAGCCCGCGTGCCCGTCATCAAACACCTCGACGGCATCTGCCACGTCTATATCGACCGCGCCGCCGACGCCGAAAAAGCCGTCAACATCGCCTTCAACGCCAAAACCTCGCGCTACGGCACCTGCAACACCATGGAAACCCTGCTCGTCCACCAAAGCCGCGCCGCCGAAATCCTGCCCGTATTGGCGGGAAAATACGCCGCCTGCGACGTCGAGCTGCGCGGCTGCCCGCGTACCCTTTCCATCCTACCCCACATTCAGACGGCCTCCGAAGAAGACTGGGACACCGAATACCTCGCCCCCATCCTCTCCGTTAAAATCGTCGACAGCCTCGAAGAAGCCGTCGCCCACATCAACACCCACGGCAGCCACCACACCGACAGCATCATAACCGAATCCTACACCGATGCCCGCACCTTCCTGCGTACGGTCGACAGCGCCAGCGTCATGGTCAATGCCTCCACCCGCTTCGCCGACGGCTTCGAATACGGTCTCGGCGCGGAAATCGGCATTTCCACCGACAAAATCCACGTCCGCGGCCCCGTCGGCCTGCACGGATTGACTTCGCAGAAATGGATTGTGTTGGGCGACGGGCAGGTACGTTCGTAATCCGTCGCTTTCTTGAGTGATAAAACGACAAAAGGTCGTCTGAAAAACAGTTTTCAGACGACCTTTTGTTGTAAGGGCAATCTTGTTGCTTATTATCGGTTTCACGAAAATGCAATATCGTTATACGGCTATCATCGACACAAACTATTCCATTATAATCATTCAAATTTCCATAACGGCTTAACCGTAATCCGATACGACAATTTTGAGCTCGATGTATCCGCGCTCAAAGGTCGTCTGAAACTACTTCAATTCCGATAAATCATCCAAAGGAAACCAGCATAATGTCGGACAACACCGCCCTGAAGGACAAGAAACCGCGCAAGCCGTACCTTACACTGCTTTTTACCGTTTATGCCTTGTGTTACGGCGTTTTACTCGTGTTTCTCACCGTTCAGCTTACCGTAGCTTCCGGCGGGGTGGCAGCTTTTTTTGCCTCTATGCTCCATTTCGGTATTTTCGGACTGGTGTTCGGCAGTCTGACTAGTGTGGCTGCAATAATTGCCGGTTTGCTCTATATGCTTGGCTATATGTTGGTTTGGGGCATACTGACCGGTATGGCGATGACGCAGCTTCGTTTGCGTAGGAACTTGAAGCATATCTTGACCGCCATGCTCATCGGCTTTGTCTGTTCCTACATAAGCACGATATTGTTTGCGCTGTTTTTGTCAAAAGATATAGAGATGCTGTTTAATTTTTATTTCGAAGGATTAACGATATTCAGCCTATTGAATGCGTTTGCCGTTATTCCCTTTGGGCTGGTGTTTTTACCTAGTGAAAGCGGGTATAAACGGGAGCGGGAAATTGCCGTGAAAACCGTGAAGGCGGGCATTCATGCGGGGCAAGTCATTTTTGAACATGCAACTGAAAAAAAAGGCGTTTTTTCTTACCGCTGGTGGATTCCGCTTGCTTTTACTTTGGCAGGCACACCGATTTTCCTGACTTGCGCCTTCCTGATGCTGCCGGACTCCGCCTTCCCCGACACACAAGCTTGGAGCGCACACTTTATCCCGATGACTTTCTTTGGCTTTGCCGCCATGGTGGCAAGCGGTTTGACGGCAATGCTGATGCGTCTGCGTAAAGACCCAAAAGGCATTTTGAGCTGCCTTGCCCTATCGTCTGCCTACTTCGGCGTTATGGTTTATCTGCCACCCATCAAGAATCCCGATTTGAACCCCTACGCCCATTTGCTCAACCCGTATTGGCTGCTGGCGGCTTGGCTGATATCGGTTGGCGTCTGCATTTGGTTGTCGTTTAAGAAAGTAGATAGCGACAATAGCTAATAAAACTGATGAGGGGTCGTCTGAAATGCCTTTCAGACGACCCCCTATCCTTTTTATCGTCGCCATCTTTCTTGTCCCAATACACACAAATCTTTCCCAATTTGAAACAATCCCCTGATTTTGTTATTATTCCTTCAAAAAAAGAAATAATCATCATCCATTTTGTCTCACCCGGCCCTCATTACGGCTCATTCATCTGTGCGTTTTTACTCTCTTTTTCCCTTGTTTTTCATCCGGCAGGACGGTTTAAACGCCATTCGTTTTTTGTCTGCGTTTTATAGTGGATTACCAAAAATCGGGAAAGTCTCGGACCCTGTCCGACAGACCATGTTTTATTCCTAGTTTTTGTTAATCAACCATATACAGCCTTGCGCCCGTATCCGCCTGCCTCACCATCCCAAAGGAGGTCAAGGTTTGTCTTTATTTCATTTCTTACGCAACCGCTCTTCGTTCAATCCCTTCGTCGTTTCCGTTACGCTGTCCTTCGTGCTGCTGGTCATCGGCATCGCGCTTTTGATTCCGCAGCAGGCAGAAACCGTCCTCAATGCCGCCAAAACGGGCATTTTCAAAAACTTCAGTTGGTTTTACATCTTGGCGTTTTCAGCCTTCTTCTTCTTCCTGCTCGCACTTTCGGTCAGCAGCTTCGGCAACATCAAACTGGGCAGCAACGAAGAAGAGCCTGAATTTAGCTTTTGGTCTTGGCTCGCCATGCTGTTCGCGGCGGGTATGGGCGTCGGGTTGATGTTTTTCGGTGTCGCCGAACCGCTCACCCACTATCTGTCCCCCATCACCGAAGGCGGCAGCGGCGCAAGGCAGCAGGATGCGTTGCTCCACACCCTCTTCCACTGGGGCGTACATGCCTGGTCGGTTTACGCCGTCATGGCTTTGGCGCTCGCCTATTTCGCCTTCCGCTACAAACTCCCGCTTTCCCTGCGTTCCTGCTTTTATCCGCTGTTGAAAGAGAAACTCGACGGTAAGGCAGGCGACATCATCGACATACTCGCGCTGGTCGCCACCCTGTTCGGCATCATTACCACGCTCGGTTTCGGCGCGGCGCAGTTGGGCGCGGGCTTGGCACAAATCGGCTGGATAAGCGAAAACACCTTTTCCGTACAAACCATCGTGATTTTCGCCGTCATGGGTTTGGCAGTCGCCTCCGCCGCCTCCGGCATAGGCAAAGGCGTCAAAATGTTGAGCGAGATGAACTTGACCCTTGCTTTTGTACTGATGGTTTTCGTCCTCGCCACCGGCCCGACCCTCCACCTACTCTCCGCCTTCAACGACAACCTCGGCACTTACCTGAGCAACCTCGTACAACTCAGTTTCAAAACGTACAGCTACGAACAAAACCATACCGAATGGTTCGGCGGCTGGACCATCTTATACTGGGCATGGTGGTGTTCTTGGGCGCCTTTCGTCGGACTCTTCATCGCCCGCATCTCGCGCGGACGCACCATACGCGAATTTATTTTCGGCGTTTTGGCGGTTCCCTCCCTGTTCTGCGTCATCTGGTTTACCATCTTCGGCGATACCGCCATCTGGATTAACGACCACACCGCAGCAGGCGCATTGGGCGAATTGACCGGCACGCCCGAAAAACTCCTCTTCCGCTTCCTCGAATACCTCCCCCTGCCGACCCTCACAGGGCTTGTCAGCCTCATGGTGATCGCCCTCTTCTTCATCACCTCCGCCGACTCCGGCATTTACGTCCTCAACAACATCGCCTCCCGCGACAAAAGCGTGGCCGCCCCGCGCTGGCAGGCAGTGATGTGGGGGCTGTTGATGTCCGCCGCCGCCATCGTCCTTTTGCGCTTCGGCGGACTGCCCACCCTGCAAACCATGACCCTTATCGTCGCCCTGCCTTTCGCCATGCTCATGCTGATCATGTGTTTCAGCCTCTGGCGCGGATTAAACGCCGACCACAAATACTTCACGACCGCCGTCACCCCCTCCAGCGTCTATTGGAGCGGCGACAACTGGCAGGACAGGCTCGAGCGTATGCTGAACCAAACGCAGGAACAAGACATCCTCAAATTCCTCAAAACCACCGCCCTGCCCGCCATGCGCGAACTGAGCGAAGAGTTGTCCGACAAATACAGCCTGAGCGTCGACATCCAAACCCACTTCGACCGCGAAGAGCCCGCTGTCGAATTCACCATCCACAAAGAGTCCCTGCGCGACTTCATGTACGGCATTAAAACCATCAAGCGCGAAGTGTCCGAACAGCTTATCAAAGACGGCCACCTCCCGCACATCCGCCACAACGTCACCTACGAGCCCTACACCTACTTCTTCGACGGCCGCAGCGGCTACGATGTGCAATACATGAACCGCCGCGAACTCATCGCCGATATCCTCAAGCAGTACGAGCGTTACCTCAACCTCCTGACCGACGTCGGACAAGAACTCATGTCGCACCAGCAAACCGAATTGGCAGAATAAGTTTTTGTTAAACAGGTGGTAACCAAGGTCGTCTGAAAACGGGTTTCCCATTTTCAGACGACCTTTCTTCATGTGTTCAAATCAAATACGATACATCCCTTCCACAACCCTCCCGTAGCGTGGGCTTTGCCCACGAAAAACACCACCCAATCTATCATCTTTAAAAAAAACCAAATAAAAACGTCGTCTGAAAATAGATTTCCTGTTTTCAGACGACCTTTCTTCATGTATTCAAACAAACCACACGTTCCATCCACAACCCAACCGTAGCGTGGGCTTTGCCCACGAAAAACACTGCCCAACCTGTCTTAAAAAAACAAATAAAAACGTCGTCTGAAACCCAAAATCCAGCTTTTCAGACGACCTCTTTCCCCATCATCCGTAACACAATCTTTCCCCATGCAAACCGCTTCATTATCACCCGACAGCCTTAACCCAGCCAAGGTCGTCTGAAAAAAAGACCGAAACCGAGTACAATCCGCCACATGAAAAAACGCTCCAACCCCCTCCCGCTTTTAAACGGCGTCAAACCCAGCTATTTGGTGCTGCCGCACGAAAAACCGTTTTACGGCCTGCCCCTGTTGCATTTCCTCTGCGTCCGCTTTCCCTTTGTCGGCGAGGACAACTGGCGCAGGCGTTTGAACAGCGGCTTCGTGGTCGATGCAGACGGCGCGCCGTTTGACGAACACACGCTGTTCGAGCCGGGCAAAACCATGTTTTATTACCGCGAAACCAGCAGCGACAGCGAACCTGTCATTCCGTTTGAAGAAAAAATCCTGCACATCGACGACCATCTGATTGTCGTTGACAAACCGCATTTCCTGCCCGTTATCCCCAGCGGGCGTTTTTTGCGCGAAACCCTGCTGACCCGTCTGCGCCTGCGGCCGGAATTGCAGCATTTGAACGTAGCAGACATTACACCGGTCCACCGTTTGGACAAAGATACGGCAGGCGTGATGCTGCTGTCGCACAATCCTGCCACGCGCCGCGATTATCAAACGATGTTTCAGGAAAAAAGCGTCCGTAAAACCTATCACGCCGTCGCGCCGACGCGGACGGATTTGGTATATCCCTTGGACGTGGTTTCGCGCATGGTGCGCGGGGAACGGTTTTTCACGACGCAGGAAATCGAAGGCGAGCCGAACGCCCATACGACGGTCGAATTGCTTGAAAACCGCGGCGAATTCAGCCTCTACCGGCTGACGCCGCATACGGGGAAAAAACACCAGCTTCGGGTGCATATGATGCGTTTGGGCATGCCGCTGCTAAACGACGCGCTTTATCCCACCCCTTTGGCGGCGGGCGATGAAGATTATGAAAAACCTTTGAAACTACTGGCAAAACAGATTGAGTTTACCGACCCGATCAGCGGACAAAAACGGATATTTGAAAGCGGATTTGAGTTATAAAGACTTTGCCGTCGTCCTGTTCGCATCCAAAACAAAGGTCGTCTGAAAACCATTTTCAGACGACCTTTTCATCAATCCTGCTTATTTCGAACTGCTGCCGAACAAGCCTTTGAACCACAATACGATATCATCCCACATCCGTCTGAACCAGCTGCCTTCTTCGACGGAATGGAGGGCGACAACGTTTTTCTCGGTAATGACTTTGCCGTCTTTGACGATTTTGAGTTTGCCCAAGGTTTGACCTTTGCGTATCGGGGCGATAACGGGCTGGACGGTTTCTAAAATCGGTTTGATGTTTTGTCCGGCATCGTGTGGAATCGTGATGTACACGTCTTCGAGGAAGCCGACGTTCACCGATTTGCTGCTGCCTTTATAAACTTTGACCTTGGAAATGATTTCGCCGCCGTTGTAGAGCTTGGGCGTGTCGAATGCCTGCAATGCCCAGTTGAGCAATTTGCCGCTTTCGGACGCTCGGGCTTCGGTGGAATCGGTACCGACAACGATGGAAACGATGCGTCTGCCGTTGCGTTTGCTGGAAGCGGCAAGGTTGTAGCCTGCGCTTTCGGTGTGTCCCGTCTTCAGACCGTCCACATTGGAATCGCGGTAGAGCAGGAGGTTGCGGTTTGGCTGTTCGACATTGTTGTATTTGAAGGATTTAATCGAAAATACGGGATAGTATTTCGGATAATCGTGTATCAGCGCGGCGGACAAAATGGCTAAATCACCGACGGTGGAAACGTGGCCTTCGGCAGCCAATCCGGTCGGGTTTTTAAAGTGGGTTTTGGTCATGCCCAAACGCTTGGCTTCGTCGTTCATTTGTTGGACGAACACGTCCACCGAGCCGCCTCCCATGGCTTCGGCAAGCGTGGTGGCAGCATCGTTGCCGGATTGGACAATCATGCCTTTAATCAAATCGCTGACGCTGGCGGGGACTTTGGGACTGAGGAACATCCGTGAGCCTTCGATTTTCCAGCCTGCATCGGACACGGTCAGCATTTGGTCAGCGCGCAATGTGCCGTTTTCCAAAGCTTTGAACGCGAGGTAGGCGGTCATCATTTTGGTCAGCGAAGCGGGTTCGATTTGGGTGTCGATATTGCCGGAGGCAAGCACTTGATGGCTTTGCAAATCGGTAACGATGTAGGCGGCAGCGGCAATGGCAGGCGGCGCATCAGGGCTGTTGATGCTGGGCATCATGGCCTCGGGCTGGGATGCGGCGGCAGGCGCAGGCTCGGAAGCTGCAACAGCAGGGGCTGCGTTGTTTTTAGCCGCTTGCGGCGCGGCTTGCGCGGCGGCAATCATCATTGCCGCGATCAATACGGATAATGTTTTTTTCATCGGGATGTGGTGCGGAAACAGAAATAAAAACAACCGCGTCGTGCGGTTTGGCACAAAAGGCAGTCATTATACCGCCGCAACTTCGCTTTGCTAAGATTTTTCTTGATTTCAGACGACCTCGAGGGTATGGTTTTACCTTTCCGCCGTTTTGTTGGCAAAGTTTGACGCGGGCGGCGGACACTCCTTTTGAAAATAATCCTCCGGCACACAAAACCATGAACAACCGCCCCTCTTATTCCGATTACCTCATCCGCATCCTGACCGCCTCCGTTTACGACGTTGCCGTCGAAACGCCGCTCGAACCCGCAATCGGGCTGTCACGTCGTCTGAACAACAACGTCCTGCTCAAACGCGAAGACCTGCAACCCGTGTTTTCCTTCAAAATCCGCGGCGCGTACAACAAAATGGCGAAGCTGCCCAAAGAAGCGCTCGCCTGCGGCGTCATCGCCGCCAGCGCGGGTAACCACGCACAAGGCGTCGCACTTTCGGCACAACGTTTAGGCTGCCGCGCCGTCATCGTCATGCCCGAAACCACGCCCAAAATCAAAATCGACGCCGTCAAAAGCCGTGGCGGCGAAGTCGTCCTCAAAGGCGTTTCCTACAACGATGCCTATGATTACGCGATGGAGTTGGCAGAAAAAGAAAAACTGACCTACATCGCCCCATTTGACGACCCCGACGTGATCGCCGGTCAAGGCACGGTCGGTATGGAAATCGTGCGCCAGCGTCCCGACGACATCCACGCCATCTTCGTCCCCATCGGCGGCGGCGGACTGGCGGCGGGCGTTGCCGCGTTCGTCAAACAAGTCCGCCCCAGCATCAAAGTCATCGGCGTGCAAACAAACGACTCCTGCTGCATGAAGCAATCCGTCGAAGCCGGAAAAGTCGTCAGCCTCAAAGACGTCGGACTCTTCTCCGACGGTACCGCCGTCAAAGTCGTCGGCGAAGAAACCTTCCGCCTCTGCCGTGACCTCTTGGACGACATCATCACCGTCGATACCGACGCCATTTGCGGCGCCATCAAAGATATCTTCGACGACACCCGCAGCATCACCGAACCCGCAGGAGCCCTCGCCCTCGCTGGTCTGAAAACCTACGCCGCCCGCAACCGCATCCAAAACCAAACCCTTATCGCCGTAACCAGCGGCGCCAACATGAATTTCCACCGCCTGCGCCACGTTTCCGAACGCAGCGAATTGGGCGAAGGTAACGAAGGCATTTTCGCCGTTACCATCCCCGAAGAGCGCGGCAGCTTCCTCAAATTCGTCAACCTGCTCGGCAGCCGCAACATCACCGAGTTCAACTACCGCTACGGCGACGACCAAAAAGCCCACATCTTCGTCGGCCTGCAAACCGCAGGTTCCCAAGACCTCGCCGTCATCAGCCGCCAGCTGACCGAAGCCGGACTGCCCAATGTCGACCTGACCGACGACGAAATCTCCAAAATCCACATCCGCTACATGGTCGGCGGACGCACAACAAAAGTCGCCCACGAACGCTTAATCAGCTTCGAGTTCCCCGAACGCCCCGGCGCCCTCGCCCGCTTCCTCAACCACATGCAGGGCGGCTGGAACATTACCCTCTTCCACTACCGCAACCACGGCGCCGACTACGGCCGCATCCTCGTCGGCATCGACGTCCCGTCCACCGACGATGAGGCATTTGAAAACTTCCTCGAAAGCCTCGGTTACAGCTATCAGGACGAAACCCAAAACGCCGCATACCGCCTGTTCCTTGCTTGATTGGAAGGGAAATATAAAAGGTCGTCTGAAACCCCGTTTGATGGTTTCAGACGACCTTTATGATTTGCACAGAATCGGTTTACAAATAAATTTCTACAAAGAAGGCAATATTGGCTGCAACTTGCCATACCAACTACGCAGCTTGATTTTCACACACAATGACTGCTTCCAGCCCCACCGACGATGAAATATAGTAAAAATCATATGACTCATGCCGTCTTTGTTCTACATAAAACTCAATGGATGGAAACAACTCAATCAACCATTCGGGACATGATTGATTGTGATACGTCTGAATATCAAAAATGACATTCTGCGTACCGATATTATCAAAATCAAAAAACACCACATCCTGAAAATCCAATATTGAATCATCGTCAAGGAAAAATTTGAGGATTTGTTCTTTTGACTGATAAACATAGCCGATAATTTCTGCGTCGTGGTAGTCTTTATTGAAAGTTTTCATATACTCTGGTCACCAATCTAAAGCTATTCGGGCATCTTCAGAAAAATCTGATTTATCTTCAATTAGTTGCTTTAAATACAGTTTAACAAAAGGCAGTTTTCGATGAAATGTTAAAACTTGGAGGGCTGCACTGCTTATTAACTCATTTTCATTCCTCTTAAGGACATTCATTGCAAACTCCGCTTCCTTAACAGTTATTGGTGCTCTTTTTAAGATACTTAGCGCCTCAATCCGAAGATAAATATCTTCATCTAGATTCTCAAAAAAATCAATTATTTTTTCAAAAATATGACCATAATCAAATTCGCCTATATACACCCTTAAGATGCTGAATGCTTCATGGCGGGCAATATCGGATTCTTTTGAACTTAGACCGATATCCAAAAGAAAATTCGCCAACTCCTCAGACATATCCTCATCAGCGTAATTTTGTAGAAATTCCTCTTTCTCTCTGTCATTGTCAAATTTTTGATAGGATGATTTAAATTCTGCACCATTCATAATAATGATCTCAAAAATATTTTTTGAATTTAATTTTAGTCCCAATTTGATTAGTTCATCAGACACATATTCAAATTGCTGATAATATAGTCAATTAAAAACAAAATAGTACAATACTCAACTTTGGAGGTCTAACCATG
>CAUSDA010000035.1:0-24755 GCA_963529965.1 uncultured Neisseria sp.
ACTGCACCTTGTGAGTTGGAGGGGATGTGTCCAACTTTTGGGGTGCAGTTCAAACTTTCAGACGACCTTTTTTCAACCTTTTAAGCAATTAACAACATCTTCCGCCGTTTGCGCCGCAGCGGCGTTTGCGGCAGTAGTCTTGAAATTGCAGCTCGGTCATGACGGGGGCGTTGGGATTATGTTTGCGCTGTTGGGCAACGTAGTTTTCATAATCGGGCACACCTGCCATGAGGTTGGCGGTAAGTTTGGCGGTTTTCCACCAAGCGGCGAGTTTACGCTTCACTTTGTGCCTCCGGTTGTTTGCCGTCACGGTACACCGCCGGGATTTCTTTGGCGGTCGGCCAGCCGACTTTGCGTGCTTTCATGGCGGTACGCACGCCGTAGATGGCAACGATGACGACGACGGAGAGGAACAATGCGGTCAAGCCGGCATTGATTTTGTCGTTGAAGATAATCTGCGACATTTCGCCGATGTCTTTAGCGGGTGCGAGGACTTCGTTTTTAGCCAATGCGTCGCTGTATTTGCCGGCATGGGCGAGGAAGCTGACGCGCGGGTCGCTGTGGAACAGTTTTTGCAGACCGGCGTAGCAGGTTACAAACAGTACGCCGACAGCAGGAACGAGTGCCACCCAGACATAACGGTCGCGTTTCATCTTAATCAGCACAACGGCACACATAATCAAGGCTACGCCTGCCAGCATTTGGTTGGCGATGCCGAACAAAGGCCAGAGCGAGTTGATGCCGCCCAGCGGGTCGGTTACGCCGGTATAGAGGAAGTAGCCCCACAATGCCACGGCGAAGAAGGTCGCAATCAGGTTGGCAGGGATGGAGTCGGTGTTGCCGAAAGGTTTGTAGAAAATACTGCCCAAGTCTTGAATCATGAAACGTGCGACGCGCGTACCGGCATCGACGGCGGTCAGGATAAACAAGGCTTCAAACAACAGGGCAAAGTGATACCAAAATGCCATCATGGCTTCGCCCGGAATCAGACGGCTCATGATGTGTGCCATACCGACTGCGAGGGTTGGCGCACCGCCCGCACGGGACAGGATGGTGTTTTCGCCCACTTCCTTAGCGGTGTGCAACAGGGTTGCGGCATCAACGGGGAATTGCAGCTTGGTGGTAATCACTTCGGCGGCGGTATTGGCATCTGTACCGATTAGGGCGGCAGGACTGTTCATGGCGAAGTACACGCCGGGATCAAGCGATGACGCGGCAGCCAAGGCCATAATCGCCACGAAGCTTTCCATAATCATACCGCCGTAACCGATCATGCGGACGTGGGTTTCGTTTTCCAGCATTTTCGGCGTGGTACCGGAAGAAATCAGCGCATGGAAACCTGAAACTGCGCCACAGGCGATGGTAATGAAGAGGAATGGGAACAATGCGCCTGAGAATACAGGGCCGGAGCCGTCGATAAAGTGGGTCACGGCAGGCATTTGCAGCGCAGGGCTGACGATGAGGATGCCGATGGCGAGGGCGACAATCGTACCGATTTTCAGGAAGGTAGAGAGATAGTCGCGCGGAGTCAGCAGCAGCCATACCGGCAATACCGAAGCCACGAAACCGTAAATCATAATCGCCCAAGTGAGCTGGATGCCGTCAAGGTCAAACCAATGACCGATGGAGCTGTGCGCCACATTGTCGCCGTAAATGACCGCCAGCATCAGCAGGATAAAGCCGACGATGGAAATTTCGCCGATTTTGCCCGGACGGATATAGCGGGTGTAAATGCCCATAAACAGCGCAATCGGCATGGTGGCGGCAATCGTAAACGTACCCCAAGGGCTGTGAACCAGTGCTTTCACCACAATCAGCGCCAACACCGCCATGATGATGACCATAATCATCAAAATACCGATGGAGGCAATCACGCCCGGGACAGTGCCGAGTTCTTGTTTTACGATATCGCCCAAAGACTTACCGTCGCGGCGCATGGAGACGAACAAGACCATCATGTCTTGTACCGCGCCGGCAAACACTACGCCGAAGATAATCCACAGCGTACCCGGCAGATAACCCATTTGCGCAGCCAGCACGGGACCGACCAAGGGGCCTGCACCCGCAATTGCGGCAAAGTGGTGTCCGAACAATACGCCTTTGTGTGTCGGCACATAGTCCAAACCGTCATTGTGCCGCTCGGCGGGCGTGAGGCGGTTCGGATCAAGCTGCATCACATATTTGGCGATGTAGAGACTGTAAAAACGGTAAGCGATGCAGTACACCGATACGGCGGCGGTGACCATCCATACCGCGCTGACCTGCTCGCCCCGACTGATGGCCAAAGTGGTAAAGGACGCTACGCCGACCAAAACCACAATGCCCCAAATAAGGAACGTTTTGAGCGATTTCATTGTTTAATCCTTAAAATACAAGAGTGAGAATATTCGGGTTCTTATTGTTGCGGGGGGACAAACTGCATCCCGAAGCATTTATGGAAGAAAAAAATGAAGCGATGATGGTGCGGGAACCCTGGCTTGAGATAATTAATAAACAAGGGAACCAAAACCCTAGAATGTTAACTATCATCAAGCCTAGCGTAAGGTTAACACAATCCGATAATGTGCGGGCTAGATTTAACTCAAACAATCGTCATTCATTACGATATTACCGCTTATTTTTTGACAAATTCTTTACACAATATCCTGACAAAGAGAAAGGTCGTCTGAAAACCGAATTTGGGTTTTCAGACGACCTTTTTGCATGGGGGAGCGAAAGCGGTGAAAGAGTTGCTTCCGGTTTACGGTTGGGTATGCCGTTTTCTGTCGGCGTGTTCTTTGATGGTGGCACACATGCCGGCAGTGTTACCGCCGTTCATGAGCATGACCGGTTCGCCGTTGAGGGCGTAGCCGTCGCTGCCGTTGTCGGAGATGACCGTTTTGTTGTCGTCCAGTTTTAGGCTGTTTGGCGTTTTTTGCCAGCGGCCGTTTTTGACCTCGTTTTGCACAGCCATGCAATAGCTGCCATTTGCCAGGATACCGACAAGCTGCGAATCCATGGTCATGTAAACGCCGGGAGGCGGAGTTTTGGCAATGACCTGTGTTGACAGCATCAGAGCGGCGGCGGTTAGAAGTTGGAAGGTGATTTTCATATTAGATTATACGTTTCCGCGTTTCGGGTCGTTCGGGCGCAGTTGGGCGGCGAGTTTGTCGAGGATGCCGTTGACGAATTTGTGTCCGTCGGTGCCGCCGAAGGTTTTGGTCACTTCGATGGCTTCGTTGATGATGACGGGGTAGGGGGTTTCGGGCATCGCGCTCAATTCGTGGCATGCCATCAGCAGGACGGCGCGTTCGATGGGGCTGAGGTCTTTTTCGTCGCGGTCGAGCAGGGGGCGGATTTGCTGGATGTATTCGGCGGCGTGGGTGTGCGTGCCGAAGAAGAGTTTGTTGAACAGCTCTTCGTCTGCTTTTGCAAAGTCGGGCTGGTCTTGGATGTTTTTAGCGATTTCGGGGGCGGCGGTGTTGTTGATGCCGGCTTGGTAGAGGGCTTGTACGGCTAACTCGCGGGCACGGCGGCGTGGGGTTTTCATGGGGATTCCTTCGTTGGCAGCACGGTAGGTGCGGTAATGAATGTTTCAGACGACCTCTGTCGGATGACGGGTCGTCTGAAAACGGTTTGTCCGACAGACGGGGCGAAACCGGAATGCGGCAAAGCTATGGGTTTCGCGTTCGGGCTTATTCTTCTTCGTCGTCAAACTGCTCTTCAAGCAGGCGGTTGACGAGGTTGGCGCACTCGACGGCGACTTTGGCGGCGTCGGCGGCTTTTTCTTCAATGCGTGCGACGGCTTGCTCGTCGTTTTCGGTGGTCAGGATGGCGTTGGCGATGGGGATGTTGTAGTCGAGTCCGACACGGGTTACGCCTGAACCGGATTCGTTGGAAACGAGTTCGAAGTGGTAGGTTTCGCCGCGGATGACGACGCCGATGGCGATCAGCGCGTCGTATTGCTCGGAAGCCGCCATGTTTTGCAGGACGAGCGGTACTTCGAGCGCGCCGGGTACGGTGGCGATGGTGATGTTGTTGTCGGCTACGCCCAATTCTTGCAGGGTGCGGCAGCAGACTTTGAGCATTTCGCTGCCGATTTCGTTGGTAAAGCGGGCTTGTACGATGCCGATGCGCAGGTGTGCGCCGTCGAGGTTCGGGGCGATGATGTTCATGGTGTTTCCTTGTATTTTGAGCGGTAAACGGGTTTTCAGACGACGTGAGGCTTTTCTGAAAACGATATTGGGGATTTATTCCTGCGGCTGCCAGTCGGCAACGGCTTGAAACTCGCCGTCTTCGCCGATTTCCCATGCGCTGCCTTCGGGTTGGGTTATCAGCGCGGCGATGGCGGGATTGGACTGGGTGATTTCGGAAAGGCTGACGACGCTGAAATTGTCGGGATCGTCGGTGTATTCGTCGGTTTCGTCGCCGCTGAAGAAGCGCCAGCCGCTGTCGTTTTCGAAAACGGGGGCTTCGCGGTAGAGGAAGCCGACGGGTTCGCCTTGTTTGGCTACCGTATTGGTCACGATGCAGCGGTCGAGTGCGGCTGAGAGGGCTTGGGCAAATTTATTCATTGCGGTGTGTGCATGCCGTAAAAATTGTGCGGATTTTATCATGATTAGGGCAGCCTCTGCACCGTGTATCTTTATAGTGGATTAACTTTAAATCAGGACAAGGCGAGGTAACGCCGTACTGGTTTAAAGTTAATCCACTATATATTTGCCGCTTATGGTTTGATGGTACAATGCTGGTCGTCTGAAACGGGCTGAGCTGTGTTTCAGACGACTATTGCAGCCCTAAAGTGTTTCCGTATTTGCATGAAGTGCCGAAACGCATTCGGGTTGGTTTGGGAGGCTGGATTTTCGCCGCTTCCCGCCTGATATTCCGAAGTAAGAAGAAAGACAAACGTCCTCATGAAAACAGATGTGTTAAAACAGCAGGCGCATGCCGCCATTCAGAATAAACTGGGTTACCATTTCAAAGATACCGCGCTTTTGCAGCAGGCGCTGACCCACCGCAGCTACCATGCGAAAAACAACGAGCGTTTCGAGTTTGTCGGCGATTCGATTTTGAACTACACCGTCGCCCAAATGTTGTTTGACGCGTTCCCCAAGCTGACCGAAGGCGAGTTGTCGCGTTTGCGCGCAAGCTTGGTCAATGAAGGCGTGTTGGCGGAAATCGCTTTGGAAATGAATGTCGGCGACGGGCTTTATTTGGGTGCGGGCGAGTTGAAAAGCGGCGGATTCAGACGACCCTCCATCCTTGCCGATGCTATGGAAGCGATGTTTGCCGCCGTCAGCTTTGACGCGGATTTCGCCGAGGCGGAGAAAGTGGTGCGACACTTGTATGCCGAACGCGTCAAACGCGCCGATTTCAAAACGCAGGGAAAAGACAACAAAACCGCCCTGCAAGAAGCCCTCCAAGCACGCCGCCTTGCCCTGCCCAAATACCGCATTGAAGAACAAATCGGTCATGCCAATGACAGTATGTTTCTGATTTCATGCGACTTGGGCGAACTCGGCTTCATCTGCAAAGCACAAGGCAGCAGCCGCAAAGTTGCCGAGCAGCAAGCCGCCAAAGAAGCGCTGCAATGGCTCGAGCAACATCATCCTTTGAAAAAAGCGAAAAAATAGCCGATTTATTTGTCAGACGACCTAGGGTCTGACGACATTCAATAATTTCCATGTTTTTTTATCGCCAAAGCGGCATCTTCCGCTTTGCGAACAAAAATCCACTTGGACAATTAAATCTCGACAGCCCCTATGACAAGACAAAAAGGTCGTCTGAAACGTCAAACAGAAAGCCATCATGGACATCGAAACCTTCCTGCAAAACGAATCCAGCCATCCCACCGACTACCGCTGCGGCTTCGTCGCCATCGTCGGCCGCCCCAACGTCGGCAAGTCCACGCTGATGAACCACCTCATCGGGCAAAAAATCAGCATCACCAGTAAAAAAGCCCAAACCACGCGCAACCGCGTTACCGGCATTTACACCGACGACACCGCACAATTCGTTTTCGTCGATACCCCCGGT
This sequence comes from uncultured Neisseria sp., assembly GCA_963529965.1. Classification (GTDB taxonomy): domain Bacteria; phylum Pseudomonadota; class Gammaproteobacteria; order Burkholderiales; family Neisseriaceae; genus Neisseria. The sequence continues at coordinate 6,016 of CAUSDA010000035.1, forward strand.
TTCCAAACCAAACACCGCAACGCCCTGAACGACCGCCTCAATCAAAACGTAACCGAAGCGTTGAGCGGCGTCGATGCCGTCGTTTTTGTCGTCGAAGCCATGCGCTTTACCGATGCCGACCGCATCGTGATGAAACAACTGCCGACAAACACGCCCGTCATCCTCGTTATCAACAAAATCGACAAAAACAAAGCGGGCAATACTGGTTTGCAGGAATTTATCGACCAAATCAGCGCAGAATTCAAATTTGCAGGGCATGAAACCGTCAGCGCCAAACACGGATTGGGCATCGCCAACCTGCTCGCGCGCCTCAGACCTTACCTGCCCCAAAGCGTGCCGATGTATCCGGAAGAAATGGTGACCGACCGTTCCAGCCGTTTCCTTGCCACCGAAATCGTACGCGAAAAACTGTTCCGCTACCTCGGTGAAGAGCTGCCCTACGCCATGAATGTGGAAATCGAACAATTCGAAGAAGAGGAAAACGGACTCTACCGAATCTACATCGCCGTATTGGTCGATAAAGACAGCCAAAAAGCCATCTTAATCGGCAAAGGCGGGGAAAAACTGAAAAAAATCTCCACCGAAGCCCGCCTCGATATGGAAAAACTGTTTGATACCAAAGTGTTTTTAAAGGTTTGGGTCAAGGTCAAATCAGGCTGGGCGGACGACGTGCGCTTCCTCAGGGAATTGGGTTTATAGGTCGTCTGAAAATACAGTCTCAAATAAACAAAAGGTCGTCTGAAAACAAGCATTGCAAGTTTTCAGACGACCTTTTCCATGGTCAAACAGTCAGTTCTTCATCGACTGCACCGGTGCAGGAATCCTGCCGCCTCTGTTGACGAACACTTCGCACGAACCTTCTTTAACCGGCATCACGGGCGCGTAGCCCAGCAGGCCGCCGAACTCGACGCTGTCGCCGACGGTTTTGCCCGTTACCGGAATGATGCGCACGGCGGTGGTTTTGCTGTTGATCATGCCGATGGTGGCTTCGTCGGCGATGATACCGGAAATCGTGTGCGCGGGCGTGTCGCCGGGAACGGCAATCATGTCCAGTCCGACAGAACAAACGGCGGTCATTGCTTCAAGTTTGTCCAGCGTCAGCACGCCTGCTTCGGCGGCGGCAATCATGCCTTCGTCTTCGGAAACGGGGATAAACGCGCCGCTAAGGCCGCCGACCGCGCTGGAAGCCATCATGCCGCCTTTTTTCACGGCATCGTTCAGCAATGCCAAGGCTGCCGTCGTGCCGTGCGTACCGCAAACGCTTAAACCCATTTCTTCAAGGATGCGCGCCACCGAGTCGCCGACGGCGGGGGTCGGCGCCAGCGACAAATCAAGAATGCCGAACGGGATGCCCAGAATTTTCGAGGCTTCGCGGCCGATGAGTTCGCCCACGCGGGTGATTTTGAAGGCGGTTTTCTTCACGACTTCGGCGACTTCGGTCAAGCTGACCGCGTCCGAATTTTCCAGCGCGGCTTTGACCACGCCCGGCCCCGATACGCCGACATTGATAACGGCGTCCGCTTCGCCCGCACCGTGAAACGCGCCCGCCATAAACGGATTGTCTTCCACCGCGTTGCAGAACACGACGATTTTGGCGCAGCCGAAACCTTCGGGCGTGATTTCCGCCGTGCGTTTGATGGTTTCGCCCGCCAGTTTGACCGCATCCATATTGATGCCGGCGCGCGTGCTGCCGATATTGATGGAGCTGCACACGATGTCGGTAGTCTTCATCGCTTCGGGAATGGAGCGGATTAACACCTCGTCTGAAGGCGATATGCCTTTTTGCACCAGCGCGGAAAAGCCGCCGATAAAGGACACGCCGATGGATTTGGCTGCCTTGTCCAAAGTCTGTGCCACGCTGACGTAAGACTCGGCTTTGGTCGCCGCCGCGATTTGGGCAATCGGCGTGACGGAAATACGCTGATTCACAATCGGCACGCCGTATTTGGCGGAAAGGTGTTTCGCCGTAGCGACCAAATCTTTGCCGACAGTGGTGATTTTGTTGTAAATGTTTTGGTTCAACACATCGATGTCGGTGCTGATACAGTCGTGCAAATCAATGCCTATGGTAATGGTGCGGACGTCGAAATGCTGGTCGGCAACCATTTTGACGGTTTCTAAAATTTCGCCGGATTGGATACTCATTACATTCCTCCGACTCAAATGCGGTGCATGGCTTGGAAAATTTCTTCGTTTTGCATACGGATATCGAGCGCGAGTTTTTTGCTCTCTTCCGCAAACAAATCCAGCATTTCTTGCCGCGATTTGGGGCATTTTGAGGTATCCACCAAGATAATCATGGTGAAGAAATCGTCCATCAGCTGCTGGCTGATATTGAGGATGTTGATTTGGTTTTCCGCCAAAATTCTGGAAACGTCGTACACGATGCCGACGCGGTCTTTGCCGATGACAGTGATGACTGAATTGTTCATAAGTCAGGGTCCTTGCAGGGGTCGTCTGAAAAATCTGGTTCGGGAATTATAGCACCGCTTTAAAATAAGATGGCTTGGATTGTTGACAATTTTCAGGTTCTGTCGGTTGGGGCGGCTGCGTATTGAATAGGATGGGCTGAGGATGATCGGCAGGTTTGCGATTGGGGGATTTTGGGTAAACCGATATTAATTTGTTCAAATATCCATGCAAACAGGCGTACCCAAACACGTCAATTTGCGTATAATGGCGCAAATTCCGATTAACCGATTCATGTAAATAAGGATTAAACCATGACATCTATCCACGACCAAATCAAAGAAGTTGTTACCACCCACCGCGTTGTTTTGTTTATGAAGGGTACGAAGCAGTTTCCGCAATGCGGCTTCTCTTCACGCGCCGTACAAATCCTTAGCGCCGCAGGCTGCACTGATTACGTTACCGTGAATGTTTTGGAAAACGATGCCGTCCGCCAAGGTATCAAAGAATACAGCGATTGGCCGACCATCCCGCAACTCTACGTGAACGGAGAGTTTGTCGGCGGTTCCGATATTTTGATGGAAATGTACGAAGCAGGTGAGCTGCAAGAATTGCTGAAAGCTTGATTTGCCCGATACGGAATCATGAAGAGGTCGTCTGAAATATTTCAGACGACCTCTTTTCATTTTAACCAAGACTCAAGAGGGGTTTATTCCTCGGGACGTTCGCCGTCGGTGTCGTCCAGTTTGCCTTCGGTGATATCGATGTTGATGCCCACGGCGGCGCGGATTTTGGCGTCGATTTCGTTGGCGATTTCGGGGTTTTCTTTCAGCCAGACGCGGACGTTGTCTTTGCCTTGTCCGATTTTAGCGCCGTTGTAGCTGTACCATGCGCCTGATTTTTCAACGATGTCGTATTTGACGCCGAGGTCGATCAGTTCGCCTTCCCAGCTTACGCCTTCGCCGTACAGGATATCGAATTCGGCTTGGCGGAACGGGGGCGCTACTTTGTTTTTGATGACTTTGACTTTGGTTTCGTTGCCGATGACGTCGTCGCCTTTTTTGATTTGTCCGGTGCGGCGGATGTCGAGGCGGACGGAGGCGTAGAATTTGAGGGCGTTACCGCCGGTGGTGGTTTCGGGGCTGCCGAACATCACGCCGATTTTCATACGGATTTGGTTGATGAAGACGACCAGTGTGTTGGTGCGTTTGATGTGGCCGGTCAGTTTGCGCAGGGCTTGGCTCATCAGGCGGGCTTGCAGGCCGACATGGCTGTCGCCCATTTCGCCTTCGATTTCGGCTTTGGGTACGAGGGCGGCTACGGAGTCAACAACGACCATGTCCACGCCGCCGGAACGTACCAGCGTGTCGCAGATTTCCAGAGCCTGCTCGCCGGTGTCGGGTTGGGAGAGGTAGAGTTCTTCTACTTTAACGCCGAGTTTGCGGGCGTAAACGGGGTCGAAGGCGTGTTCGGCGTCGATAAAGGCGCAGATGCCGCCGTTTTTCTGGCATTGGGCGATGGCTTCGAGGCAGAGCGTGGTTTTACCGGAGGATTCGGGGCCGAAGATTTCGACGACGCGGCCGCGCGGCAGACCGCCGACGCCGAGCGCCAAGTCCACACCGAGCGAGCCGGTGGAGATGACGTCAAGGTTTTCTTCTTGCTGGCTGCCGTCCATTTTCATGATGGAACCTTTGCCGAAGTTTTTTTCAATTTGGGCAAGGGCGGCGGCTAGGGCTTTGCTTTTTTCGTCTGACATAGTGTTGGTCTCGTTTGATGTTGATGAATTTAGCTAAGAATTTGTTTAGCTATTATCTCATAAATTAAGAAAAAGTATAGTTTATTTCGATTTTATTTTGAAGCGTAGGCGGGCTTACTCGGAAGATTTTAAATAACTATTTGTTTTTAATAAAATTAAATATTTTCTAGTTTTTGATAGTATCAGTGTTGCAGATTTTATTTGTTGCAGAGGTCGTCTGAAAATCAGCGACTGTTTTCAGACGACCCTTGCCCAATCCAATCACTTGCACACGGCGGATACTTTGATTTCGACCGCCCATTCCGGTTTGGCGAGTTTGGCTTCGATGCAGGCGCGGGCAGGGGTGCGGCCGGGGGCTGTCCAGGCATCCCAGGCTTCGTTCATGGCGGCGTAGTCGTTCATATCGGTCAGGAAGATGGTGGCTTCGAGGATGTGTGCTTTGTCGGAGCCGCATTCTTCAAGCCAGCGGTCGATTTGCGCCAAAACGTTTTCGGTCTGGGCTTTGGCATCGGCTTCGGGATTTTCGGGAACCATGCCTGAGAGGAAGACGAATCCTCCGGCGCAGACGGCTTCGGAGTAGCGTTCGGTGGTACCGAGGTATCGGATATTCATTTGATATTCCTTGAGGTTGGGCGCACGGGGCATTCTGTCCTGTTGTCGGATTTCGGTTTGCCTGATGGGGTCAGAACGAGACGGCGGATATTGGGCAGGGGCTTATGGTAACATTCAGCTTGATTGTCTGCCACAGCAGGCGGGCGGTTTTGTTGTTTTTGAAAAGATGCGGAAACTATTTTTACGCGTCATTGTCATATTGGTTTTAGGTCGTCTGAATATTATTGGAACTGCATCATGAGCAAAAATACCGATTATCCGGTTACTCCTGCCGTCCGTTTCTTGCGTACACATCAAATTGATTTTGAGCCTTATATTTATGTTTATGAGGAACACGGCGGGACAGGGCAGTTTGCACAGTTGTTCGGTGTGGACGAGCATCAGGTGGTCAAAACCATCGTGTTGCAAAACGAAGCGAAGAAAGGGCTGGTTGTCGTAATGCACGGCGACAAGCAGATTTCCACACGCAATCTGGCGCGCGATTTGGGCATGAAACACATCGAGCCTGCCGATCCGAAACAGGCAAACAAATGGACGGGCTATCTGGTGGGTGGGACGACGCCTTTCGGTATGAAAACCCGGTTGCCTGTGTATGTTGAAAAAAGTATTTGGGATTTGGAGAAAGTTTATATCAACGGCGGCAAGCGCGGATTTATCATCGGTATCAGTTCGCAGGCTTTGCGGGCTTTGAATCCGCAGGATGTACAGGTCGCCGTCTAAAGGGATGCAAAACGGTTTTTAAGTCGGGAAACTCAGATTCGGGCAAATTTGAAGGTTTTATAAAAAGAACACAATGCCTGATTTTATATCTGTTTTCATTCTGTCAAACAGCCTGTTAGCGTGATTTCACGGTATCGGGCTTTGGCAAACACAAACCAAAGAGGCACACCCTAATATGGAAAACCGTAATTTTTATGAAATTCTCGGCATTTCGGCGGATGCGGACATTGCAGAAATCAGAAAAGCCTATCGCGATTCGGCAATGAAATACCATCCCGATCGTAATCCCGGCAATCCCGAAGCGGAAGAGCGTTTTAAGGAAATCCGTCAGGCTTACGATACGCTGGTCGATCCCGAACGTCGGGCATGGTACGACGAGTCGCTCCGTGAATTCAGCGGTAGAAGCGGGCAGACCGCCAGCCAGCAGACCGGTAGCGAACATACGGCGGAAGCGCCGCGCCAAGACGGCGACCGGACTTATGTGATGGCGATGTATGCCTTGTTTGCCTTGGCATTTGCGACCTTCGTGATGCCTGTAGCCGGCATTGTTTTGGCGTATGTAAAACGTGGCGATATGGGAGACTCGGTTTATAATAATCACGCAGACTATCTGATTAAAACCTTCTGGGGCGGTCTGGCGGGGTTTGTTTTGAGTAAAATCACCGCGTTTATCAGCATCGGCTCTGTGTTGCTGTTTTTGGTATCGGTTTGGTTTGCTTACCGTCTGGCGGCAGGTTTCGTCAGACTGATGGACAACAAGCGTATGTCTTTGGATACTTGGTTCTAAGCGCAACCGCCCGCCTTGTTTTCAGACGACCTTCGCATCCCGGGGTCGTCTGAAATTTTTGTATGGGTCGTTTGCGGGAAACTAAATATCAAAACAGGACACCAAGAAGGTCGTCTGAAAATTTGTCCACGCATCCGACACATTCAATCAAAGGAAAAACATGATTTATTTATTGGCAAGCATACTGTGCAGCGTGTCTGTGTCGGTATTGCTCAAATTGGCGCGTAAGAACAAAATCGACGTCGCGCAGGCGGTGGCGGTGAACTACATCGTCGCAGTGGCGTTGACGGCTTGGGTGTTGAAACCCGATTTGAGCAACCCGAAAGCCTTTTTGCCGACTTGGTGGCTGTTTGGCGCGCTGGGCGTGCTGCTGCCTTCGGTGTTTGTGATTATGGGCAAGGCGGTTGACGCCGCGGGTATCGTCAAGTCCGATGCGGCGCAGCGTTTGTCTTTGATATTGCCGATTATTTCCGCGTTCGTCATTTTTGGCGAAGCCTTGACCGAAGGGCGGCTGATAGGCATCGTTTTGGCGTTTGTGGCTTTGTTTTGCCTGTTGTGGAAAGCCGACGGCGGCAAGAAATCGGGCGGATTGGGTACGCAAATCACGCTGCTTGCGGGCGTTTGGGCGGGCTACGGCATCATCGATATCCTCTTCAAACAGCTTGCCAAAAGCGGTACGGCGTTTTCCGGCAACCTCTTGGTCGCCTTCAGCCTCGCCGGTATTTTGATGTTCGGCTACCTTTTCTCCCAATCGACCAAATGGACGAAAGAAGGCATTATCGGCGGCATCGTCCTGGGCGGTTTGAATTTCGCCAACATCGTTACCTACATTACCGCCCACCAAATGATGAAAGACAATCCGACACTGGTCTTCGCAGGCATGAACATCGGCGTCATTGTTTTGGGAACGCTGGTCGGCGCGATGGCGTTTAAAGAAAAAATCAGCAGCATCAACGCCGCAGGCATCAGCGTCGCCGTCTGCGCCATCGCCTGTTTATTTTACTGGCCGCAGATACGGGGGCTGGTCGGGATGTAAGCATGTAAAAGGTCGTCTGAAAAAGGTTTCAGACGACCTTTTGTCTTTCGGGTGGGAGTGTTTTTCCTGCTTTGATAACAACGGCGCATTTGCAGCTAGACAACCCATGCAAAACGGTCTAATGTTCCGCCTGCATATGCACATTACTTGATAAACCAACGAATGAGAAGGTAAGAGAAATGACTGTCCGTATCGAACACGATTTGCTGGGCGACCGCGAAATCCCCACCGAGGCGTATTGGGGCATCCATACTTTGCGCGCGGTAGAGAACTTTAAAATTTCCAATCAAAAAATTTCCGACGTGCCGCAGTTTGTCCGCAGCATGGTGATGGTGAAAAAAGCGACCGCGCAGGCAAACGGTGAGCTGGGCGCGGTGAAGCCCGAAATCGCCGCCGCCATCGAAAAGGCTTGCGATGAAGTGTTGCTTAAAGGCCGCTGCCTCGACCAATTCCCGTCCGACGTGTATCAGGGCGGCGCAGGGACTTCGGTCAACATGAACACCAACGAAGTCATCGCCAACCTTGCTTTGGAAATATTGGGCTACGAAAAAGGCCGCTACGACATCGTCAACCCGATGGACCATGTGAACGCCAGCCAGTCCACCAACGATGCGTATCCGACCGGCTTCAGGCTGGCGGTGTATTACAGCGTCGGCGAACTGCTGGAAAAACTGGCGTTGCTGAAAGACGCGTTTGCCGCCAAAGCCGATGAGTTTAAAGATGTTTTGAAAATGGGACGCACCCAGCTTCAAGATGCTGTTCCGATGACGGCGGGGCAGGAGTTTCAATCTTTCCAAGTGTTGCTGGAAGAAGAGATTTTGAATCTGGACCGCACGCGCACCCTGCTGTTGGAAGTCAACTTGGGTGCAACCGCCATTGGCACGGGTGTGAACACGCCGAAAGGCTATGCGGCTTTGGCGGTAAAAAAATTGTCCGAAGTCAGCGGCTTGGATTGCAAACTGACTGAAAACCTGATTGAAGCGACTTCCGACTGCGGCGCGTATGTGATGGTACACGGCGCATTGAAGCGCACGGCGGTCAAATTATCGAAAATCTGTAACGACTTGCGCCTCTTGTCGTCCGGCCCGCGCGCCGGTTTGAAAGAGATTAACCTGCCGGAAATGCAGGCAGGCTCGTCGATTATGCCCGCCAAAGTCAATCCCGTGATTCCCGAAGTGGTCAACCAAGTCTGCTTCAAAGTCATCGGCAACGACACCACCATCACCTTCGCCGCCGAAGCGGGGCAGTTGCAATTAAACGTGATGGAGCCGGTCATCGCGCAATGTATGTTCGAAACCATCTCCCTCTTGGGCAACGCTGCGGTAAACCTCGCCGAGAAATGCGTCAAAGGCATTACCGTCAACCGCGAAATCTGCGAACGCTATGTGTTCAACTCCATCGGCCTGGTCACTTACCTGAACCCGTATATCGGACACGGCAACGGCGATTTGGTCGGCAAAATCTGCGCCCAAACCGGCAAAGGCGTGCGCGAAGTCGTGCTCGAACGCGGCCTGTTGAGCGAAGCGGAACTTGACCGCATCCTGTCGCCCGAAAACCTGATGAACCCGCATTTGTAAGATAGGGCATAACGAAAAGGTCGTCTGAAAACAGAATTCTCGTTTCAGACGACCTTTTCCATCGGCATGAAGAAAACCTGCCGCCCCTTTCTATTTCAACATCAAAATCGCAGCCACCGCCACAGCCGCCACTGCCAATGCGGCAATCAGTTTGGCGGCGGAAGCAAATTTCAAGGTAACGGTTTGCCCCTCGATATACTTGTAGCCGCTGATCATCGGGCGGATCAAATCTTTTTTCTTCAAAAACTTATACGCCAAGACCGTAACGATGTGTAAGCCTGCCAATGCCGCCAGCAGGTTGAAGAAATTGACGTGGATTTTGCGCATCAGGCTGCCCGTGTCCGAGCTGACCAGATGGTTCAGATAGCCGCTGTCGGTAAACGTGTTTTCATCGGCGGCAAACAAGCCCGTCGTCGCTTGCAGCAAAACCGCCGCAATCAGCGCAATGACCATCAGCGCGCCCAAAGGGTTGTGTCCGGGCTGTTCGTTTTCCGTCAGGCTGCCTTGCAGGTAGCGGCGGATGGACGACGGACCGCGCACGAATTGCGAAAACCGCGCCGTATCGCTGCCCCACAAGCCCCAACACAGGCGGAAGACAATCAGCCCCGCCACCAGTAGCCCGCAGCGCAAGTGCCAAACCAGCATCCCGCCGCCAGCCTGCGCGCTGTACCACATAAATCCGACCGACAAGACCAAGAGCCAGTGAAACAGGCGCGTTGGCAAATCCCAGACTTTGACTTTTTGTTTCATTAAATATTCCTTGTTGTGCGGTTGTAGTGTTCCTATACGGGGCGGTAGAATCGTGAAAACAACAGTCGATAAAAGACATCCTCTTTTCGCCACGCATCCGCTATTTTATCCCAAACTCAGGCAGATTGATGATGAACCCGTCCTATACGCTCCCCGATACGCCCGATTTTTTTCAGACGACCTCGCAATTTCCCGACGTATTCGCCCCACGCCAAGCGGAATCGCACAAAGGGACATACGGCACGCTCGCCGTCGTCGGCGGCGCATCGGGCATGAGCGGAGCAGTTGTTCTCGCTTCCACCGCCGCGATTTATCAAGGCAGCGGCAAAGTGTGGGCGGGTTTCAATCAAACCGCCTTGCCCTTCGCCGTCATCCCCGAACGCCCCGAAATCATGCTGGCGACTGCCGAAGACCTGCTGAAACGCAAGGACATCAGCGCATGGGCGGTCGGCTGCGGCATGGGTTTGGACGAAACTGCCGACTCAATCTTAAATACCGTGTTGACGCAAAATCAGGACGCACCGCTGCTGCTCGATGCCGACGCACTGACTTTGCTGGCAATGTCGCATCCTGAAACCCGCGAAGCTGCACAAAAACGCAGCAATCTGGTTCTGACCCCGCATCCCGCCGAAGCCGCCCGCCTGCTCGGTACATCCACCCAAGCCATTCAGCAAGACAGAATGTCCGCCGTCCACACCATCAGCGCAACGTTCCAAGCCGTAACCGTCTTAAAAGGACACCGCACACTGGTCGCCGCGCCCGATGGCACGGTCTATACCAACCCAAGCGGCAACGCTGGACTTGCCACCGCAGGCAGCGGCGACGTTTTAAGCGGCATCATTGGCAGCCTGCTCGCGCAAGGCATCCTGCCGTTCCAAGCCGCTTGCGCTGGCGTATGGCTGCACGGCGCAGCGGCGGATGTCATCAAACACTCGACAGGCGTAGAAACCGGTATGCTCGCAGGCGAAATCGCCCCTGCCGCCCGATGGTTGAGGAATCGGCTGATGACGGATAAAACAAAAAATTGAGAAGAAGGAGGTCGTCTGAAAACGGAGATACAGTCCCCAAGCCGTTTTCAGACGACCCTTTGCGATGTTCAATATCTGTGTAGGAATCCAAAAGCTCTTTGATGTTTTCTATGCAGATACTTTGGATAAATTGAAAAGGTAAACCATGCAGTCCAAATTTTTTAACCATCAAGGTGCAAGCCTGCACTACCAAATCGGCGGTAAGGAAGCCGCCTCCGTCATGGTCTTGCTTCACGGCGGTTTCGGCTCGATTGCCGACTTTGAACCGTTGCTGCCGCGCCTGTTGCAATACTACCGCGTGATTGCCGTCGATACGCGCGGACACGGACGCTCCACGCTTGGCACTACCGCATTGACCTATGCTCAAGCAGCCGATGATGTGCGCCAAATCCTGCGCAACGAAAGCGTGGAAAATTACAGTCTGTTCGGTTTCAGCGACGGAGGAATAACTGCTTACCGTCTTGGTGCGGAAGATGAAAATGTTGAGAAAATCATCACGGTAGGTGCAGAGTGGCATCAAAAACACTTGAATCGCGTACGGTCGATGTTTGAAGCGCTGAACCTTAATATTGTAAAAGAAAAACTGTCGGAACAGCTTGCCGCTTATCAGGCAGCCAATCCCGAACCCGATGCCGAAAAATGGATTGCGGCATTGAAAGCCATGTGGCTGGATGAAAGCGCAAGCGGTTATCCCAACGAAAGCGTCCGTGAAATCGCAGCTAATGTCTTGGCAATACGCGGAGAAGCCGATTTTCTGCTTGCCTTCGATGATTGGGCAGAACTGAAAACCGAATTGCCCGATGTGCATCTGATGAATGTGCCGTTTGCAGCCCATGAAGCGATTAAAGAGCAGCCCGAAATCATTTGGGCGGCAGTACAGGCGTTTCAGGCATTGTAAAAGTCCGTATTGGATAAAGAGGTCGTCTGAAAACGGCTTTGGCAGGTTCGCCGAAATTGGTTTTCAGACGACCTCCCCATCCGTTTGAAATCCTCCTTCGTCCCGATTAAACTGCCGACTTGCTCTTTTACCATCATCCTTATTTTGTCCATCACACACCATGTCCAAACCGCTTATCATCCGCTGGCTTGCCGTCTGCCTGATACCCTTGGCGACGCTTGCCGTTTTCGCCGTCAATCCGCCCGAAGACGCGGCGCAACACTTAATCAACGGCATCATCCTTGCTTGCGAAGCGACGTTTCTGTTCAAATTCGTCCTTTTCGACACCATCAAGCATCATCTTAAGCAAGAGTTTGATTTGAAACGTCAAACCATGCTGCTGTTTATTCCAATCGTTTTGCTGATTGTGTATTTGTTCCACTATTTCGGCGCGTTTTAGTTGTGAAAAGGTCGTCTGAAACCGATTTCAGACGACCTCGAGTCTTTTATGAATACACACGCTTTTCCTGTTTGTTGGATTTTTTGCAACGTCATCGACAATTTCGGCGACATCGGCGTTTCCTTGCGGCTTGCCCGTGTTTTGCACCGTGAACTCGGTTGGCAGGTGCATTTGTGGACGGACGATGTGTCCGCCTTGCGTGCGCTTTGTCCCGATTTGCCCGACATTCCCTGCGTTCATCAGGATATTCATGTCCGCACTTGGCATTCTGAAGCGGCAGACATTGATGCTGCGCCCGTTCCCGATGTCGTCATCGAAACTTTTGCCTGCGACCTGCCTGAAAATGTGTTGCACATCATCCGCCGACACAAGCCGCTTTGGCTGAATTGGGAATATTTGAGCGCGGAAGAAAGCAATGAAAGGCTGCACCTAATGCCTTCGCCGCAGGAGGGTGTTCAAAAATATTTTTGGTTTATGGGCTTCAGCGAAAAAAGCGGCGGGTTGATACGCGAACGCGATTACCGCGATGCCGTCCGTTTCGATACCAAAGCCTTGCGAGAGCGGCTGATGTTGCCCGAAAAAAATACCCCCGAATGGCTGCTTTTCGGCTATCGGAGCGATGTTTGGGCAAAATGGCTGGACATGTGGCAACAGGCAGGCAGTCCGATAACCCTGCTGCTGGCAGGTACGCAAATCATCGACAGCCTCAAACAAAGCGGCGTCATTCCGCAAAACACCCTGCAAAACGACGGCGATGTTTTTCAGACGACCTCAGTCCGCCTCGTCAAAATCCCTTTCGTGCCGCAACAGGACTTCGACAAACTGTTGCACCTCGCCGACTGCGCCGTGATACGTGGCGAAGACAGTTTCGTCCGCGCCCAGCTTGCCGGCAAACCCTTTTTTTGGCACATCTACCCGCAAGACGAGCATGTCCATCTCGACAAACTCCACGCCTTTTGGGATAAGGCACACGGCTTCTACACGCCCGAAACCGCCTCGGCACACCGCCGCCTTTCAGACGACCTCAACGGCGGAGAGGCATTATCCGCAACGCAGCGCCTCGAATGTTGGCAAATCCTGCAACAACACCAAAACGACTGGCGGCAAGGTGCGGAGGACTGGAGCCGTTATCTTTTTGAGCAGCCTTCCGCCCCCGAAAAACTCGCCGCCTTTATTTCAAAGCTTAAAAAAATACGCTAAAATAGCGCGTTTATTTACAACCGATTTGATTGGACAATACATGAAAACAGCACAAGAACTGCGCGCCGGCAACGTATTCATGGTCGGCAACGATCCTATGGTCGTTCAAAAAACCGAATACATCAAAGGCGGCCGCTCTTCCGCCAAAGTCAGCATGAAACTGAAAAACCTGCTGACCGGTGCCGCTTCCGAAACCATTTACAAAGCCGACGACAAATTCGACGTCGTCATCCTGTCCCGCAAAAACTGTACTTACAGCTACTTTGCCGACCCTATGTACGTCTTCATGGACGAAGAATTTAACCAATACGAAATCGAAGCCGACAACATCGGCGACGCGTTGAAATTCATCGTTGACGGTATGGAAGACCAATGCGAAGTGACCTTCTACGAAGGCAACCCCATTTCTGTCGAGCTGCCTACCATCATCGTACGCGAAGTTGAATACACCGAGCCTGCCGTTAAAGGCGATACTTCCGGCAAAGTGATGAAAACCGCGCGTCTGGTCGGCGGCACTGAAATCCAAGTGATGTCTTACATCGAAAACGGCGACAAAGTCGAAATCGATACCCGTACCGGCGAATTCCGCAAACGCGCTTAAGCATCAGCTGCGGTTCAAGATAAAAGGTCGTCTGAAAAGTTTTCAGACGACCTTTTGCCATCTCAGCGTGTTAAGTCAAGGCGCGAATCTTAAATAAGATGGGACAATGTTCTCTTTGAATCTGAACGCAGCATCATCGTTACGAATACCAAGCCGTCGTGTGATACGAATGATGCAGAGGGTCGTCTGAAAACGGAAAAGGGGGTATCAAGACTGTTTTCAGACGACCTTTACTTGATGGATGGGAGGGGTACGGCTTCCTTTATCCGTTTCGGAATAAGCAATATAAAAAAGTATTCTTTGTGTTTGCCGTAATTTCACTTAGAATGCTGCCCTTGCACACTTTTTCTTCAGGAGAAGATTATGTTGAAAAAATTCGTACTCGGCGGCATGACCGCATTGGTTTTGGCAGCCTGCGGCGGAGAGGGCGGCAGCGCGTCTTCTTCTGCTCCCGCCCAAACTGCCAGCGCTTCCGGTTCTTTAATCGAGCGCATCAACAATAAAGGTACGATTACCGTCGGTACCGAAGGCACTTACGCGCCGTTTACCTACCACGACAAAGACGGCAAGCTGACCGGCTACGATGTGGAAGTTACCCGCGCCGTTGCCGACAAACTGGGCGTCAAAGTCGAATTTAAAGAAACGCAATGGGATTCAATGATGGCGGGTTTGAAAGCGGGACGTTTCGACGTGGTGGCAAACCAAGTCGGTCTGACCAGCCCCGAACGCCAAGCAACATTCGACAAATCCGAACCTTACAGCTGGAGCGGTGCGGTTTTGGTTGCGCGCAAAGACAGCAACATCAAATCCATCGACGACATCAAAGGCGTCAAAACCGCGCAATCCCTGACCAGCAACTACGGCGAAAAAGCCAAAGCTGCGGGTGCGGAACTCGTACCGGTGGACGGTTTGGCGCAATCGCTGACCCTGATTGAACAAAAACGCGCCGATGCGACTTTGAACGATGAATTGGCAGTTTTGGACTATCTGAAGAAAAACCCGAATGCCGGCGTGAAAATCGTTTGGTCTGCGCCTGCCGATGAAAAAGTCGGTTCCGGCTTGATTGTCAATAAAGGCAATGATGAAGTCGTAGCGAAATTCAGCACGGCAATCAACGAGCTGAAAGCTGACGGCACGCTGAAAAAACTGGGCGAACAATTCTTCGGAAAAGACATCAGTGTTAAATAATTTTCTTGCTTCACTGCCGTTTATGACGGAAACACGCGCCGACATGATTGTCAGCGCGTTTTTGCCTATAGTCAAAGCCGGGTTTATGGTGTCGCTGCCGCTGGCGGTGGCATCGTTCCTGATCGGGATGGTGATTGCCATCGCCGTGGCTTTGGTGCGGATTATGCCTTCGGGCGGCATCGTGCGGAAAATCCTGCTGAAACTGGTGGAAACTTATATTTCCATCATCAGGGGGACGCCGCTGCTGGTGCAGCTTGTGATTGTGTTTTACGGGCTGCCGTCCGTCGGTATTTTCATCGATCCAATTCCCGCCGCCATCATCGGCTTCTCGCTTAATGTTGGCGCATACGCTTCCGAGACCATCCGTGCGGCGATTTTGTCCGTGCCGAAAGGGCAGTGGGAGGCGGGTTTCTCCATCGGCATGACCTATATGCAGACTTTTCGCCGCATCGTCGCGCCGCAGGCATTCCGAGTTGCCGTGCCGCCTTTGAGCAACGAATTTATCGGCTTATTTAAAAACACCTCGCTCGCGGCGGTGGTGACGGTAACGGAATTGTTCCGCGTCGCTCAGGAAACGGCAAACCGTACCTACGATTTTGTGCCCGTCTTTATCGAAGCCGCTTTGGTTTACTGGTGTTTCTGCAAGGTTCTGTTCCTGATTCAGGCGCGCTTGGAAAAACGCTTCGACCGCTATGTCGCCAAATAAGGGGAAGCCATGATTAAAATCCGCAATATCCGCAAAACCTTCGGCGAAAACACCATTTTGCACGGCATCAATTTGGATGTGGGCAAAGGGCAGGTGGTCGTCATCCTCGGGCCTTCCGGTTCGGGTAAAACGACGTTTCTGCGCTGCTTAAACGCGCTGGAAATGCCCGAAGACGGACAAATCGAGTTCGACAACGAGCGACCGCTTAAAATCGATTTTTCTAAAAAACCATCGAAGCACGACATCTTGGCGCTGCGCCGCAAATCCGGCATGGTGTTCCAACAATACAACCTTTTTCCGCACAAAACCGCGTTAGAAAACGTAATGGAAGGTCCGGTTGCCGTACAAGGCAAACCTGCCGCCCAAGCGCGCGAAGAAGCTTTGAAATTGCTGGAAAAAGTCGGCTTGGGCGACAAGGTTAACCTTTATCCCTACCAGCTTTCCGGCGGTCAGCAACAGCGCGTCGGTATCGCCCGCGCACTGGCGATTCAGCCCGAGCTGATGTTGTTTGACGAACCCACTTCCGCGCTGGATCCCGAATTGGTGCAAGACGTATTGAACGCCATGAAAGAATTGGCGCAGGAAGGCTGGACGATGGTTGTCGTGACCCACGAAATCAAGTTTGCGCTGGAAGTCGCTACTACCGTTGTCGTCATGGACGGCGGCGTCATTGTAGAGCAGGGCAGTCCGAAAGAATTGTTCGAACACCCTAAACACGAACGGACGCGGAAATTTCTGCAACAAATCCGTAAGGATTCGGCAGATTATCGACATTAAGCCGTTTCGTTACATCAAAGGTCGTCTGAAAACGGACAGAGCGGGTTTCGCTCATACCGTCCGCCGTTTTCAGACGACCTTTTTCCATCATGGATTCACGTTGAAACGCTACGGCACCAACGAACGGCGACATCACGCTGTTTTCGCTATAAAATACCGCCTTTCCCATTTTTCCGCCCGTCCCTTACCATCATGATTGAAATCAAGAACCTCACCCTTCAACGCGGTTTGAAAGTCCTGCTCGACAAAGCCAACGCCACCGTCAATCCCGGTCAGCGCGTCGGTTTGATCGGTAAAAACGGGACGGGCAAATCCAGCCTGTTTGCCTTAATCAAGGGTGAAATCACTCAGGACGGCGGCGATATTTCGATTCCGAAAAATTGGCGGATGGCTTCCGTTTCCCAAGAAACGCCCGACTTGGACATCTCCGCGTTGGACTACGTTTTGCAGGGCGATGCCGAGTTGCAGGCTTTTCAGACGACCTTGGCGCAGGCGGAAGCGCAAAATGACGGCATGAAGCAGGCGGAATACCATGCCAAATTGGAAGAAATCGACGCTTATACCGCGCCAGCACGTGCGGCGAAATTGTTGAACGGACTGGGTTTTTCGCAAGAAGAACACAGCCGTCCCGTCAAATCCTTTTCCGGCGGCTGGCGTATGCGCCTGAATCTTGCGCAAGCCCTGATTTGCCGCGCCGATTTGCTCTTGCTTGACGAACCGACCAACCACTTGGATTTGGAAACCGTTTTGTGGCTGGAAAACCATCTTGCCTCTTTACCCTGCACGCAAATCATCATTTCCCACGACCGTGATTTCCTCAATGCGGCAACCACCCAAACCATCGAATTGTCCCAGCAAAAGCTCACGCAATACGGCGGCAATTTCGATTTTTACCAAAACGAACGCGCGCAACGTTTGGCGCAGCAACAAGCCGCCTATGTCAAACAGCAGGCGCAAATCAAACATCTGCAATCGTTTATCGACCGCTTCAAAGCCAAAGCCACCAAAGCCGTTCAAGCGCAAAGCCGCATGAAGGCGTTGGCGAAGCTCGAGCGCATCGCTCCCGCGCATCTGGACAGCGAGTTTTCCTTCGAATTTTACAATCCCGACCATCTGCCCAATCCCTTGCTGAAGCTGGAACACGCTGATTTGGGTTACGAAGGAAAAACCGTCCTGCATGACATTACACTTTCGCTTGAGAGCGGCGCACGCTACGGGCTATTGGGTGTCAACGGCAGCGGTAAGTCTACGTTTATCAAAGCCTTGGCAGGAAAAATCGATTTACTCTCCGGCAGCATTGTTCGTTCCGAAAAACTCAATATCGGCTATTTTGCCCAACACCAGCTCGATACCATCCGCGCCGACCAAAGCCCTGTTTGGCACATTCAGCAGCTTTCTCCCGAAGTGCGCGAACAAGAAATCCGAAATTTCCTCGGCGGCTTCAACTTTGTCGGCGATATGGCGTTGCAGAAAACCGAACCCTTTTCCGGCGGAGAAAAAGCCCGCCTCGCCCTTGCCATGATTATCTGGCAAAAGCCGAATTTGCTGCTGCTTGACGAGCCGACCAACCATCTGGACTTGGATATGCGCCACGCTCTGACGCTCGCGCTGCAAAGTTTCCAAGGCGCCTTAATCGTCGTATCGCACGACCGCAGCCTGATCGAAGCGACTACCGACAGCTTCCTCCTGATCGACAAAGGTCGTCTGAAAAATTTTGACGGCGATTTAAACGATTATCGTCAATGGCGGTTGGCGCAGGAAAACGCTACAACCGCGCCTGCCGCTTCCGCGCAAAGCCAAAACCGCAAAGACACCAAGCGTATCGAAGCACAAATCCGTCAAGAAAAAGCCCGACGCGGCAAGCCGATACAGCAGAAAATCGACAAAGCTGAAAAAGAAATGGCGCAGCTTTCCGAAATTCAAACGGCATGTGAAACATTTTTGGCACAAGAGGAAGCCTATTCGGACGAAAATAAAACAAAATTACAACAAACCCTCGCACAATTAACAGAAATTAAAGTAAAATTAACACAAATAGAAGAAAACTGGCTTTTGTGGCAGGAGGAGCTAGAGCAAATCCTGACGGAAATCGACGCAGAATTTACACAACTATAAATACTTCGCAGCGAGGGTTTCCGTACTTGCCTTCAGAAGCCGCCAAAAAATACAGTTCGGCATGGTCATTTCAGACCGTCGGACTGTATATAGTGGATTAAATTTAAATCAGGACAAGGCGACGAAGCCGCAGACAGTACA
>CAUSDA010000036.1:0-24487 GCA_963529965.1 uncultured Neisseria sp.
CGACGTTGGCGGCATCGGTGTCTTTCACACCGGCGGCTACGTTGCTGATGGCTTTGTTGCCGGCATTGATACCGTCAGCGGTGATGTTGACATCGCCTGCTTTCAGACCGTCTTTGCCCAATGCCACTTTGTCGCCGACTTTGACGCCGTCGTTGTTCACAACGGTATCGCCTGCGGTGAAGCTGTCGGCTTTGAGGTTGGGTGCGGTCGCCACTTTGTAAGTGGTGCTGCCGTCGGCATTTTGCTCTGGTGTGACGACGATGTTGTCATTGCCGCTGTCCACTTTGGACGTCGCTTTCGCCGCGGCTGCTTTGAGCTGTGCAACGTTCACTGCGTCAGTGTCGGCTTCGCCTGCAGCGATGTCGGTGACTTTGTTACCGCCGTTGTTCAGACCGTCTTTGGTCAGGCTGACAGGTTTGCCTGCTTTGCCGTTGCCCACAGTCAGTCCGTTGTCGGTCAGAACGCTGTCGCCTACGGTCACTTTGTCGAAGGAGACGTCGTCTGGAGTCGCTACGGTGATGTGTTTACCGTTGCGGCTGACTTTGACGTTTTTGCCTTCTTTGAAGGTCACGGTGTCGCCTGCGGCGATTTTTTCAGACGAGGTTTCGTCGTTGGCGTTCAGGTTCCAACCTTTGTCGGCAGTTTCTTTCACCGCGGCAATGGCGTCGTGGACGTTGTCTTTGCCGGTGCCGCCGATGTCGGTGGTGGTCACGTTGCCTTTGTTGTTGGCCGCGTTACCACCGAGCAGGTTCGCCAGGTTGGCTTGGGCTGCGTTCAACTGCTCTTCGCTTGCGGCTTGGCCTTTAGTGGCAAAGTCCGCACCACCCAGGGTGGTGTTGCTCAGACCGGAAATCAGACCGGCGGTACCGTCGATTACGAGCGGTTTGTTGCCGTTGCCTGCTTTGCCGACGGTAATCTTGTCGGCCAGCGAGAAGCCGATGCCGTTTTCGTCGGCGCGGGTCAGGATGTTGCCGTCGCCTTTAACGCTCAGGCTGTCACCCAGTTTCTTCGCCCCAGTCGTGCCGTTGTCGGCGGCAAAAGTCAGGCCTTTGTTGTCCACCGCGTCTTTCGCCGCTACGCCTTTGGCGATGTCGGCTTTGGCTTCGTCGGTCAAGTCGAGGGCGTAATCGGTAACACCGTCGGCGTCTTTCGCACCTTCGCTGACTTTAACCGCACCGTTAGCCGCTTGGCTGAGGGTGGTCTTGTCGGCGTTAACCGTGTACTCGGTGTTGTTGCCGTCCACTTTTTCGCTGACGGTCACGTTCTTACCGGCGACGACGGTGGTGGTTTTTTCAGTGGCGGCGAGTTGTTCGTTCAGTTGGGCGACGTTGACGGCGTCGGTGGCTTTTACGCCTTTGGCTACGTTGGCAATCTTGTTGCCGCCGTTGTTCAGACCGGCAGTAGTCAGAGACACTTGGCTTGGCGAACCGTCCGCACCGATCTTCAGACCTTCGGTAGTCAAGACGCTGTTGCCTGCGATAACACTTTCGGCAACTACGCTGGTAGCTTCTACGGAATCAGCTTTGACATGAGCAAACTCAACGTCGTCTGAAGTCTCAACCGTCAGCTCTTTACCGCTGCGTTTCACTCGGATGTTCTTACCTTGTTTCACGGTTACGGTGTCGCCCGCAGCGATTTTCTCGCTGTCGGTCTCGTCGTTCGCTTTCAAGTTCCAGCCTTTGTCAGCAGTTTCTTTAACTGCGGCAATGGCTTCGTGGACGTTGTCTTTACCTGTACCACCAATGTTGTTGGTCGTTACGTTGCCGTTGTTGTTGGCTGCGTTGCCGCCCAAGATGTTTTTCAGATTCACTTGGGTTTCGTTCAACTGTTCTTCAGTTGCAGCTTGACCTTTAGTAGCGAAGTCCGCACCGCCCAACGCTTGGTTGGTCAGTCCGCTGACAATACCTTCTTTACCGTCAATCACGACCGGTTTGCCGCCGTTCGCCGCGTCTTTGCCGATGGTGACTTTCTCGGCCAGGCTGAAGTCGATCGCTTTGCCTGTACCGCTTGTGGTAACGATGTTCTTGTCTTTGCTTGTGTAGGTAACGGTGTCGCCCAAGTTCACTTTTTCAGACGACCCATTGTCCGCAACGATGTTCAGACCTTTGCTGACTTCTTCGCCTACTTTATCCAAAGCGTCTTGAACCGTGCCTACGGCTTCATGTTTCGTACCGTCTGCTTTGGTTACAGTAAAGACAGGAGCTTCAATCGCACCGGTAGTCGGGTTGATGCTGCTATTCAACGCTTTGGCAATCGGGTTCAGCTGGCTGACGTTAACCGCATCAGTATCTGCCACACCTTTGGCTACGTTGGCGATTTTGTTGCCGCCGTTGTTCAGACCGGACGTAGTCAGGGACACTTGGTTCGGAGAACCATCTGCACCGATCTTCAAACCTTCGGTAGTCAAGACGCTGTTGCCTGCGATGACGCTGTCAGCAACCACGCTGGCAGCTTCTACTGAATTAGCTTTAACATGAGCAAACTCGACGTCGTCTGAAGTCGCTACGGTGATGTTTTTGCCGTCGCGGGTTACTTTGATGTTTTTGCCGTCTTTGAACGTTACCGTTTCGCCTGCTGCTACTTTTTCGGCAGTATCGCCGTTGGCTTGCAGATTCCAGCCTTTTTCAGCAGTTTCTTTGACGGATTTAATCGCATCGCTGACGGTAGTCTTGCCTGTTCCGCCGATGTCGGTAACCGTTACCGTACCGTTTTGGTTGGTTGAACCTGTACCCAAAACATCTGCCAGATTGGTTTGCGCGGCATCTATCTGCTCTTCGGTCGCGGCTTGGCCTTTGGTTGCGAAATCCGTACCGCCCAAGGTTTTGTTGGTCAGTCCGCTTACTGTGCCTTTCGTGCCATCGATAATAACGGGGTTGCCACCTGCCGCGTTTTTGCCGACGGTGATGGTATTGGCAAGGCTGAAGTCGATTTCGTTGCTGCCTACAGTCGTTACGATATTTTTATCTTTGCTCGTGTAGGTAACGGTTTCGCCCAAATTGACTTTGTCCGCATTGCCTTTGTCTGCGGCAATGGTCAGGCCTTTATTCAACTCGTCGCTGACTTTGTTCAAAGCATCTTGAACGGTATGTACAGGAGTACCTGCCGTACCGTCGGCTTGTTTGACGGTAAAGCTCGGCTGTCCGATCGTACCGTCCGCACCGACGGTCATGTTCAATGCTTCAGCCAACGGTTTGATTTGGCTGACGTTCACTCCGTCAGTTTCTTCCGTACCTTTAGCAACTTTGGTGATCTTATTGCCACCGTTGTTCAAGCCGGACTTGGTCAGGGATACAGGATTGTCACCATTGGCAATGTTCAATCCATTACCGTTTAACACACTATCGCCTGCGGTGACTTGCGGTGTGTTCAGTCCGTCATTGGTCAGAACACTATCACCCGCTTTGAGTTTATCGGCATTGACGGTTTGGACAGTGATTTCGTCTTTCAATTTGACTTTAATGCCGTCTGCTCCAGCTTCAGTAACGACGTTTTGGTCGTCGCCTTTGAGATTGACGGTTTCACCCAGTTTGGCGGCATCGGTTGTTCCGTTGTTACCCGCAAATGCAACACCCTTGCTGTCGACAGCAGTTTTCGCATCCACGCCTTTTTGAATCTCAGCTTTGGCGTCGTCTGAAAGGTCAAGTTCGTAGTTGGTAGTTTTGGTTTGGTTGGCGTTTGTTTTTTCAGACGACTCCAACTTCAATTTACCGCCATCTTTCACGCTGACGGTTGTATTGTCAGCATGGACGGTGTAGGTTGTTTTATTACCCGCTTCCACAGCAGCGACATGGGTATTGTCGCCCTTTTCGACCGCACTGGTTTTTTCGCTGTTAGCAACGGCCTCATTGATGGCATTGGCAACATCAGTTGCGGTAGCAAATGCATCGCCGGATGTTCCTGCATTAACCGTACCGCCAGTACCCGCTGTCAAGGTAGATTTATTGACATTGAACGCGACGGTGCCGTTTTTGTTTTCGGCGGTCGTACCTGTACCGTCAACGAAATTCAATATGGAGTCAGCTTGATTCAACATTTTGGCAGCCGTACCGTTGACTTGTACGCCGATGTTTTGCAATGCGCTGTCGGCTTTTTTCAAGGATTCTTTGGTTTTGTCTGACAAATCCAGATTGTAGGTAGTGACATTGGTGGTTGTATCTTCAGACGGCGTAAGTTTCAGACCGTTGTCTGCGCCTGAGGCAGAAACAACCGTGCCTTTGGCATTGACGGTGTAAATCGCATGACCGTCCGCGTCGTCAGTTTTGGTTACGCTGGCGACGTTTGTACCTTTTTGAACCTCGGTTTTCGCGGCTTTGACTTGTTTGTAGCTTGCTGCGTCATTATCTGCTTCGCCGTCAGCAATGTTGGTAATCTTGTGGCCGCCGTTGGAGAGTCCGCCTGCAGTCAGTTTCACAGGGTTGCTGCCGGAGCCGATGGTTACGCCGGAGCCGTTAACGGTCGTACCGCCAGCAGTAACGCCATCGCTGAAGGCTGCAGAAGTCAGTCCGGTCAATTCTTTTGCCAGTTTGACGTTCAGCGTGTGATTTTGGTCGTCTGAAACTACACCAATATTATTATCGGATAGCTTAGTCTGATCAGTTTGTCCGCCTTTGACTGCTACGGTACTGCCGAGTTTACGGTTGAATTGGTTGCCAACATCGCCTGTAAAGTTCAGAGGGCTATTAACAGCTCTATTCAAAGCGGACAGCGCATCGCCAACAGTATTGTAGTTAACCACGCTTGAAGTAGCGGGAGAATCTGAAACAACTGCATAAGTCGGCATGGAAACGCTGCCGTCAGTACCCACTTGCGTACCCAGTGCTTCAGCTATTTTCTTCAATTGGGACACATTGACTGCATCATTATCTTTGATGCCCGATTTCACATTACCAACAATGGTCGGTACGGAAGTTTGCGGGTCTTTGGCGTTCAAAGCAGCAATGGTTACATCACCGTTATATTCTGCACCACCATCTACATAAGTAAACGATACTACTTTTTGTCCGCCTACTTCTTTAACTTTACGGGTTAAAAGCTTTCCATCTTTATCAATATAAGAGAAAGGGGCATCATTGCTGACCGTAGTCAGAGTGTTGACGCGCAGATTATTCATTGCATCTTGGAGCTGCCCAACATTAACCGCATCATTAGTATCCGTACCTTGACCCAAATTAGTAATACGGTTTCCAGACATATTTAATCCGCCTTTGGCAGTAACTACGCCTGTAAATTCAGGGTTATCCACCGTATTAATACTTACAGTGGTTCCCGATTGATGCAGATGTATATTTTTACCTGCCTCAAGTCGGAGGGTAGAACCACTTGTAATTTCCTGCGAAGAATGATTTTCGGCACGACCATTGGTTCCGGTAGCAACAGCCGTGTCTAATTGAAACGATTTAAAGGCTGACGTTTTCAAAGACGCAATTGCCCTATCAACGGTATTTTCACCCGTACCACCAATATTATTCATGGTAATACTGCCGTCTTCAGCCAACTGTGCATTACTACCCAATACATTTTTAACGGTTTTGGCAGTATTGCCCAAAACGTTTTGTACCGCGTACAGCTGGCTGCCGTTGATGGCATCCGTAGAAGTGTTAGAGATTTCGCCCGGAGCAACGTTTTTCAATTGACGTTCGTAGCCTGACGAA
Organism: uncultured Neisseria sp.; assembly: GCA_963529965.1. Lineage (GTDB taxonomy): Bacteria > Pseudomonadota > Gammaproteobacteria > Burkholderiales > Neisseriaceae > Neisseria. The sequence continues at coordinate 5,652 of CAUSDA010000036.1, forward strand.
CCGAAAGACACTTGGTCGCCGGAGGTAATATGGTTACCACCTGCAAAGCCTGAGTATTTCAGATCGTTGACTTTAGCTTCGTTGACTTCGATTGCATTGGTTGTAGTCGTACTGCCCGCACCGATTGCGACAGAGTTGCCTTTGGTGGCTTTCGCACCCATACCGAATGCGGCAGAGGCGACGCCTTCAGCAATCGTACCCGTACCAAAGGCTGTGGATAATTGGCCTATTGCCTGTGATTTAGTACCAATGGCTACCGCAGCTTCGCTTGAAGTCGTATGAGTATAACTACCGGTTACCATCACATCGCCGGTATAGTCTTGATAAACCTCTTTAACCGTTTTACCCCCCGTACCGTCTACAGTTTTCACTGCAACGGTATCCCAGTCGTCCGCACCGATGGCGATAGAAGAATTGCCTTTTGCGTCTACATTGTTACCGATGGCAGTAGATTGATCGCCCCATGCATTGGCGTATGCACCGATAGCAACGGTTTGATTGTAATCAGGTTGTCCAGAACCTGGTATTTCGGTATTGGTTGCAGAAGCGTTATAGCCGATGACGACAGAGCGCGAGTTATTGGATCGCGCATCTTCACCGATAACAACCGCACTGAATTTCAGGGCTGTTGCATTATTACCGATAGCAACTGCTGCAGCTTGAGCAGCTTTGCTGTTTGTACCGATAGCAATGGAATTGGTATCGTCCGCGTTGGCGTTGTTACCCAAAGCTATGGCATTGGCTTCGCGGGTATGGCTGCTCAAACCAAGCGCCAAAGAAGCCGCGCCGTCTGCATTGGCAGCACGTCCTAACGCAATAGAATCAGTTTTCCAAGCATTATTGCCCGAACCGATTGCAATAGCATATCTTTTATCAGCCTTCGTACCGGCACCGAATGCAATCGTGTCAGCATCATTAGCAAAAGCCCCTTTACCGATTGCCATTGCCCGATTTTGTACAGCATCGGCACTAGTACCGATAGCAACAGTATCTTCTCCTTTTGCTTTGCTTTCATTACCTACCGAAACAGCATTCAAATTCAAAGCTTGTGCTTGTCGACCTACTGCCACAGAGCCTATTGCTTGAGCATTGGCATTGAAACCGAATGCTGATGCACCTGCTTTTTGAGCTTTGGCATATGGACCAACAGCAGTAGTAGAGTTATCAGTAGCTCTTGAGCCATCACCTATGGCCACGCTCGATTTACCTGATGACTCAGTATCTTGACCGCCAGCAAACGAGTTTTGACCATAGGCATTTGCTTGCTGACCGATGGCAGTCGCGTTCTTACCGTTTGCCTTACTTAGCGAACCGACGGCAACTGAACCTTCGCCAGTAGTATCGCCATTAATAGTGGAATCAGAGCCTGCTGCCGCCTCAACAGCAGCCTTGCTACCTATCACAACCGCATTGCTCGCAGCCGCCCTGGCTTCAGGACCGGCGGCAATCGCATTTTCGCCAGTTGCGCCGTCGTTGTTGTAGTTGGCTACCGGAGTACCGGGGCGATTAACGCTGTAATAATGAGTTTGCGATGCGGCAGTCAGTTTGCCGTTTTCAATTCTGACAGTTTCTCCGTCCACTTGGACGTCGTATTTGACTTTAGTATTACCATCTGCTTCAGTCTCAACAGTAACGGTAGTTGCTTTGCCGTCGGCAAACTGTACGCTTTCACCGGGCGTAACAATGCCCTTCGCCGTGCCCGAATTATCTTTGACGGCAAAGCCTTGGTTGACGTAAGTATTGAGATTGGTCAGCGCATCAGCAACGCTCCGAGCAGGATTTGCATTGAAGTTAGCTGTACCATTACCTGCCATATTCGGCGTAGCACTGCCTTTGAGCACGTTATAAGACGGCAGCGTTACCGTACCTTGATTGTTTGTAGGATCAATACCCACAGCCGCGCCGCCGCCCAATGCATTGGCAACTGCTTTGGCGATATTGCCCGAACCTGCATGAAGCGCGTAAAGCTGGCTGCCGTTAATCGCGTCAGTGGAAGTTGAGGTAATCGCACCCGGAGCAACATTTTTAAGCTGTCGTTCGTAGCCTTTCGTACCAAAAGAAACCTGTGAACCGTGCGTCAAGTTGTTCGTACCCGCAAAGCCGCCATAGGTAATATCATTAACAGTTGCAGTAGTTATCTTTTCCGCATTAATGGTTGTGGTCGAGCCCGCACCGATGGCAACGGATTTATCCTGAGTAGCGGACGCACCCACACCGAATGCTGATGCACCTAAACCACTAGCGATCGTACCCGGACCAAAAGCCGTAGACAGAGCACCTGTCGCCTGTGCCTTCACACCTACCGCAACCGCTGCCGTAGCAGCCGTAGTACCTTGATAACCGCTGGACATATCAGAACCAGTCAATTTTTTGTACTGTGTATTGACGCTTTCTTTTGCAATATCCCAGTCATCACCGCCGATGGCGATAGACGAGTCCCCTGCCGCACGGGTATTGTTACCAATGGAGGTTGATTGCTGACCCGAAGCAGTGGCATCTGGACCTATGGCAACCGCTTGGTTCAGCCCTATCGCCTTAGCTCCCGCACCGATAGCAATACCTTGTCTGGAGGTTGATTTAATCTCTCCATAAACATGATCATCACTACCAATGACGATAGAAGCCTCTCCCGTTGCCTGTGTATTTTTACCGATAGCAATCGATTTAAGAATTGATGCATTCGCGTTCGTTCCAAAAGCAACCGCATCTACGCCCGTAGCCTTCGCATTCGTACCGAAAGCAAGCGTATCATTACCAGATGCCATCGCGCGTCGACCAATAGCGGTACTGCGAGTCCCTGAAGCCAAAGTCGCGCCACTGCCGTCATTCAATTCTGTATTTTTATCTCGCCCAAAGCGGTCACTACCGCCAATAGCAACCGCAAATTGGCCTGTGGCCTGTGTCCAACTACCAATGGCTGTTGCACCCCTTGCCTTCGCCTCGGCACGACCACCCAAAGCAGTAGTCCATTGATCTGATGCAACAGTATCCGCACCAACAGCGGTTGCCTTAGCTGCGTTTGAATTTGAACCTGTACCAATTGCAATCGCATTATTACCATCAGCATATGTAGCTGTAGTTGGATCACTACCACCAATTGCAATAGCACCCGTGTTTAAACCATTAGGCGGCGCGGCCCTTGTTCCTGCACGCGCATAGGCACCAACTGCAACAGCGCCTGTTCCATTAGCATGAGCGCCATTGACAGCAGTTTCACCACCCGAGCCATTTGCAACTGCAGCGGTAGGCGCAATCACCGCCCAAGCCCCTTCGGAAAATCCCAATAATGCCGCGCTCAACGCTGTCAGCCTGAATAAGGTTTTCAGACGACCTTCCTCTGAGGCGCGCACATCTCCTTCAGCACCTTCGCTGCTTGATTTGACACGTCCCTTCGCCAATTCGGAAGTAACGACGAAAGAGCCGATGGTACGGTTCCATACAACTTTGAAAATCTTATTCATAACAATCTCTCTTGGTTGGATTTATTAAAAAATATCAGATTGAATTCAAGCATATACAATCAAAATAAGACGTACTCCCCGCACTGCCCCGCCGCTGAATCTTCTTCTTCAGGCACAAGCGGATTTTATGAGGCAGGCATTCATTTATTTTGTTTATATATTATTGAAATCCAATAAAGTTGACGTTAATTGTCACTTAGATACAATTTTTAGAACATATCTATATCTGAGGAAATAGTGTTTTAAGCCAATTAACCTTACCGTTTATTTAGAAAAAGTTCCGATAATCCATAACTTTGCTTTTAAAATTAACATTTATTTACCAAACAATATAGAACTATGACCTTTATCCTGCAATTACCATGCCAAAGATGACATGCCTGATTCATGCTTTCAGACTTCCATAAAGCATTTATACTAAAATGAAAAAATGCCGTAAGCGAATTTTGAAAAAAGGTCGTCTGAAAATAAACTGCAACAAGATCATGGACATCACTCTCCCTGTTATAGTGGATTAATAAGCAACAAAACCGCCATTGCGACAAAAAGGTCGTCTGAAACCTAAATTTTGGGTTTCAGACGACCTCTTTGCTTGGCGATTTATCCGCCCGCCGTCATGCTTTTCTCTATTAAATTGACGGCAGGAAATGCGTTGTTTTATTTCAATTTGCTGTTTTTCAATGATTTGGATGATGTCGGCGGCTGCAATGTTTCGACGGCGATGTCTTTGGGGTGCGCCGCGATAAAGGACTTGGTCGCGCGCATGATTGCCTGTATGCGCGGGTCGTTCCAGCGGACGATTTGATGGTTTTCATCACGCTTGTCCGACCAGATAATCACGCCGTCCATATATTTGCTGCTGATTTCGAGCATTTTCTGCCAGCGTTCGGCATCGATAAATTGTTTGAAATACGGGCTGTTGCTCGCGGAATAATATTGCGGCCAGAGGTAGCCGATGATTTTTTTGTCGGGATAGCGCTTTCTAATCTCGGCAACGGTGGTTTGGACGTCTTTTTCCCATTGCGCCAAATCGGGCGTGGTGATGTAAAACACGGGATTGGCATAGTCGCTGATGGCTGCGCTCATCTGACGGCGTTTGCTGAACTGCCGCCATTTTGCCAAAACTGCCTCGTTGTCCGCCTGAGCTTGGTAGTAGCGGATGGCGTGCAGGTGTTCGTCGGGCAAACCGTAGTTGCTGATGTAGGCACGGGGATTTTCTTCTTTGAAAATCCGGTACATACGGGCAAAGTCGGTTTTAAGTTCCTGAGGCGTGAGGATTTGTCCGTCTTTTTCGGCAAACCAGGTTTCGATGTCAGTGGAGATGGTGCGGTAGCCTTCGCGATAGGACTGGCGCGCCAATTCGCGGATTCGTTTTTCGTTCAACACACCGTGTTTGCGCTTGCCGGCAGGGTCGGGCATCACCAGCTCGGATTCGTAAATCAGGAATACTTTGGACAATTTGTCGGCAGTCAGGTCGGGTTTGCCGACGTAGTCCATGCGGTCGTAAATGATAAAGTCTTTGCCGAAAGCAAGCGTGGAGGCGGCGGCAAGGAAGAATAGGGATGCGGCGCGGATAAATGGTTTCATTGGGTTTTCTTTTTGGTGAAGGTCGGGGCTTGCTGTTTTGGCAATGCGAGGAGGACTCGATATATAGTGGATTAACTTTAAACCAGTACGGCGTTGCCTCGCCTTAGCTCAAAGAGAACGATTCTCTAAGGTGCTGAAGCACCAAGTGAATCGGTTCCGTACTATCTGTACTGTCTGCGGCTTCGTCGCCTTGTCCTGATTTAGTTAATCCACTATAAATTAATGGGAAAGGTCGCGGCAAACAAGGCGGAAGGGGTAAAAACAAGTCAAAGGTCGTCTGAAAAGGGTAAGCGGCGTTTTCAGACGACCTTTTGGCGGCTGGCGGCAGTTTGTCTCTGTTCCATCCTGCCACTTTGCTATAAAATCGAAACCCTCTTCAACCCGAAATCCAAATCAGGAAAATCATGATGGAAGCAGCCGGACAACACAACGTCGATGCGGACGAAATCGCTAAATTCAGCCAAATTGCGGATAAATGGTGGGATAAAAACGGCGAGTTCAAACCTTTGCACGACATCAATCCGCTGCGCTTGGGCTATATAGACTCGTTCGCGCAGTTGACGGGCAAGCGTGTTTTGGATGTCGGCTGCGGCGGCGGGATTTTGTCGGAAAGCATGGCAAAGCGCGGCACGGCGCACGTTATCGGTATCGATATGGCGGAAAAATCGTTGCAAACCGCCCAAGCCCATGCCACTGCCGAAGGTGTGGACAATATCGATTACCGCTGCATCCGCGTCGAAGACCTTGCCGCCGAACAGCCGCACAGTTTCGATGTCGTAACCTGTATGGAAATGATGGAACATGTTCCCGATCCCGCCGCCATCGTCAAAGCCTGTTCGGAGCTGGTGAAGCCTGACGGCTGGGTGTTTTTCTCCACCATCAACCGCAACCCTAAATCTTATCTCCATCTGATTGTCGGCGCGGAATATGTGTTGAACGTCGTTCCCAAAGGGACGCACGATTGGCAAAAATTCATCACGCCCGCCGAGCTGGCGCGGATGTGCAGGCAGGCAGGTTTGGACGTTATCGACACCAAAGGCATGACCTACAATCTTTTGACCCGCCGCTATTCTTTATGCGACTCGACAGAAGTGAATTATATGATTGCCTGCCGCCCGGTTTAAAGTTGCCTGTCCGAATCATGAGAAGAGGTCGTCTGAAAATTACGTTTCAGACGACCTCTTTTCAACTTCTCACCAATGCAGCTTGCCCGCTTCTCTAATTCAATTTTTTGAAACAGACTTCCCGCAGATAACGATCGCTGTTTCCAAACAAACGGAAATCCAGCTTTAAAACGGGAACTCACTAATATAGTGGATTAAAATTGCAATGATACGGCGTTGCCAACGCCCTTATGTACTACCCGTACACGGCGGGCGTTGCCGCCTTGTCTCATTTTTATTTTAATCCACTATAAAACCCAAAGCTGAGTCTTAACAATAGATTTTTATTCACATAGGAATAATATCAAAGGATACCAACCCACTCTCTCTTTGATTCCCTCTAAAATTACACCCTATCTCTACATTGCACAGATACAAATATAGAAACGAAAAAGCCTGCTTAAAGCAGGCTTTTTATCGATTATTTATCAGGATTGTGCTGACGGCGCAAAATCGCAGGAATTTCAAAATCATCTAAAACAGACTGATTGCCGAAATCTGCCGCAGTCAGATTCATGGAGCGAATACCGCGGTTGGTTCTTACCAGGCTTTCTACACTACCCGGTTGTTGAACATGGGAATCATCAACTCCGCTAACCAGTTTTTGTGCGCGGACAGCCGCACGCATTTGGTTTTCGCTGCCGTTCTCTTTCAAACCGGTCGCAATAATGGTTACGCGGATAGCGTCTTCGCCCATGTTGTCATCTTCGGCAGTACCGTATTTGCATTCTGCTTCAGGATGCGCATTCTCGTTAACCACTTTCATGATTTCACGATATTCGGACATTTTCAGGCAATCCGGAGCGGTAGTGATATTGACCAATACGCCGCGCGCGCCATCCAGAGTCACATTATCCAGCAACGGGCTGGAAATCGCTTGTTCGGTTGCCAAACGGGCGCGGTCGATGCCTTGGGAAAAACCGGAACCCATCATGGCGATACCTTTGATGCCCATTACGTTTTTAACGTCGGCGAAGTCAAGGTTGATGAAACCGGGACGGGTAACCACTTCGGAAATACCGGCTACGGCATCACGCAGGACGTTGTCCGCCGCACGGAACGCTTCACGCATGGTCACGTCTTCACCCAATGCGGTCATCAGTTTGTCGTTCGGGATGATAATCAATGAATCGACTTGACCTTTAAGCTGCTCCAAACCTTCTTGGGCAATGTGTACGCGTTTGCCTTCGTAGCCGAACGGACGGGTAACGACTGCAACGGTCAGGATACCCATTTCTTTGGCAATCTCGGCAACCACAGGAGCCGCACCGGTACCGGTACCGCCACCCATACCGGTGGTGATGAACAACATATTCGCGCCGCGAATAGCATCTTCGATGGCTTCGCGATCTTCTTGTGCTGCAGCACGGCCGATTTCAGGATTGGCACCCGCACCCAAACCACGGGTCAGATTAGTACCCAATTGGATGCGCTTGGCTGCGTTATTTTTACCCAAAGATTGTGCATCAGTATTGGCACTAATAAATTCAACACCTTGGATGGTGTTGGCAATCATGTTGTTAATAGCGTTGCAACCGCCGCCACCCAAGCCGATTACTTTGATGACCGCAGGGCTTGCGGCTGATTCAGCTACGTCGTAAACAAATTCCATTCAAATACTCCTGCGCGCCCTGCATCGAGGACGGTCCAAAAATTTAGATATTACCCGTATTATATAAGAAGTATTCCGACGCTGGCAAAATACTTCTTATTCATTCACCATTACCGTTATTTTTTTACTACATTTTTTAACGAAAGCACACAAGTTTTTAATTATTGCGATTGGAACTATTCCGACGGCAATTCATTTTCCCTGTAAGCAAGTAACGGAACAATCAGAAATTGTCTTTAAAGAATTTCATCAGTTTTGCCCACAGACTGATTTTTTCAGTCTGATCGTGAACCACAATCGCACCGGTCACCGGCGCGCCGTCTTCCTCTCCCCTTGCCGCCTGCAAAAGACCGATGGCGGTTGAATAGCGCGGATTGCGGATGCGTTCGGATACGCCGCCCATTTCTTGAGGTACGCCGATACGTGCAGGCAAGGCGAATACTTCTTCGGCAAGCTCAACGATGCCGGTCAGCATAGATGCGCCGCCAGTCAGAACGATGCCTGATGTGAGCACTTCTTCAGGGAAGCCGGAACGGCGCAATTCGTTAAGGGTCAACTCTAAGATTTCTTCGACGCGAGGACCGATGACGCTTGCCAAAACGCGGCGGGAAATCTGACGGGGTTGACGGTCGCCGACGCTGGGAACTTCGACCATTTCGTCCAAGCCGTCCATATCGGGAATCGCTACGCCGTAGTGGATTTTGATGTATTCGGCAGCGCTGTGTGGGGTGCGCAGTGCTTGTGCCAAATCTTTAGTAATCAAATCGCCCGCCACGGGAATCACGGCAGTATGGCGGATGGCGCCGTTGGTATAAACGGCAATATCGGTCGTACCGCCGCCGATGTCGATAACACACACGCCCAAATCTTTTTCGTCTTCAGTCAAAACAGCCTGACCGCTCGCCAAAGGCTGAAGCATGATTTGATCCATTTGCAAACCGCAACGATGGATACATTTTTGGATGTTTTGCAGGGCGGTATTGGCACCGGTAATGATATGTACGCGGGTATCGAGACGGACGCCGCTCATACCGATAGGCTCTTTGACGCCGGGCTGGTTGTCGATGATGTATTCTTGCACCACGGTATGCAGGATATTGTGATCCGGCGGAATATTGATGGCTTTGGCGGTTTCGATGGCACGGTCGATGTCGGCTTGCGAAACTTCGCCGTCTTTGATTTTGACAACCCCTTGCGAATTCAAGCTGCGGATATGGTTACCCGCGATACCGGTCGTAACGTGGCTGATTTTGGTGTCCGCCATCAATTCGGCTTCATTGACTGCCTGCTGAATGGCTTGGGCCGTCGCGTCAATGTTGGTTACCATGCCTGCTTTAAGGCCGCGAGACGGTGCCTGTCCGAGTCCGACGATGTGGATTTCGTTGTCGTCTTGTACTTCGCCAATCAGGGCGATGACTTTGGATGTGCCGATATCGAGGGCACTGATATATTTACCTTGTTGTTCCATTATATTTGCTCGTTATTTCGCTGGAGTTATAACTATTTGTCTGTATTGGCAATAGTTTGCTTCACGCCGTTTGCTTGGCTTTAGTCGTCTGAAACACTTTCAGACGGCATCTCTGATGTGTAACGCACGGAAAATCCGTCTTTATACCGCATATCAACGTAGGATAACCGATTTTGATTTTTACGCAACAGCGTCGGCCAAATTTCGGCGAAAAGTTGTAAGCGTTTGATTTCGTTTTCCCTTCCCAGTCTGACGGTAATCCCGTTGTCCAAGACCACCAACCAGGCGGAGCGCGGCGTATAAATCAGTTCTTTAATCGCCAGATTTTGCCGGCGGAGGATGCCGGAAAATTCTTCGTAATGTTTGACCATGTCTTTGCCCGTACCCGGCTGTCCTTCAAAGATTGGCAGCTTGGCTTTGAGCTGGGCGTCAAACACATTGCCTTTGGAATCGACCAAACCGCCGCTGCGCCAATGGGCGACAGGCACGCGCTCGGTCAAATGGATTTCGACAGTATCGGGGAAGCGGCGGCGCACCATGGCGGAATCCACCCACGGCAGCTTTTGAAAGGCCGCCTGAATACCGTCCAAATCGGCACGGAAAATATTGCTGTGCGTGTGCTGTTGAGCGGCGCGCTGAAGTGCTTTCCCGTCCGAATAGGTCAGCTTGCCCTGTATGGACACTTGTTTGACGGGAAAATGATTGGAGTTGTATAGCCAGGCTATGCAGGTGCCGATGAGCAGCAATGCCATCAGCAGCAACAGCCAGCGGGTCAGCCGACCCAGTGCGCTTGCGTCATCCCACATGTGCGGTTTTCAGAATTTCAATGCATAAATCGGCAAAATCCACGCCGGTATGGGCGGCGGATTTCGGTACTAAACTGTGGCTCGTCATGCCGGGCAGCGTGTTGATTTCCAAGAGGTAAAGTTTACCGTCGGTATCTTTGAGGAAATCGACGCGCACGCAGCCCTCTGCCCCGATTGCCTGCGCCCCGCGGACTGCCAGGGAACGCATCAGGTTTTCTTCAGCCTCGCTCAAGTCTTCGGACGGACATTGATAAACAGTGTCGTCGCGGTTGTATTTGGCTTCATAGTCGTAGAACTCGGTCGCGGGGATGATGTGTATGCTGGGCAGGCCTTTGCCGTTCAACACGGGGCAGGAATATTCGCCGCCACCGATGAATCGCTCGGCAATGATTTCGCCTTGAAGGTGTTTCAATTCTTCGTAAACGCTTTTCAGACGACCTTTTTCTTTCACTTTCACAACGCCGACGCTGCTGCCTTCGGCTGCCGGTTTGACGAACATGGGCAAGCCGAGTTGTTGTTCGACGGCATCGAAATCGGAGTCTTCGTGCAAAACGGCAAACTCGGGAACGGGCAGCCCCAAAGCTTGCCAAATCAGTTTGCAGCGGTATTTGTCCATGCCGATGGCTGAAGCGGCGACACCGCTGCCGGTATAAGGAATGCCCAACAATTCCAACGCGCCCTGAACGGCACCGTCTTCGCCGTAAGTACCGTGGAGGATATTGAAAGCAGTTTGGAAACCTTGGGTTTTCAATTCCGCCAAGGGCGTTTCTTTAGGGTCGAAGGCGTGTGCGTCTATGCCTTTGCTTTTTAAGGCATTCAAAATGGCGGCACCGCTATCCAGCGAAATTTCGCGTTCGCTGGAAAAGCCGCCCATCAATACGGCTACTTTGCCAAAATTCTGCATTGTTTTTGTTCTTTCTTGATTACTTCATTTTTTGATACAGGTCGTCTGAAAACGAATCGGGTTTTCAGACGACCTTAATCTTGCTTCCCCACCCGATGGAACATCGCTTCATCGGGCAGCTATCGCAGCACCACGATAAAATTTCCGCCTCAGGATTTTTTCGACAACTCCAGCATCGCGGCAGGAACGCGGTTGATGCTGCCCGCACCCATATTCAACACGATGTCGCCGTCCTGTAAAACGTTCAACAGCATTTCAGGCAAGTCGGCGACGTTTTCGCAGTAAATCGGCTCGAGTTTGCCCAATACGCGGATGGCGCGGGCAAGGGCGCGGGAGTCGGCGGCGGCAATCGGCTCTTCGCCGGCGGCATAAACTTCGGTCAACACCAGCGCGTCAACGGTATTGAGGACTTTGGTGAAGTCTTCGAACAAATCGCGCGTGCGGGTATAGCGGTGCGGCTGGAAGGCGAGCACCAAACGTTTTTCCGGATACGCGCCGCGTGCGGCAGAGAGGGTCGCCGCCATTTCGACGGGATGGTGTCCGTAATCGTCCACCAACAGCGCGGTTCCGCCGTTGGGCAGCTTGATGTCGCCGTATTTTTGGAAGCGGCGGCCGACGCCTTCAAAACCGAGCAAGCCGCGCTGAATCGCTTCGACGGATGCACCAACCTCCAGCGCCACGCCGATGGCTGCCAAAGCATTGAGGACGTTGTGTCTGCCGGGCATGTTCAACACGACTTCAAACGGCGCCTGCTCATGTCCTTTCATTTGGACATGAACGGTAAACTTCATTTGTGCGCCGACGCTTTCAATGTCGGTCGCGTAAATATCGGCGGCATCGTCCAAGCCGTAAGTCGCGTAGGGTTTGCTCACTTTGGGCAGAATCGCGCGGACGTGTTCGCTGTCGATACACAAAAATGCTTTACCGTAGAACGGCATACGGTGGATAAAATCGACAAACGCCTGATGCAGTTTTTCGACGCTGTGCCCGTAAGTATCCATGTGATCTTCGTCGATATTGGTGACGACGGACATAATCGGGGTCAAATGCAGGAAGGACGCATCGGATTCGTCGGCTTCGGCGACGATATATTCGCCTTTGCCCAAGCGGGCGTTGGTACCTGCGGCATTGAGTTTGCCGCCGATAACGAAAGTGGGGTCAAGACCTGCCGCGCCGAGGATGGACGCAGTCAGGCTGGTGGTCGTGGTTTTGCCGTGCGTACCGGCAATGGCGATGCCGTCGCGGAAGCGCATCAGTTCCGCCAGCATCAGGGCGCGCGGAATGACGGGGATTTGCTGCTCCAGCGCAGCGACGACTTCGGGATTGTCTTTTTTGACGGCGGTAGAGGTAACGACAACGTCCGCGCCGTTGACGTGTTCGGCGGTATGACCGGGATAAACTTGAATACCCAAGCTGCTCAAATGCTCGGTAACCGCATTTCTCGCCTGATCCGAACCGGAAACTTTAAAGCCCAAATTGTGTAAGACTTCGGCAATACCGCTCATGCCGACGCCGCCGATACCGACAAAATGGATGTTGGTGACTCGATTTTTCATCATGATGTTGCGTTCCGGTGGATTTTCGATGCGTAAAGGCGTTATTTTAAAGGGCTATCCGCTTCTGCGCCATAGTTTTCTTGTAAATTAAAGATGTTTCGGCATACAGGATTTCACATTGGTGGCAATATGGGTGAAAAAGAGGTTTCGTTCAGCGGCAAATTACCCATTTTTAAACTCGACCTCAACTACCAAAATACCAGCAAAAACAAAACATAAGGTCGTCTAAAACCGGTTTTCAGACGACCTCTCGTTTATCAACTTGACGGCACTTGTATCCTCATCAAGCGCATATCCAATTTGCGCCTCCCCCATGCGGTCGCATACACAAGGCGCAAGAGCCACGGATAACGCGGTTTGCAGACGCTGCTCAAGCCCGCTTCTTCGATGATTTCCACACTCGGCATCAGCCGTCGGATGTCGTCCGTTCCGCTTATTGCCCAGCGGAACTCGGGCGGTTTGTCCATTTTGCCGAGCGCGTCGTGGCGTTTGCTTTGTCCGATGTAAGCTTTGGGAATGGTGTCGAAGGCAAGTTGGACGTTCGGCAGACGGCGGGCAACCTGTTTGAAAAAGCCCTGCACCTGCGCTTCTTCGAAATACATCAACACACCTTCGATCACGAGCAACACGGGTTTGCCGTGCGCGGCAACGGTGTTCATCCACGCTTCGTCGAACATGGACGCGCCCAGATAATGATTGTCCGACTCGGGCAGCAGCATACGCCGCACTTCAATCACTTCCGGCAAATCCAAATCATACCAGGCGGTAATGCGCGGTTTGCCCAAGCGTTCGTAACGCGCATCCAGCCCCGCACCGATTTGAACGACGACGGCATCGGGATGTTCGGCAATAAAGTGCCGGGTCATATCGTCCAACAGCTTCGCCCGCCCGCAACAGCCGACCTGCGATGCTTTGGCTTTGGCAAACTTGCCGAAGTCGTAGTCAATCTTGTCCAACATCCGCACGGCTTCGTCATCGCGCAAAAGCGGCTGCGCCCTCCCCTGCTCCACCGCCTTTGCCCACAGGGGAATCAGCATGGTACTGGACAGGGCGGAAACGGTTTCGGGAGAGATTTTTTCGGACATGGCAACCTCCAATGAGAGAAATTCCTATTTACATCATACTCCCGCACAATACGGCTGCCAAGTTGCAAAAAGGTCGTCTGAAACCCGTTTCTTGGTTTTCAGACGACCTCTGTTTCGTTCATCACATCATGTCATCATGCCGTACACGCGATGGCGGCTTCCGCCACATCGTCCGCGCTGTGCGGCAGTGCCAATGTTCGGGCGTTTTCCGCCCATTTGAGGCATTTCTCGCGGCTCAAACCGCCGAGGATTTCAGCGAGTTTTTCCGCTGTCAACTGGGCTTGCGGCAACAGCAGCCCTGCCTCCGCCTGCACCATAAAACGCGCGTTGGCGGTTTGATGGTCATCGACGGCGTAAGGATACGGCACCAGCAGCGCACCCAGCCCCGCTGCCGTCAACTCGGCAATCGTCAGCGCGCCGGCACGGCAAATCACCAAATCGGCATCGCGGTAGGCGGACACCATGTCGGTAATAAATTCCACGCATTCGGCTTTTACGCCCAGCGCGTCGTAATCCGCCTGCAAGCTGCCCAGTTTGCCCCGACCCGATTGGTGGTACATCTGCGGACGCACATCGTCGGGCAGCAAAGACAAAGCCTGCGGTACGGTTTTGTTCAAAACGTCTGCGCCCAAACTGCCACCGACCACCAAGATTTTCAGACGACCTTCACGCCCTTGGAAGCGTTCGGCAGGCGCGGGCAGGTTGGCAATATCGGCGCGGACAGGGTTGCCGACCAAGCCGCCTTCGTGACTGAACGCTTTCGGGAAGGCGTACAACACCCGCTTCGCCCAACGCGACAGTTGGCGGTTGGACAAACCAGCCACGGCGTTTTGCTCGTGAATCACAATCGGCACGCCCAAGAGCTTCGCCGCCAAGCCGCCGGGGAAGGTAACGAAGCCGCCGAAACCGATGACGCACTCGACGCGGTGTTTGCGGATAATCCGCTGCGCTTCGCGGACGGTTTTATACAAAGTAAACGGCAGCATCAGCTTGCGTTTGATGCCGTTGCCGCGCACGCCTTTAATCGCCAGCGTTTCGAGCAGGATGTCGTATTGCGGCACGATGCGCTCTTCCATCGAGCCTTCGCTGCCCAGCCAAATCACATGATGGCCGCGCGCGCGCAATGAATCCGCCACCGCCAGCGCAGGGAAAATATGGCCGCCGGTACCGCCTGCCATCAACATGAAAGTTTTACCGCCCATGATTTACTCCACTTGGTAACCGCGCATTTTTTTGCGGTTTTCATAATCGACGCGCAACAACAAGGTAACGCACACCAGCATAACGGCAACCGCCGAACCGCCGTAAGACATCAACGGCAAAGTCAGGCCTTTGGTGGGCAGGATACCGATGTTGACGCCGATATTGAAGAAACTTTGAATCCCTATCCAAATACCGATGCCGTTGGCGACATACGCGCTGAACGTCAGCCCGGAATCACGCGCCTGCTTGCCGATGGAGAATGCGCGCATCACCAGCCAGCCGTAGCAGAACACCAAAATACACATCCCCACAAACCCGAATTCCTCGCCGATGACGGCAAAGATAAAGTCGGTATGCGCCTCGGGCAGGTAGAAGCGTTTTTCCAAACTCGCACCCAAGCCCTGACCGAACCATTCGCCACGCGCAATCGCCATCAACGAATGCGTCAACTGATAACCTTTGCCCAAAGGGTCGCCCCAAGGGTCCAAGAATGCCGACACGCGCGCCATACGGTAGGGTGCCGCCAAAATCATTACGCCCATCCCCCCCAGCACGCTCAGTACCAAGACGGCAAAATATTTCCACGGGAAACCCGCCAAAAACAGCATACCCATCGTAATCGACACAATCACGACAAACGAGCCGAAATCAGGTTGCGCCATGACAAAAACCAAACCCAGCGCAATCATCACGATAGGCAGCAAGATATTTTTAAACTTCTTCAGCTTCTGCCAAGTTTTCTGACGCGCCTCCTTGCTGAACGGACACAGAAAAGCATTGAACAAACCGACAAACAGCGGTTTCAAACCCAAAGAGTCCATACTGCGCAAAACTTCCTCGCGCCGCGTGAACAGGCTGGACAAATACAAAACCGTCGCCAGCTTGAACAACTCGGTCGGCTGAAGATTGAGCGGCCCGATATGTATCCAACGCGTCGCCCCGTTGATTTCACGGCCGACAAACAACACGACCACCAGCAAAATCGCGGAAAAAGCAAAATAAAACGGAATGATTTTCCGCCAAAAGCTCATGCTCAACAGCGACAGCCCGAGGCAGCCCAATACGCTCGCGCCGACAAACATCGCCTGCTTGCTGACAAAAGAAAACTGATTGCCGCCTTCGGACGCGGCATAGGCAATCGACGCAGAATAAATCATCACCAGGCTGAAGGCGGTCATCAAAATAACCATCCACAACAGTGACACATCGAATTTCCGACCGTCCAAAGAAATCGGGCGGTCGAGAAGTTTGGAAAGACTAATCATGAAAAACATCCGTATGGGGGCAGACGGAAAAATCCGCCCCGAAACAACCAGAACAAAGCGTTTCAGACGACCCTCCGCCTAATCGGGACATCGAAGGTCGTCTGAAAAAATAGCGTGAATCAGAAAAACGTCATTCTAAAGGTTTCTTGCCAAAGCAACAATTCAGATTCTTTAAAGACAGTCGGATTCCGGCGTTCTTTGCGCCCTACCCTACCCTTTGATACCAAAAAAGGTCGTCTGAAAACGTTTTGATGTTTTCAGACGACCTTATAGGCTGCCTTTAAAACGGCAGCAATTTGGGCAATACGGTTTGCAGATAGTCTTGAAATCCGGGCGCATCCACTTCGCTGCCAAAGCCGCCGTTGGCAAAAATGTGGCGCAGATACGCGATAAATTGTGTATTTTGCGGGGCGTACAGCACTTTACCATCCACACTTGGCTTGGTGCTTAATGCGATTTCATAAGCATTGCCGCCGCTTACATTGTCTTTGTGGTAATCATCGGGCGAAAATGTCAAACCAATCGGGCATTTTGGGTTTTCCGCAAGCAATTCTCGGGTACATTCCAGCCACTCGTTGTCTTCGTTTTCCACCTCTTCCAAAACAAAATCTATGCCGTACACACACAAAGGGTCGGCATATTCCCACACAATTTCAGGATATTCGTCATAGTCCCAGATAAAGTTGATTTCGCCGACAATCCGGTAGAAGTATTGCAGCGAAAGGGGAATGAACCCGACAGGCTGCACAGCTTGGACAAGGTGGCGGATATATTCGTCCGCATCGGGCAGGGGCGGCGTAATCACGTTATCGCGCCATCGGTTGAACCGATAGCCGAACTGCGGCAAGGTCTCCGCAACGATATTCGCGTTGTGCAGCACACGCCGAAAGGTTTCGGTAAGCAAGCGGTCGATTTCCGCTGCTGCTTCGGGTTGAAAGGCTTTTTGCCGCAATCGGGCGATGTCGGCATAAACTTGGCTGTATTCACCGTTCAGATAGCGTTGGTAGAAAGACAAGGCAAAATTCCTTCAGTTTGATATAGAGGATGCAATCCGTTTTGTCAGCGCAGACCGCTTTTTATCCAATGCAAACCCTAAACCAACTGCGGTATTTCCGCCCACGGCTGTATCTGTTCCAATTGCGCGGCAAGGCGGAGCAGCGTGTCTTCGCGCCCGTGTGCGGCGGCGAACTGGATGCCGACGGGCAGCCCGTGATGCCGGTAAAGCGGCACGCTCATGGCGGGGTTGCCGCTCATGTTCAGCGGCGACGTATAGCCGACGTATTGCAGCGCGGCGGCGGCTTCTTTTTCCAAAAACGGGTTGTTTTTCAACAGGAAACCCAAGCGCAGCGTGCCGAACAGCAGGCGCATGGCTTTTTGCGCGGCGGGCGGCGGCATCATCTCGCCGATTTTCGGCGTGGTTCGCGGGCAGACGGGCGTCATCAACACGTCGTAGCGCGTAAAAAATGCTTTGGTGGCACGTTCCTGCGCCAACATCACGTCGCGCGCCCATGCCATTTCGCCCGCGCTGATTTGCCGACCCTGCACAATCATTGCCCACGTTGTCGGCTCAAGCAGGCAGTGCGGCAGTTTTTGTCCGGTTTCGTATTGATATTGGTAGAACAGTTTTGCCGTTTCGCCCATGACGATGACGCGGGCGGCGCGGTTGAGCTGTTCGGGTGGCGCAAAATCGGGCGTGGCTTCTTCCAATTCGTGTCCCGCATCTTGCATCAGTTTCAAACTATGGGCGAACGCGGCTTCCGTGCCTTCGTCGTTGCCGCCGCCAAACCATGTCTGTTTCCAAAAAGCGATTTTCAGACGACCTGTTTCTTGTTTCAGGCTGTCTGCAAAACCGTTTTCGGGCGGCGGCGGGCAGGCATACAGGGCGCGCTCTTGGGTTTGGGCGGCGATGTCCAGTAAAACCGCGCTGTCGCGCACGCTGCGGGTCAACACATGGTCGCATACCAAACCTTGCCATGCCTCCGATGCGTTCGGCGCGTAACTGCTGCGGCCGCGCGTGGGTTTCAGTCCGAACACGCCGCAGTTGTGCGCGGGTAAGCGGATAGAGCCGCCGCCGTCGCTGCCGTGTGCTGCGGGTACGACGCCCGAAGCCACTGCCGCCGCCGCACCGCCGCTGCTGCCGCCCGCGGTGTAATCCAAATGCCACGGATTGCGCGTGATGCCGTAAATTTCGGTTTCGGTAACGGGATACGCGCCCCATTCGGGCGTGGTGGTTTTGCCGAACACGCGCAGCCCCGCATCGAGATAGGCTTGGGTCAAATCGCTGTTTTGCTTGGCAATGTAATGCTGCATCATGCGCGAACCCGACCATGTCGGCGCGCCTTCCCAATCCGCCAGCAGGTCTTTGAGCAAAAACGGCACGCCCGCCAGCGGCGTATCGGCATTTTCAGACGACCCCTGCCACGCCGCCGCGCGTTCGCGCAAATCGTGCGCCAACAGATTGAGCTTGGGATTGACTTCGTCCAAGCGGCTTAAAGCAGCCCGCAACACTTCATCGGCGGAGACTTCTTTTTTGCGGATCAGCTCTGCCAAACCGACGGCATCGTAACGGATGTAGTCTTGAAAATTCATGGGTTTTCCTTTCGGATTGATCAACACACGTTTTGTCGGTCAGGCATGACTGCCTGCCTCCTCGCCGCTTGCCCGCATAGACAAATTTTATAGTGGATTAAATTTAAATCAGGACAAGGCGACGAAGCCGCAGACAG
>CAUSDA010000037.1:0-24084 GCA_963529965.1 uncultured Neisseria sp.
AAAACTGCACCTTGTGAGTTGGAGGGGATGTCCAACTTTTGGGGTGCAGTTCAAATTTCAGACGACCTTTGCTATTCCTCTTTACACCGTTTGCGAATATTGGGCTTTGGTTTCCCTATGGCGCAGGTGGTAGTCGAACACCATGGCGATATTGCGTATCAGGAAGCGGCCTTTGGGGGTAACGGTCATCCCGTGCGGTTTCAGGCGGACGAGTCCGAGGGAGGCGAGTTGTTCCAAGTCGGCAAGTTCGTCTTTGAAATAGCGGTCGAACGGAATACCGAATACGCTTTCGTAGATTCGGTAATCCAAGGCGAAGCGGCACATCAAATCTTGGATGATATTGCGGCGCAAAAGGTCGTCCTGATTGAGCTGGTAGCCACGCATGATGGGCAGGTGTCCTGCATCAAGCGCGGCATAGTAGGCGTCGATGTCGCGTTCGTTTTGGGAGTAGGTGCTGCCGATTTTGCCGATGGAGGATACGCCGATGGCAACTAAATCGCAGTCCGCGTAGGTCGAGTAGCCTTGGAAGTTGCGCTGGAGGAAGCCTTCTTTGAGGGCGATGGAGAGTTCGTCATCGGGTTTGGCGAAGTGGTCCATACCGATGAAGACATAGCCGCGTTCGGTCAGGGTTTGGACGCAGTATTGCAGCATATCGAGTTTTTCTTCGCTGCCGGGAACGGCTTCGGTATCGATACGGCGTTGCGGCTTGAAGATATGCGGCAGGTGGGCATAGTGATAAAGGGCAAGGCGGTCGGGATCGAGCGACAAGACAGTGTCAATGGTGGTTTTGATGCTTTCGGCGGTTTGATGCGGCAGGCCGTAAATCAAATCGACGCTGACGGATTTGAACCCGGCTTCGCGGGCGGCATCGATGACTTCTTTGGTTTCGTCGTAGCTTTGGATGCGGTTGACCGCTGCCTGCACTTTGGGATCAAAGTCCTGAATACCGACGCTCATGCGGTTGAAGCCGAGCTTGCCGAGCATGAGGACAGTTTCGCGGCTGACTTTTCGCGGATCGATTTCGATGGAGTATTCGCCGCCGGGGATAAGTTGGAAATGTTTGCGTATCATGCGGAATACGCGTTCGATTTGGTCATCGCTTAAGAAGGTCGGCGTACCGCCGCCGAAGTGCAGTTGCGCGAGCTGATGCCGTCCGCCCAGATGCGGGGCGAGCAGCTCCATTTCTTTTTCAAGGTATTCGATGTAGGCATCGGCGCGGCTTTTGTCTTTGGTGATGATTTTATTGCAGCCGCAGTAGTAACAAATGGTGTTACAGAAGGGGATATGGATATAAAGCGAAAGGGGCTTGTTCAAAGCCCCCATACTGCGCTGATTCAAGGCATTGATATATTCGGCTTCGCGAAATCCGTCATGAAAACGGTCGGCTGTGGGGTAGGAAGTGTAGCGCGGACCGCTGGAAGGAAGGCTGGCGATGAGTTCGCGGTCGAACTCAGGTTTGTCATTGTTTCTATTGTGATTATTTTGTATAGGTATTACTTTCATGGCGTGTGCGTGATTAGAGTAATGATGTTAGGCAATTTTCGGATAGTTTGGTAGAATGCCACAGTATGATAAACCTGTCTTGATATGTGTCAATAACTTACGTAATCATGACAGGATAAAAACCTTAATTTTAAGGGTGTTTTATGACCACACACAATGCTATGCATCAGATGAAAACCCTGTGTTCTTCCTGTTCGCTGCGTGAACTCTGCCTGCCTGTCGGGCTTTTGCCCAATGAGTTTGCACAATTGGACGCGGTCATCCGACAGAGCCGCCGCTTGAAGAAGGGTGAATATCTGTTCCGCACCGGTGAGCCTTTCGCGTCGCTGTTTGCCATCCGTGCCGGTTTTTTCAAAACCACGGTTGCCAGTCAGGACGGCCGCGATCAGGTTACCGGCTTTTTTATGTCCGGAGAACTCATCGGTATGGACGGCATTTGTTCCCATGTCCACAGCTGCGACGCGGTGGCTTTGGAAGACAGCGAAGTGTGTGAGCTGCCCTTCACCCACATCGAAGAGCTGGGACACAACATCCCCAGCCTGAGAAGTCATTTTTTCAGATTGATGAGCCGCGAAATCGTGCGCGACCAAGGCGTGATGCTGCTTTTAGGCAATATGCGCGCCGAAGAACGTCTGGCGGCGTTTTTGCTTAACCTGTCCCAACGCCTTTACTCGCGCGGATTTGCCGCCAACGATTTCATTCTGCGGATGTCGCGCGAAGAAATCGGCAGCTATTTGGGGCTGAAACTCGAAACCGTCAGCCGCACGCTCTCCAAATTCCACCACGAAGGCTTGATTTCGGTCGAACACAAGCACATCAAAATCCTCGACTCGCAAGCCCTCAAAAAAATGGTGTCCGGCTGTTCGCACGCCATCTGATGGATACCGAGACCATTTTCAAACAGAACCCAAGGTCGTCTGAAAAAATTTCAGACGACCTTCTTCATAAAAACCAATTATGAAACATAAGAAAAAACTCATTGCCTTGACCGCTGCCTACGCCCTGCTCGCCTACTGGCTCTATCCCGACCAACATCCCGTTTACCCCGCAAGCGACCATTACGACCCGAAAACGCAAACCTTCTTCAACCCCGAACCGCAGCAGAAACCGACCGGCCTCGTCAGCGCATTTTGGAAGATCCTGACCGACCCGCAGGCAACGCGCCCGCCCAAACCTCTGCCTACCGTCAAACCCGATTGGCAAACCTTCCTCGCCGCACCCGAAGGAAAAAGCCGCTTCGTCTGGTTCGGACATTCCACCCTATTGATGCGGATCGGCGGGCAAACCGTCATTACCGACCCCGTTTTCGGCAATTCCGTCTCCCCCATCCCCATCACCATGAAACGCTTCCAGCCTGCACCCGCAGAAATCGACGAACTGCCGCCTGTCGATATCATCCTGATTTCACACAGCCACTACGATCACCTCGAAAAAGACAGTGTGCAGGCACTCAATTCAAAAGGCAACAGCCATTTCATCGTCTCACTCGGCATGGGCGTACTGCTGAAAAAATGGGGCGTGCCGCAAGAGCGCATTACCGAACTCGATTGGTGGCAAAGTACCGAACGCAACGGCATCCGCTACACCGCACTACCTGCCCGCCACGATTCATCCCGAACCCTGACCGACCACAACCAAGCCCTGTGGTCCAGCTTTGCCATCGAACACGGCGGCGAAAAATTCTATTTTCACGGCGACTCGGCACAAGGCAGCCATTTCGACAAAATCGCCGAAAAATTCAACGGGTTCGATATCGCGTTCATCGAAAACGGGCAATACAGCGAA
The DNA here is from genome assembly GCA_963529965.1 of uncultured Neisseria sp. Classification (GTDB taxonomy): domain Bacteria; phylum Pseudomonadota; class Gammaproteobacteria; order Burkholderiales; family Neisseriaceae; genus Neisseria. Next base: position 3,289 of record CAUSDA010000037.1, read on the forward strand.
CATTGGCCCAACAACCACCTCTTCCCCGAACAAACCGCCCGCTATGCCGCGCAGCTTGCCCCCAAACGCTTCATGCCCATCCACTGGGGCGCCTACGCCATGGCACTGCACGCTTGGAACGAACCCCTGCTGCAAAGCATCCCGCTGGCACGCAGTTTGGGCGTGAATCCGCTGACCCCGCTGATGGGGCAAGTCTTCGATGCCGATACCGCCACGCAAGACTGGTTTGCCGAACCTTTACAATAAAGCTGCCAAGGGGTCGTCTGAAAACAAATATGGCAAGTTCCATCAAGTCATAAATATAGTGGATTAACTTTAAACCAGTACGGCGTTGCCTCGCCTTAGCTCAAAGAGAACAATTCTCTAAGGTGCTGAAGCACCAAGTGAATCGGTTCCGTACTATCTGTACTGTCTGCGGCTTCGTCGCCTTGTCCTGATTTAAAGTTAATCCACTATACCGACGAAGCGGAGGCTGTTTTCAGACGACCTTTTTTGAATTTACCTGTTGCAGCATTTCCAACACTCTTCCCCTTCTCCCATTTATCCGTTTTGCAATATTCTGATAATAAAAAACTAATTTCCCCTCAGCCGAAAACCTTATTTTGCAACGCGCGGTTCGCGTATAAATCACTTGACCGATTACATCGTATTACGTAAAGTATGCGGCATTCTTTTGAATTGGTATTACCAATTTATTTGGTAATTACTCTCAGATTAAGGTTCGGTATCTCTCCCGCATCCGACATCATGATAAAAATTGATAAACAACGCCGATTTAAGGATTCACCATGGCACTATTCCTCAGCATTTTTCCCATCATCCTGCTGATTTGGCTGATGGTTAAGAAAAACAGTATGCCTTCCTACATCGCGCTGCCGATTACCGCCGCGCTGATTTACGCCATCAAGCTGTTTTATTTCAAAGACGACGCTATGCTGCTCAACGCAACCGCAGCGTCCGGCCTGGTTTCCACACTGACGCCGATTACCGTGATTTTCGGTGCGATCATGTTCAACCGCATGATGGAAACCACCGGCTGTATCGACATTATCCGCAAATGGCTGGCGACCATCAGCCCGAATCCTGTGGCGCAGCTGATGATTATCGGCTGGTCGTTCGCCTTTATGATTGAAGGAGCATCCGGCTTCGGTACGCCTGCTGCGATTGCCGCCCCGATTCTGATGAGCCTGGGTTTCAACCCGTTGAAAGTGGCGATTTTTACGCTGGTTATGAATTCCGTGCCGGTATCTTTCGGCGCGGTCGGTACGCCGACTTGGTTCGGTTTCGCACCATTAAACCTGAGTGCCGAAAACATCCTTGCCATCGGCAGACAAACCGGCGTGATGCACTTCTTCGCAGGTTTCATCATCCCCGTCATCGGCTTGAGCTTCATCGTACCTTGGTCTGAAATCCGTAAAAACTTAGGCTTTATCGGCATCGCCGTCTTCTCTTGTACCATTCCTTATGTTGCCTTGGCGATGGTCAACGAAGAATTCCCATCACTCGTTGCCGGCGCAATCGGTCTGATGGTATCCGTATTCGCCGCCAACCATAGCTGGGGTTTGAGCAAAGACCATCCGAAAGACCCGAATGCCGAAAAAGTACCTTTCGCCCAAGTCGCCAAAGCACTTGCCCCTCTGGGTATGCTTATCGGTATGCTGGTCGTTACCCGTATCAAACAGCTCGGCATCAAAGGCCTGCTGACCAGCAAAGAAGAATGGTTCAGCTTCCAACTGCCGTTTGATTTGAGCAAAATCACCGTCAGCGACTCTTTGACCATTACCTTCGGCAACATTTTCGGACAAGGCGTCAACGCGTCCTACCAAACCCTCTATGTTCCCGCATGGATTCCGTTTGTCTTTACCGTTTGGATTTGTATCCTGCTTTATAAAACCAAATTCAAAGACGCCTGGGCTTTCTACGCTGCAACGTTCAACCAAACCAAAAAACCGCTGCTTGCCTTGATGGGCGCGCTGATTATGGTTCAACTGATGATGGTCGGCGGCGACGACTCCATGGTGAAAATCATCGGTAAAGAGTTTGCCGCGATGGCAGGCGAACACTGGGTTTACTTCTCCCCTTACCTTGGCGCTATCGGTGCATTCTTCTCCGGTTCGAACACCGTATCCAACCTGACATTTGGTCCGATTCAGCAACAAATCGCCCTTGATACCGGCCTGTCCGTGACCCTCATCCTCGCCCTACAATCCGTCGGCGGCGCAATGGGCAACATGGTCTGCATCAACAACATCATCGCCGTATGTACCGTACTGGACGTGAAAAACGCCGAAGGTGCGATTATCAAGAAAACCGTCATCCCCATGGCGATTTACGGTGTGATTGCTGTCGCCATAGCAATTATTTTCTTCCCTCTAAGGTAAGCACCTTGTAACGCAAAAGGTCGTCTGAAAAATGTTCAGACGACCTTTTTTATGAAGCAAACAATTCAGACTCACCTAGTCAATACTCCCCTTCCCTACCATCATATAGTGGATTAAATTTAAATCAGGACAAGGCGACGAAGCCGCAGACAGTACAGATAGTACGGAACCGATTCACTTGGTGCTTCAGCACCTTAGAGAATCGTTCTCTTTGAGCTAAGGCGAGGCAACACCGTACTGGTTTAAAGTTAAGCCACTATAAAAAATGCAGATAAAAAAACGGGCCGCCAAAAGGCGACCCTAAGAAACTCTTGCAGCTGGGAGTAATAGCAAGAGATTACGACACTTTAACCTGGTTTATGCCGGAGAAACGACGCATCAGCTCTGGAATGGCTTCGGCATTCGAAGCAACAGTGATGCCCATTTTCCGCATTTGGTAGATAGTCTCGATGGTGCTTTCAGGCGCATAGCCGTGGCAGGCACCGAGATTGACAATAATATGAAGATTATCGCTGTACCAAGACAATTGCTTGGCCGTATTGGCGACAGTTTCTTCGATGGCCAATCCGCCAATAATGACAGTATCGGCTTTTTGTTCGTGCAGCCATTCCAACAGGCCTGTACTGTTTGCCTCATTGGCTTCATGAAAACAAGCACCGTGAACATGTTTACCGCTTAATTCGAGCGCATGATCGTAATCTGCCGGAGAGGGCAAGCCTTGGAGCAAATGCGTTCCGCGACAACCTCCGGCGCATTGGCTGAAAAAACCGGACGGTCGGCCGAACATGACACCGTTGCGATTGACGACGGTCGCACAAATGCTCTCCGGATCAATGCTCACATTCTCAATTAAAACCCTTTTATCTGCCAACGCTGCCTGGCGGTTAAGTTCATTAACCATATTTTCCGGACGCAACAAAAAATGGGTTGCATTAGCAGCCATACAGGTAAAGCGAAATTGCGGTTGGATGTCGATTGCAACGGTAGTCATAAGATATGGCTCTCTATATTTAATTCTGCAAACAGAATCAGGATTGCTCCGTTCAATCACTGACCAGACAAATGGTTTAATTTAACGATAATCGGTGTATTTATGATGAACGGTATAATATCAGGATAATCGTTGTATAGCTAGTAAATATTTTAAGATTTGTAACAATACTCGCAGTAAATATAATTTTTGTTGTATTTAAGGTTAACACTCTAATCAATTATCATTTTTAAACGATTATTTTTATTCATTAATTTTTTATTAATTCCATGATTTCCCTGTATTTTCAAAATATGGGACACCATGAATAAAACTGTTGTTTAAAAGAAAAATATGCCTCTAGAAAGCAAAAATTGTTGGCAATATCCCTATCGCAAGCTGATTTTGCTCCCCAATGGTAAAAATAAACGGTACAAAAATCTTGCCGCATCCGACAAACGCAGGCTCAAACAAATTAAACGCGCAACACAGTTTCTACCCGTGTTGCGCGTTTTATAGTGGATTAACTTTAAACCAGTACGGCGTTGCCTCGCCTTGCCGTACTGGTTTAAAGTTAATCCACTATATTATCGCCCCCGCTCATCGCGAACGGGACAAATCAACAAATCTCCACTTCCAAATCCAAGCGTTGTGCCGTTGCCTGTACTGCTTCGATATCATCCAGCCAAAAAATCGCAAACAGGTAACCATCATCACCGGTCGGTACGTCACATAACACCAAACCATCCCTATCCAATGCCGCTTGCACATAGGGAAACAGTTCTTCACTATAAGTCTCTTCGGGATATTCCCATTCCCATTCATCCCAACCTAATAGATTCCGGACAATCGCTTCCATCTCTTCCGGTTCAAATTTCCAATCTGAATACCATGTTGCGCCATATCTTTCCAAGACGCAAAAGATGTCCGCCCACTCTTCCCCGTACCCCAAGTCCTCCATTGACTCTTCATTTTCATCTACACGGATATAAAAATTCTTAACCTGTTCCAGCTCCGCACCGGAACCATCGTCATTCTCCCCTGAAGGCCATCCCCTCTTCCGTAACGTAGCCCAAAGGCTTTCTTGAATCTGATAAACCCATTCGCCCCGCTGCAAAACAGCCAAATCGTCTTCCGTCACTTCCAACCATTTAAACAATGCCCACAAATCCGCTTTTTGTTCAGGCGTAGCAGGATAGAAAATTGCTTCGTCCATGTCGTGTTCCTAATATCAAAATACAAAAACAGGTCGTCTGAAAACGGTTAAACATTTTCAGACGACCTTTGTTTCAATCAAACTTGAATCAATGCCTAAAATGGCGAATACCCGTTACCACCATGGCAATGCCGTGTTCGTCCGCTGCGTCGAAGACTTCCTGATCGCGCATCGAGCCTGCGGGGTGGATGATGGCTTTGATGCCCTGTTCGGCAATCACATCCACGCCGTCGCGGAACGGAAAGAATGCGTCGGAGGCGGCGCATGCGCCGTTTAAGTCCAAGCCTGCGTCTTGCGCTTTGCGGGCGGCGATGCGGGTGCTGTCCACACGGCTCATTTGGCCTGCGCCGATGCCGTAGGTTTGACCGCCTTTGCCGAAGACGATGGCGTTGGATTTGACGTATTTGGCGACGTTCCAGACAAACAGCAAATCATTCCATTCCTGCTCGGTCGGTTGGCGTTTGGAGACGACTTTCAAATCGGCGCGGTTAAGTCGGTGGATGTCAGGCGTTTGTACCAGCAGCCCGCCGCCGACGCGTTTGAGTTCGAAGCGGTTCGCGCCTGCTTCGAGCGGCACTTCCAACACGCGCACGTTTTTCTTGGCAGCGGCGATTTCGAGGGCTTCGGCGGTGAACTTCGGCGCCATCAAGACTTCCATAAACTGATTATCGGTAATCTGTTTGACGGTTTCGCCGTCCACTTCGCGGTTGAAGGCGATGATGCCGCCGAACGCGCTGGTGGTGTCGGTGGCGTAGGCGAGTTTGTAGGCGGTCAATGTATCGGCTGCAACGGCGACGCCGCACGGATTGGCGTGTTTCACAATCACGCAGGCGGGTGCGTCGAAGGATTTGACGGCTTCCCAAGCGGCATCGGCATCAGCGATGTTGTTGTAGGACAATTCTTTGCCTTGAAGCTGTTTGTAGGCGGCGAGGCTGCCTGCGGCGGGGTACACATCGCGGTAGAACGCGGCGCGTTGGTGCGGGTTTTCGCCGTAGCGCATGTCTTGTACTTTAATCCAGCTTTGGTTGAACTGGCTGGGGAATTCACCGATTTCGGGCGTGCCGCTCAACACGTCGTCTGAAAGCGAGGTCAGGTAGTTGGAAATCATGCCGTCGTATTGGGCGGTGTGGCTGAACGCCTTGCGCGACAGGTTGAAGCGGGTTTTGTCGCTCAACGCGCCGCCGTTGGCTTCCATTTCGGCGGCGATGGCGGGGAAGTCGGCAGTGTCGGTAACGATGGCGACGTGTTTCCAGTTTTTCGCGGCGGAGCGCACCATGGTCGGGCCGCCGATGTCGATGTTTTCAATCGCGTCTTCCAATGTGCAGTTTGGTTTGGCGATGGTGGCGGCGAAGGGGTAAAGGTTGACGCACACGAGGTCGATGTTGCCGATGCCGTGCTCTTCCATCTTGGCGACGTGTTCGCCCAAATCGCGCCGGCCCAAAATACCGCCGTGGATTTTCGGATGCAGCGTTTTCACGCGGCCGTCGAGCATTTCGGGGAAACCGGTGTAGTCGGCGACTTCAATCACGGGAACGCCCGCATCGGCAAGCAGCTTCGCCGTGCCGCCGGTGGAGAGGATTTCGACACCGAGTTTGTGCAGGGTTTGGGCAAATTCGACTGCGCCGTTTTTGTCGGACAGGCTGATCAGGGCGCGTTTGATGGAAGGCATGGGGATTCCTTTTTTTGAAGGTTTAATCGATACACGCTGCTAGCGCAAAAATGAAACAAAATTTGATGAGATGTTTAGCTCCGATGGCGTTCTCTTGGGCAATTCAATAAATTTATACCTTGCGGCAAGCAATATCTTGTCTATCACCCTGCATACGGACGCTTAGGCTGTCATTCCCGATTTTTTTAACCTGCATTTGCAATTTATCTGATTTACCAATGTCGTTTCTCATCTGGGCAAACATTTCCTTATCCACTTTACGCCACGGGATGGTGCGAATTTTAGCCATGCTATGTTGTCTTTGAACATCGGTGGTTTTAACGTTCAAACCAATTTTTTCTCCATTCAACGTCCAAGTGCCATCTGTAAACACCCGATAAACTAGGGTTTCATCATCAGGTGAAGGAATATTCAAATCCACAATCACGCTTACTTTTTGCTCACTGCCAAAAGTAAACGTCATCGGCGTTTTATTAGTGGCAGCGCACTGCCATTTACCGAGCAGTTGCGCTTCTTGAACAACAACAGGTTTTGCCAACACAGGCGCAGCAGCAAAGGCAGCAAGAAGAAAAATCAGGTGTTTTTTTTTGCATAACAGTTTCTTTCTATAAAATCGGGAGTGAATAAGCTACTTTCTTAGTTTTCCAACTGCCTTATACAAGTTTGAAGACACTGGCGGTCAGTTTGACAGAATACGTCTTCAATCTTGGCAAAACATTATGGGATGAATTTTCAGGGCGGTATTATCCCCTAGTTTCGGGTTTTTGGCAGCAGTTTTCTGGAAATATTGTTGACAATTTTTCTAGAAAAAAGGTCGTCTGAATTGATTTTCAGACGACCTTTCTGCCGTTCCCTTCCGTCATTATTGCCTACATAAGGCTAACGATTCAGATACACCCGTCCTGCGGCTGACAGCTCGGACAAAACCCGCGCCGACGGTTTTCAGACGCCCCTTTTCCCCGCCCTGCTTATTCAAACCCCATTTTCCTTGCCGTTGCCACTGCGCCCGCCATCGTGATGCACAAAGGCATCAGCAGGGCGGCGGGGGCGTAGGTGAGTTCGAGGATGAAGACTATGGCGGTCAGGGGCATTTTGAGGGAAACGCCGAGAAAAGCCGCCGCGCCGATAACGGCGGCACTTTCAGACGACATGGCGGGGAAGAAGGTGTTCCACGCGGCTGCGGCGGCGAAGGCGATGGTGCTGCCGAGCATCATGGACGGGGTAATCAGCCCGCCGTATGCGCCTGCGGCGAGTGCGAGCAGGACGACGAACCATTTGACGGCGGTCATTTCCAAGCTGTACCGCCAGTCGGTCATGCCGCCGAATGTAAGCTGGTTGCCCGCCTTGCCGTTGCCCAGTATTTCGGGAAACCAAACGGAAACGATGCCGATAAGGGCGAATAAGGCAATCGCCAAAGGAATGATTTTCGGGTCGTTGCGCTTTAAGAAGGGAAATTTTTTGGCACTACGCTGAAACCATACCGCCGTTGTGCCCAAAACGGGGCCGATGGCGGCGGCAAACCACAGTAGCGGGATATTCACATCGAGATGGGTGGGATGGTATTGCTGCACATCGCCCAAGCCGATGCGGGCGACGGCGGTGGCGGTGACGGAAGTCAGCAGTGCGGCGGCCACTGCCTGCTGCGTCCAAATGCCCAACATGGCTTCGAGGATGAAGAGCGTGGAGGCGAGCGGGACGTTATAGACCGCCGCCAAACCTGCACCCGACGCACAGGCAAGCAGCAGGCGCATTTCGTCTTCGTCCAAACCCAAACGCCTGCCGCCGACGGATGCAAACGCGGCGGTCATTTCACGCGGGGCAACTTCGCGTCCGAGCGGGGAACCGAGTCCGACGGTGATGATTTGCAGCAGCGCATGGGAAACGGTGGTGAAAAACGGCAGCCCCTGCAAGGGCTGCTTCAAGGCTGCCTTGATTTCGATTTGCGGCCTGCCGAAACGTTTGAGCGACCACCAGCCGAACCCTACCGCGACGCCGCACAAAATCAATACGAGGATGCGGCGTTCAGACGACGTTTGAACCACGCCTTCCCGAAAGGAAACATGCCCGCCGTCCGTGCCGTAACCGTAAGCCGTGTGCTGGATAAAATGCATAAGCTCCGTTAAGGCAATGCCGACCATGCCGCCGACGATGCCGGCGAGGATGAGGGCTATCCAAAGTTTGTGCGTATGTTTCATGGGGATTTTGTTTTTGAGACAGGGTTCGGCGGTTTCGTTAAAAAATCAAACGGCCTCAATATTTAATATTGAGCGGATAGCTTTTCGGCGCAACGTGTGTCTTGCCGTTGTAAGGAATCGCATATTTCTGATTTTTATAACGTTTTTTGCCATCCACCCCCTGCACCGTTGCGCTTAATGCCCAAACGCCTGAGACTGAAGGACGGCTTTTGTCCAAGGTAATTTTCGCATCGATGCTGGCATAGCTGTTTTCACAATTACGTTTTTCCCGCCCTTTGTATTCATCACAATTGCCATAATGTGCGCCATTATCTCTACCGTTGATAATGAAGCTTTTACGGACACGGTTGCTGTTATCAGTAAACAGGAAATTTTCTCCGGTCGTCGTTTCGCCCTGACCCGTATAGCCTGATTCGACAGTGTAGCCCCAGTTTTGCTCACCCATTTGGACAAACCGCCAATCCTTATTCTCCGGCACATCCCCCCATGCGCCGATTTCATCGCTTCCATGTTGTTTGATTGCCCACTTCCCGTCTGTTTTTTCCAAAACAAACAATTCCGCCAGACCCGAAGAAGCATGCGCGTCCCGTTTGACTTTGAGCTTCATATCGTAGGCAAAACCCGTGTACAACACATAGCGCGTAGGCGTGCCGTTGCGGGTAACGGCATGGTCGGCAACAGGTTTCATACAATACATTACGTCGGACATCTCATTACTGTCTTTCGGCAACTTGGCAAGCTGGCAGTTTTCAGCGGCAAGCGGATGGTTGTAATACCGGGCAATCACTGCTTGGACGGCAGCTTTGTCGTTATTGGGCGCAGCCGATGCCAAAACGGGGCAGGCGGCAAGCAGCAGGGCAATCATATATTTCATCGAAAATCTCCTAATATTTTTAAAACCACATTAAAACAAGATACTCGCGTACCTTCTCAGGTCGTCTGAAAACCCGATTTACACGTTTTCAGACGACCCCTTACGCATTCTTTCCTCTGTTCGACAGCCATCCTGCGACAAACGTCGCGGCGATGACGATGAACACGCCCAAAGCGGACACGGCGGACAAATGTTCGCCCAGAATCCATACCGCCATGATGACGCCGACAACGGGTTCGAGCGAAATCAAGAGGCCGGAGACATTGGCAGGAACTTTGTTCATGCCCTTGTTCCATAAGAGATAGGCAAGCCAACTGCATCCCACCCCCAAATACAAAACCGACAGCACGCCGCCCCACGACCAGTGGACTTCATAGCTCTGAGCCAACACCAGCGAAAACGGCAGGCACAACACCGCCGCCGCAGCCATGGAAGCAGAAGTAAATGCGGGCGCACCGATGCGGGCAATCATCTGCTGGCTCGGCCGTATCACTCCGGCGAAACCGAATCCCGCAAGCAGAATCAGCAAACAGCCGAACCAATCGACCGCACCGCCCTCTTCCGCACCGCCCAGCACCATCATCCCGATGCCGGCAAACGCCGCCGCCCCGCAAATCCAGTGGTAAATCTTGGCTTTATCGTTAAAAACGAAATGGCCGACAAACACTACTAACAAGGGTTCCAGCCCGACCATGGTAATCGCGCTGGCGGCGGACGTGTATTTCAAGCCGATAAACTGAAGCAGCAACACCACGACGTAGTTGATAAAGGCGATACACAACAACGGCTTCCACTCGCGGCGCGGAATCTTGCCGAAATGGCGGTAACAGGAAGGCAGCACCATCAACGCGGCAATCAACAGCCGCGCCTCGACCATCAGCGCGGCATCAAGCATCTCGTAAGTATATTTGGCGGCGATAAACGAGCTGCCCCAAATCAATAAGGAGAGTATTTGGTAAATCATGGCTCAAGTCGTCGGATAAAAGGATGCACTGATGAAAGGCAGGACATCACACCCCACCCTGCCCCGATTCGGTCAGCGAATCCAAAAAGGCAAAGAGTTTCGCGTTCATCTGCGTAAAATCGAAACGCTCGATTTCATCGGGATGCTGCACATAAGCCTGCGTCCTGCTTTGCGCCGCCAAGTTTTCGCGCCCGTCGGCGGCAATCAAGAGGTCGACGGCGGCGCGGTCAAATTCCAAATGCGCCTGAAACGCATAATGCTTGGGAGAGAAGCGGACAATCTGGCGCGGACAGCCTTTGCTCGCCGCCAATACTGCCGCCCCATCCGTCAGTCCGGGCATATCCCCGTGCCAATGTCCCGCAAGGAAAGACGCGCCCAACAAGGCGGTATGCGGGTCGTTCAAACCTTCCTGCGTCAACTCGACCGGATACACGCCGATTTCGCGGTGCGGGCTGCGCCCGTGCCGTGCGCCGTAGGCGACGGATAAAAGCTGCGCGCCCAAGCACACGCCGACAATGTACTTGTCCGCCGACACCGCCTGACGCATCAGGCGCAGCTCGGCTTCAGGGTCGTAATACGGAAAAGCCTGCCTGTCTTCATCGGGCGACTGCGGCCCGCCCATGACAATCAGAAAATCGATACCGTCCGCATTTTCGGGCAACGCTTCCGACTCATAAACCTTAGTCGACGCCGTACGATGCCCGCGCGACCGCGCCCAATCCCAATACGCACCCGGCACTTCAAAATCCTCGTGCAGGATGAAATGGACGTTCAGCGTTTTTCCCCGCGTACCGCCGTCATGGCGAAGTTCCTGCTTCATCAGTTTTCTCCCTTTGCAACAAGACCGATATTTACAGCAAACCGTGCTGCAACAGCTTCTTACGCAGCGTATTGCGGTTCAGTCCCAAAATCACCGCTGCTTTGGACTGATTGCCGCCGCATTGTTCCATCACGCACGCAAGCATCGGCTTTTCCACTTGGTGCAACACCATGTCGTACACACCGCAAGGCTCCGTACCGTTCAAGTCTTTGAAATACTGTTGCAAATTCTGTTCAACGCATTGCGCAATATCGGGGATGGGTTGTTTCATAACATATCCTCCTTCGTTGTTTTTAAAGATGACAGGTCGTCTGAAACGGGGTTCAGACGACGTTTGTTGAGTTTGAATTAAATAGATTGTTTTTTATTTCGATAAAACTGTGTTTTCAGACGACCTGATATTGCCGCCATTTCCGGATAAGAATCATCCTGTTGGCCCGACGACCCAAGCTACCCGCTGATAACCTTAATCCCCAGCAAAGCCAACGCCCCGCCGCAAAATCGGTCTATCCAATGACCGAAACGCTGAAAACGTTTGCTCACGGCAGGGGCGGACAACATCAGCGCGACAAGGCCGAGCCAAACGAACAGCATCAGCGCCATCCACACGCCGTAAACACCCATCTGCCACATCGGCGTATCCGGCGACAATACGACGGTAAACAGCGACAGCATATACACGACCGCCTTCGGATTCAGCACATTGCACAACACCCCGCGCCATATCGTTTTCCATGTCGGTTCATCCGCCATATTATCCTTACGGATTTCGACCGTCCCGCCCACAGCTTTCGCGCGCAAACCTTTATAGCCGATATACAGCAGATACAGGCCGCCGCCAATTTTGACCGCAGTTAGAAGCGGGGCGGACTGAGCCACCAGCGTGACCAAGCCGAGTACGGAATAAATAATGTGGATACCGAATCCCAACGCAATGCCCAGCGCGGTCAACATTCCGGCAGCCCGCCCCCGGCTCAACGCCTGCTGCGAAACGAGTACAAAATCAGGGCCGGGCGACATGCACGCCAAAAAATGTACGCCGGTGATAATCCAAAAGCCACGCCAAAAAGTCATACTGAAGCCTTTTGTATTAAAGGAGGTTGGCTGTAGAAAGGCACATCAGCCTTTAAGAATGAATGAAGATTAACCATCAAGCCTTCACCATGCCGGATTACAGTCCACGCAACCTACTCCCCCAAGCAGGTAATCTTGCCAACCTTTTCTCCGTCCGGTTCGATTTCTGCTACATGATCTCCATATTTATCATCCCAAAAGAAACGCCCGTTTTTCTCATACCAAGGTTCGCCCAGTACATACCAAGCCTTGTCCAAACTGTCACCGGGGCGGATGGTTTCGCATGTCGCTCTACTCTTAAACGCACTCAACATACACGCATCATGTTGACGACAATCGGGATTCATGCACCTGCCCTTGTCGTCATTCCAATTGCGATCCATTAATTTACAGGCTATCAAATTATAGTCATAAGCATAAAACCCGTATCCTGTCATCAACAGCGCAGCAATACCTAAGCTTTGTAAACGCGGCGTTAATTTCATATTTACTTCTCGCAAGATAAAAAGGTCGTCTGAAACACCCTAACCTTCACGATACTCACACACCCAGCGGTCGGTTTTCTCCGAAAGCGTCTCAAGATAGGCGGCAAGGGTATCGTATTGTGCCGCTGCGCTGTCCAAGCGGTTGATATTCCGGCGTGTCTGTTCGCCGTCGGGCATTTCGTCGATATACCAGCCTATGTGTTTGCGGGCGATGCGTACGCCGGCGACTTCGCCATAAAACGCGTGCATGGCGCGGATGTGGTTCAAAATGGTGGCGTTGCATTCTGCCAAGCTCAAGGCAGGCGGCAAAACGCCGTGTTCGGCGTAATGTTTCAAATCGCGGAAGAGCCACGGCCTGCCTTGTGCGCCGCGCCCTATCATGATGCCGTCGGCGGCGGTTTGTTTGAGGACGGCGGCGGCTTTTTGCGGCGAAGTGATGTCGCCGTTGACCCATACGGGGATTTTCAGACGACCTTTGGTTTCGGCAATCAGGTCGTAAGCCGCTTCGCCTTTGTACATTTGCGTGCGTGTGCGTCCGTGGACGGCAAGGGTGGCGATGCCGCAATCTTCGGCGATGCGGGCGATGGCAGGCAGGTTTTTGTGGTCGTCATGCCAGCCCAAACGGGTTTTGAGGGTAACGGGAACGTCCACCGCGCGGACGACGGCTTCGAGAATGGCGGCGACCAACGGCTCGTTTTGCATCAGCGCGCTGCCGGCTTGAACATTGCAGACTTTTTTGGCGGGACAGCCCATGTTGATGTCGATAACCTGCGCCCCGAGGCTGACGTTGTAACGCGCGGCATCCGCCATCTGCTGCGGATCGCTGCCGGCAATCTGGACGGCAACAATGCCGCCTTCATCGGCAAAATCGCTGCGGCGCAGGGTCTTTCTGGTATTTCTAAGCGTCGGGTCGCTGGTCAGCATTTCGCACACCGCCCAACCCGCGCCAAAATCTCGGCAAATTCGGCGGAACGGTTTGTCCGTAATGCCCGCCATCGGGGCGAGTGCAATGGGATTGTCGATAATGTAGCCGCCGATGCGCATGGTCAAACCGCCGTATGGAAAGGGCTGCCATTGTACAATTTTTAAGCAGGGTTTCCAATGGGATTTACTTTGACGGACAGGAAAAAAGGTCGTCTGAAAAAGTTCAGACGACCTTTGTTTTCCATTTACCTTGCTATTTTACTAAGTCGGCTATACCTGCCAAAATCAATGCGGTAAAGATAGAGACTGAACTCCCTATCATCGGAGAAAATAAGTCAATCAAACCCGACAACGCGCCCGTAAGAAGCAAAGCCAAAACAATCCATGTTCCATAAGGTTCGATTTGACGAAACTTCATAGACCATTTTGCATTGAGGAAAGAGTCAAGAATGACACCACCATCGAGCGGCAAAATCGGAAGCAGGTTAATGACGATCAAAACTATATTAATTGTCATACCAAACTGGGTCATGATCATTAATGGGTCAACATACGCCTCTGGGACAGCGCCACCTAAAAACGAGAGCATCGCCCAGAAATACACCAGAATCAGATTGGTTACTGGACCGGCAACGGCAATCCATCTCCGCGCGCTGCGCACATTCTTAAAATTGCGGGCATTAATCGGTATGGGGCGTACCCAGCCGTAAACAAACGGTGTTAACGCCAGGCTCAACGCAGGTACGATGATTGTTCCTATCAAATCGATATGCGCCATCGGATTTAATGTCAACCGTCCGAATTGTAATGCGGTGGGGTCGCCACAGCGATATGCAACATAACCGCGTGCAATCTCACGCATGACCAAGGAAAGCATCACCGGTGGGATAGCAAGCAGCACATGACTGAAATCAAAGTTTCCAAACATAGTTTTCCTTAAAAAGGTCGTCTGAAAAACTCAGACGAAATACACCAAGGGCGCATCGTAGGTAAACACTGTCAAATTTGCAATAAGCAGGCCGCTCGAGAATCTCGGCGGCCTGTCGGCAGATGATTATTCTTCAGTTGCTGAATGTTCTTCAGTATTTTCTTCGGAATCAGTTTCTGCCTCTGGGTCATAACCCGATGGCAACAATAATCTAGATATGATAGGTACTGTCAACTCTTTTATGTCGATGACTTTTTCGCTTGCAGGCTTAAACTTGAATACGGGTTTGCCGTAATTGTGGTAAATACTTTCCATAACGATGTTCAACGCCTGAGTGTTGCTTTTGCTGTTGACCTGCGTGTAAATACGCGTTGCCAACAATCTGCCTTTTCCATTCAGATAGTAGTCATAATAGAGAGGCATACCGACCATCTTTTCAAAGCCGGAGTGCATTGAGAGGCCTTTCTCTTTTGTACTATCTATAAACTCGCCAAAGAATTTTTCAACTTTCTCGTAGCCTTCAGCCGTAGAGCCTTCCTCCGGTTTTTTCTTCAGAGCATCAAATTCTTTTTTGAATTCTTTAGCGAAAGCGTTGATAAAGAGCGGGTCATATTCGTCTTTATGGGTGTAATGGATGCGGTATTTTGCTTTGTTTTGCTTACCGAATTCATCCATATTTTCAAGGCGGTATGCTTCAGCAGGAGCAGCTTTGCTGGCTTCAATATAGGCTTTGAATGCCGCCTTTGCTGCATGACGCAAAGGAATGCCTTTGACCATCTCTTCATCTTTAAGCTGTATGCTGATAGGTTGCTCTTCAGCCAAACGCTTACGGATCTCTTCGCTCGTAAAGATGCTCATAATCATCGAACTGAGCAATGGCTGGTCAATAGTCAGACTGAGATTTTCACCATCAATCAGCATGGGAGATTGGATATTCAATTGCTCATTGCGATGGTTAATGGAAATAGCGGGAATCCATTCGGCTTTTTTGGCAGGCAGGTCAATGGCTATATGCGATTTCAAACGCACACCTTCCAAATAACGTCCGACAACCGGATATTCTTGCCATTTATCGATCATTTCAGGGAACCATTTATCATTGTCGGTGTCCAGCAAGGCTTCTTTCAGCTTGGTCTGATCTTCTTCCGAAAGTTCGATTCCGTCTTCGTTCAATTCTTTGACTTGTTTGTCAAGTTCGGCTTGATCCTTCTTTGTTTCTTCCAAACGGGCTTTTTTCTCGCTTTCCGGCGCTACCCCTGCTTCGGCAGTAGAAGTATGAAACTTCACTTCGCTATCAATGTTATAGCTGTAATCATCCGTATAGACGCGATCAAGGGAAATTGCCATCATTTCATGGGCAGATTTGTTTTCAAGGCTGCTGCATGCGCTCAAACCAAATGCCGCCGCCAATACTAGACAAAACGTCTTTTTCATTTACTGTTCCTTAAAAAAACAATCCAATGGGAATGTAAATGACTTTTAACACAAAT
Source organism: uncultured Neisseria sp. (assembly GCA_963529965.1). Taxonomy (GTDB): domain Bacteria; phylum Pseudomonadota; class Gammaproteobacteria; order Burkholderiales; family Neisseriaceae; genus Neisseria. Next base: position 19,279 of record CAUSDA010000037.1, read on the forward strand.
AATTTAATGTGACAACATCATTGTATTGTTCGGTTTCTAAAAACGCTGAAAGGTCGTCTGAAACGGCAATTTACCGTTTCAGACGACCTTTTAAATACCATTACAAAATGCCGTTATGGTAAGTCTGATCATCAATCATGGTCGGATATTTCGGGTGGTTGGCATAAACAGTATCGTGGATTGCTTCAACTTTGTTATGCACATGACCCAATACGTCGGAAAGCGCGATGTCCTTACCGGTTGTATTCACATCTTTCAATTGGTCGCCATTATGGGTATTGCTGCCAGCAAAGGTATCGACATCTGCCTCATGCTTCAACCAAGTCGCATACAGTTTGCCTTTGATGTCGGTATGCAGGGTATTGTTGGCAACATTCAACGTGGCTTTTCCTACGCCGTCACCGGTACTGTTGACATCCACAATGGCATCGTTCAGTTTGCCGTGGAGGGACAACGTATTGTTGGTCACGTTGTACTCTTTGGCATTGGTACGCATATAGGCGAATTCACGATAACCGGCCGACTCTTCGCGAACGGTAATATTGTTGTTGTTTAACGTTATCGAACCATGCAGGGGGACATCCGAGCGGTGTTCTTCAAAATAGAACGGCACGGCTCCCGGTGCAATTTTTCCGATATTGGCAGTATTGTCGCTGATATTGATGGTGCCCGTACCGATACCGTCGTGTTTGCTGACATGATCATATGTGTTGTTAATCACTGCCATCAGGTATTTGGTGGACTCACCGTCGATTTTGTTGTCGGTAATATTCAGCGTGTAATCCATTTTGTTTTCATGGTTACGGAATTCGATGCCATAAGTTTGGATGTGGTTTTGGTACACTGCCAAATTTTTAATGGTATTGCCGCTGATGTCGTAATAACCTTTATCCGCCGTATGCAAATCGCGCAATTGAGTATTGGTTTGCACTTGGATGCCGGAATACATGTGGTAATACCTACCTAAATCATCATCCATATAAAGACGGAAATTCGGGTCTTGCGTAATAACGTTGTCTTTAATTTTCACGTTATCCATGGAAAATTGGCGGTTGTAGGCAGCGATACCATACAGACGGTCGCCATTTAAGACATTGTTTTCGATAACGATACCGGTGCCATCATGCACATCCAAACCTTTACGGTAGTTATGGTCGGTCGTATTGTTGCGGAAAGTAATGCCGTAGTTGTAGCTACCTGCCATGGCAGTCATGCCATAACCTGTACCGCCATCAGCCTCGTGACCGTTCCACTCCAATCTATTGCCTTCGCCGACAAAGTTCTTTTGATATCCGACCATCGCGCCGGCAACACGGTTGTGGTGCAGATAGGAGTCGACAATACGGTTGTTCTCACCCAGAGGCAGATGGTCATATTGTTCGTTGATTTCACCGCTTTGGACGCGCGCTTTGTAAGTTTGGCTCTTACCTGCTTCCCGAACCAATGCATCAGTCGATGTAAACATCACACCGGCACGGTTGACTCCGGATACCTCGACTTTGCTGATTAAAGTATGGTCGGCATCGTTGACCAAAATGCCGCTGACTTTTCCGAAGTAGCTCAAGCCCTTCCGGTAAAAGTCCGGATTGGTATATTTAACAGAAAGATTCGCAATCGTTTTATGGCTTTGTCCATCCACCAAAATACCGGCAAATGCGCGAATATCATCGTGATTGGTATTGGGGTTGAACACGCCGACCTGCGCTTTATCAAAGGTGATCAGCGTTTTACCCATGCCCGAACCAAAAATACCTTTGACCCCTGAATTATTGCCATTGATGACAATTTGATCGGAAATATAGTAAGTACCGTCCATGAACAGCATGGCTTTTTCTTTGTGTGCCGCAGTCAATGCCGCTTTTATGGCTGCCAAGCTGTCTTTTTTCCCGGTCGGATCTGCGCCAAAATCATTAACGTCGATGTATCTGCCAAATTCTTTTGATTGATGAACGGTGTAGTTGGAAACCTCCCCTTCTTTTACTTCATCTTGATGATTGGCTTGATGTTCTGCCTGCCTGGCAGTATGAGTTTCATTGGATTTTGAAGTATTGTGTCGAGCCGTTTCTTTATTGTCACCGGCCTGATTGTCTTCATGTTTGTGGGCAACCGTTACCACTGTTGCTGAATGCGCCGCTTTACCGTTGGTTTGATGATGGTGTGCAACATCATTTTCAGTATGTTGTGCTTTCTCGGCAGCCTGTTTTTCAGCCAGGATTGCTTTGGTTTTAGCGGCAATTTCCGCTTGTTTGGCTGCATGTGCGGCTTTTGATTTTTCTAACGCTTCAGCCTGTCTTGCAGCCGATGCTGCTTTGGCTTTTTCCAAGGCTTCGGCTTGACGTACTGCAGCGGCGGCTTTTGCCTTTTCCATAGCCTCTGCATGTCTTGCAGCGGCGGCGGCAACAGCTGCCTGTCTAGCAGCTTGGTATTTTGCCATGACCTGCTCTTTGGCTGCTTGGGCTTCTGCCTGTTTGCGTGCAACAACATCAGCACGGAGAACCTGAGACATGATGGCCATTTCTTTGCTGGTTAATTTACTGCGGTCGGCAACCGGCGCCGGTTTGGTATTTTTTGAAGTATTGACTGCGGCAGTATCGGCAGAGGGCGTATGTTGCAGACCAAAAATTTTATCCTGCCCCCTCAATTGTTTAGGGAGGGCTGCTGCCAGATTCAGACCACCAAAAGAATGGTCGTAAATCAATTTGTTCAATGCAGAAGGAGCATGGCCGGCATGATCTTGGCTTGCGGCTACTGCATGATTAGATTGAGAAATTTGACTTTTAGTGTGAACTCTTGTTTGTCCGAGATTGAAGAAAGAGTACGTGGTTTTAGTTGACATAATATATTTTCCCTAGTTTAAAAGCCGCAGACTTGCGTCTGAAGCAACGAAAGCAATGCTTTCCTACCCTTTTTCAGCAATTTTTATATGTCGTTTGAATGATTTGAAATCATTTCCATCGTCATTTAAATAGCTGTAACGATTATTACTCATTCTAAAACCTCAAAACCTGACGCTCTTTTTTTAATCCTTCCGCCTTTTAAACATAAAACCGCACTTAAATATCCCTATAACATTCAGACGACTTTTCATGATCTTGTAAAAGTCATTCCAAAGCTCTCACTTTGGAACAGTCATCTTGTAATGTCACATTAATATATTAAACACTGCTTTACATTAAAAAACGAAAACCTAAGTCTATCAGAGTTCTAGAGTATCTATTTAGTTCACTGCGATGTCGATTTAAGTCCCTTTTTTCGACATTTTTCAGCAACTAAATATACCAAACGAGTAATGAAATGATTCTAGCATATTGAACTGGTATAATTACATTTTCATAACTTAGCAAATATTAAAATTTTTTAATTATTTGAAAAATATAAAAATTTTTTTATTTTTTAGTTCAAATAGTGACTGTTTTTCACAACAACGCACCAAACATCGGGATATTTTTTTACAAATGGCACGACAAAATCTGTTTACAAAATAAAAAGGTCGTCTGAAAAGAAATTTTCTTTCAGACGACCTTTGGATCTGTTCTATTAATACGAAATCAAATCAGCACACTTCAACCAACCAGCCATGTTTGTCTTCCGCCAAACCGTATTGGATGTCGGTCAAGGCTTTGCGCAAAGCGTAGCCGCGTTCTTGGCTCTTCACTTCGATTTCTTTGCCGTCGATGACAAAAGAGGTTACGGGCGAGATGACGGCGGCGGTGCCGGTCAGAATCGCTTCCGCGCCCTCTTCGACTGCGGCTTTGAGTTCGTCCACGGTGAAATTGCGTTCGCTGACGGTGTAGCCCAAGTCTTTGGCGACGGTCAGCACAGAATCGCGGGTTACGCCGTGGAGGAATTCGTCGGTCAACGGCTTGGTGATGATTTCGTTGCCTTTAATCAGGATAAAGTTGGACGCACCGGTTTCCTGTACGTCGCCGTTCGGGCAGAACAGGACTTGGTTTGCGCCGTGTTCGGCTTTTGCTTTCAGTACCCAAGGCATGGCAGAAGCGTAGTTGCCGCCGCATTTGACGCGGCCCATGTGCGGTGCGCAGCGGATGTGTTCAGTTTCAACCAAAATTTTCACGGGCGAACCGGCTTTGAAATAGTCGCCGACCGGAGACGCGAGGATATAGAGTAGCGCAGTTTCGGACGGCGAACCGGCTTTGCCGATAACGGGGTCGGTACCGATGAGCGTCGGGCGCAGATACAGCGCGGCAGGCGCATCGGGAATTTCGTCGGCGGCGCGTTTGACCAATTCGATCAGGGCATTCAGATAGGCTTCGGTTTCGGGGCGCGGCAGGTGCAAAATGTCTGCGCTTTGCTGCATACGGGCGATGTTTGCCGTCGGGCGGAACAAGACGATTTTGCCGTTTGCCTGACGGAAGGCTTTTAAGCCTTCAAAGCATTCGCTGCCGTAATGCAGGGCGTGCGCGCCGGGCGCGAGGGTGAGGTCTGAGGAAGTTTGCCATTCGGTCGGCTGCCATTTGCCGTCCTTGTGGGCGATAACGGGCATTTGGGCGTGGAAGACGCTGCCGAACACGGCGGGTACGGGTCTGCTCATGGTGATTGCCTTTCTTATTCTGTTTGGTTCTGTTTAGATATTAAAAGTTGAAAGATACGCCTGTACGGATGGTTTTGACAAGTCCGAATACTTGTTTCGCAAACAGCTTTCGCCCAAGCCCTTGCCTGATAACGAAATACAGAAAACCATCCATTCCGATACGCATACGAATTGTCAGCAATCATGCCTACCGTGTACTACATATATAGTGGATTAAATTTAAATCAGGACAAGGCGACGAAGCCGCAGACAGT
>CAUSDA010000038.1:0-23444 GCA_963529965.1 uncultured Neisseria sp.
TTAGAGAATCGTTCTCTTTGAGCCAAGGCGAGGCAACGCCGTACTGGTTTAAAGTTAATCCACTATATTATGAAACTAAAGCCGAATGTGGCGACTTTCTTATTGAATTATATCGTTTTTATTCGGTTGAGGACGTTAGCTTTGATTAAGGTGGGAGAAAGAAGCATTAAGGCTGTATGGATAATAAGGATATCGGCGTATGGCGGTATGAAGTCGGGAAAATCTGCGATATAGCATATATATAGTGTAGAATGCTGTTCAGACGACCCTTCAGACGGATTTTTCTGCAAAGTAAAAAGGTTAAGAATATTTGGATATTCGCTCCCTATTTAATCGATAACGAATTCTGGAAAAAACAATGAAAACCTTGAAATTTACCAAAATGCACGGTTTGGGCAATGATTTTATGGTGGTAAACGGTATCGGGCAGGATTTTGATCCGCTGACTGCGCCGCTTGCCGAATGGTCCGACCGTTTTAGAGGGGTGGGCTTCGATCAGTTGCTGTTGGTGGAAAAGCCTTCTTCCGATGCGGTGGATTTCCGTTATCGTATATTCAATGCGGACGGCAGCGAGGTGGAGCAGTGTGGCAACGGTGCGCGCTGTTTTGCCCGATTTGTGGCGGATAAAGGCTTGACCGATAAAAAGGAAATTTTGGTTGAAACGGCTAAGGGCGTGATTATTCCCAAGCTGTTGGACAATGGTTTGGTGACCGTGAATATGGGCAAACCGCGCTTTACGTCGTCTGAAATTCCGTTTGTACCGGTTCCTGACGAAGCAGATGATGCTTTGACGCATATGGTGATGGTCGGTTTGGAAACGGTGCAGGTCAGTTGTGTGAATATGGGCAATCCTCATGCTGTGATCGTGGTCGAGGATGTTCAGACTGCGCCCGTGGCCCATTGGGGTGAAGCGATTGAATCGCACGAACAGTTTCCGGAACGTGTCAACGTCGGCTTTATGCAGATTGTCGATAGGGAATCTATCCGCCTGCGCGTATTTGAGCGCGGTGTGGGTGAAACGCAGGCTTGCGGTACGGGGGCTTGTGCGGCTGTGGTTGCGGGCGTCCGTTTGGGGCTGTTGGCTGAAGGCGTGCCTGTGAAGGTTTCGCTGCCGGGCGGGGATTTGTTTATTACTTGGTCGCATGGTGAGGACGTTTTGATGACCGGGCCTGTTCAAACGGTTTTTGAAGGCGAGTTGCAGTATTCATGATTTGGACGAATTTGGATTTTCTCGCCGTTGTTGCTTATGGACTGGTGTTTTTTGGATTAATTTTCCGCGCTGAAATGTTCCAGTGGTTTTGGGCTTCGGTTGTGTTGTGGCTGGGTGTGTCGATTTTGGGATCGCAGCTTTTGCCGGGAATGTGGGGGATTACCCATGTCGGTCCGTTGTTTATTCCACATTTTTATCTGACTTTTGCCAGTGTGTTTTTCTTTGCTTTTCATTGGAAAAAGCAGGAGGATACTGGTTTTTGGCAGGCGGATTTGCAGAATCCGTTTTTGAGCGTGTTTGCCGTCAGCAATGTATTGATGACTTTGGCTTTTGTGTCGATTGCCGCGATATTGTATTTTCTGATGCCGGGCCGTTCTTTGGCTTTTACGTTTCCGGCTTTGTTGAAACTGTACGCGCTCAAGCCTGTTTATTGGTTTGTTTTGCAGCTTGTCATGATGGCGGTTTTTTATCTGCACCGTAGAAGTATTGCCAAGCAGTCGCCGGCGGTGTTCAGTAAAGCGCAACTCAGACTGGGCTGGTTGATGGCTTTGGTCATGCAGACTTTAGTCACGGGGGCGATAGTCGGAGAAATCGGACTTCATTAGGACGCATCAAGCCAAACAACCAAAAGTTATAAATAAAGAAACATTCGATATTGGTTTTTCAGACGACCTGTCTTTAATATACAGGTCATATCACATCAAAATCTGGAGTAGAAAATGAAGATTGCAAACAGCATCACCGAGCTGATCGGCAACACCCCGTTGGTCAAATTAAACCGTCTGACTGAAGGTTTGAAAGCCGAAATCGCCGTCAAACTGGAATTTTTCAATCCCGGCAGCAGCGTGAAAGACCGCATCGCCGAAGCGATGGTTGAAGCCGCCGAAAAAGCGGGCAAAATCGGTAAGGATACCGTAATTGTGGAAGCGACCAGCGGCAATACGGGTATCGGTTTGGCAATGGTGTGCGCGGCGCGCGGCTACAAGCTGGCAATCACGATGCCTGAAAGCATGAGTAAAGAACGCAAAATGCTGTTGCGTGCGTTCGGTGCGGAATTGATTTTGACTCCTGCGTCCGAAGGTATGGCAGGGGCGATTGCAAAAGCACAAGCCTTGGTGGACGAGCATCCCGATACTTATTTCATGCCGCGCCAATTCGATAACGAGGCGAACCCGCAAATCCACCGCGAAACGACCGCCGAAGAAATTTGGCGCGATACCGACGGTAAAGTCGATATTTTTGTGGCGGGTGTCGGTACGGGCGGTACGGTTACCGGCGTGGGCGAAGTGTTGAAAAAATACAAACCCGAAGTCAAAGTCGTTGCTGTCGAGCCTGAAGCTTCTCCGGTGTTGAGCGGTGGTGAAAAAGGTCCGCACCCGATTCAAGGTATTGGCGCCGGCTTTATCCCTACCGTGTTGAATACCAAGGTATATGACAGCGTTTCCCAAGTTCCGAACGAAGCGGCGTTTGAAACCGCCCGCGCGATGGCGGAAAAAGAAGGTATTTTGGTCGGTATTTCTTCCGGTGCGGCAGTATGGAGCGCGCTGCAGCTTGCCAAACAGCCTGAAAACGAAGGCAAACTGATTGTCGTGCTGCTGCCTTCTTATGGCGAACGCTATCTTTCTACGCCTCTGTTTGCCGATTTGGCATAATAGAGTTGGGAGAAGATAAGTGATAAAAAAGACCGCTTCGGCGGTCTTTTTTGCGGTCTTGCGGCATGATGTGGCGTAAAAATGGATTTAAACCACCATATCGTGTAAAGATTGGAATGTAAGGCGAAAGTTGTTGTAATTCAGTCAACAGAAAAAGTCAGATTGATATAGAATTTGGTTATCTGGATAATCCTGATTATAATGGTAGACATGAAAAAATATATCCCCATCTTATTTGCGTTGGCGGCACTTGCCGGTTGTGAGACCATTTATGTCCCAAGCTTGCAAGAAGTGCCTGTCCGTCCGACTAATGTTAAGCCTAATGTTAAAACGACTAAGGGTGAAAAATCTGCGGCGTTCAGTTTGGCTTCTTCGCATTGGAGTGATGTTTCAAAAATCCGCGATGAGGCAACGCGTTTGAGCTATCAGGTCAGCCAAGGAAAAATGACCAAGGTTCAAGCTGCCCAATATCTGAACAAGTTCCGCATTCAACTTGTCGGCCGTAATGTCGTGGATGACAGCGTATATGAGGTTTATCTGCGTTCTGCCGTTGACAGCCAACGAGGCGAAATCAATACCGAACAATCCAAGCTGTATATCCAAAACGCCCTGCGCGGATGGCAGCAACGCTGGAAAAATATGGGTAACAAACCTTCTAACCCGGCATTTACCAACTTCCTGATGGAAGTCATGAACATGACTCCGTTGAAATAAGTTCCTCATTTCAAACAAAAGGTCGTCTGAAAAATTTCAGACGACCTTTTGTTTTGGATACCGATATTTATGATGTTTTACGCAGCAGCTTCTCGGTTGCCAGTCTTGCCCGCTCTTTGATGTCTTCCGTCAGGTAAGTTTTCATCTGGCTGTACACCAAAGTAATGACGGCAATGTCGTCGCTGAATCCCAAAGGACCCAGCAAATCGGGAATGCTGTCGATAGGGCTGAGGAAGTAAACTAATGCGCCGACGATAATCATCTTGGCGCGTCTGGGTGTGTGAGGGGAGTCCCAAAGGTAATACAGCGCATACAACTGGCGTACGATGGGTTCGCCCAACCGACCTGCAAAACGGGCGAGTTTATTGAGAAAACCCGTTTTATCCAAATTGCGCCTTCTGAATTTGGGGATAAAGTTTTCCGGATCGGAAGACTGGGTGTATTGTTTTTCTTCGGAATGTTTCATAACAAGCCTCACAGTAATTGAGTGGGAAGGGTTTGCCGTAATGCGGGCAAAGTATAAAACGGAGTAAGGCAAAGAAATGTCAGTATAGTGCAGTTTTGTGATAGGTGCTGAAGAGGTCGTCTGAAACATACCGATTGCGGGCGTTGAATGTAATGTTTTTGCAGTTCGATTTATATTCGAATTTTGTGGTTATTGGATTATAAAAATAATATTTATTTCTATTTATATATTATAAAAATGAAGATATTAAGATGGTATTGCAGGGCATGAAAGCCATATGGAGGTTACTGAACAGCGGTTAAAGCGGTATTGGTTCAATTATTAATGGATAGTGTTTTGTTATTGGTACAGTTTATGATGTTTTTTGGTAAAATTTATTAGATTGTTTATAAATTAGACTGTTCAAAATCGGATAAAACAGGTAAATTATAGTTTATGTAACTCGATGTAATTTGAGTTATTGGTTTTGAGCTGATAAAAAAATACAGAGGAACTGGCTATGTCCGTCAAACCGCGTCCTGTCTTTTTGGAGATTCCCAATATACGGTTGCCTATACCGGGAATTGTCTCCATCTTGCACCGCATCAGCGGGGTAGGGTTATTTATAATGCTTCCCGTTTTGCTGTATCTCCTGTCCGGTACGTTGAGCCGCGAGTCGGCGTTTGAAACTTACCGTGCCATCGTTTCCAATCCTTTGGTCAAGTTGATTTTAATCGGCGTGTTATGGGCTTATCTGCACCATTTTCTCGCCGGTATCCGTTTTTTATTTTTAGATGCACACAAAGGCCTTGAGCTGAATACTGCGCGCAATACCGCCAAATTGGTGTTTGCTGCCGCGCTGGTGTTGACCGTCGTTTTGGGAGCGTTGTTATGGTAGAGCGTAAATTGACCGGTGCGCATTACGGTTTGCGCGATTGGGCGATGCAGCGTGCGACTGCGGTTATCATGTTGATCTATACCGTTGCACTTTTAGTGATTCTGTTTACCCTGCCTAAAGAATATTCGGCATGGCAGGCATTTTTCGATCAAGTTTGGGTGAAAGTGTTCACTCAAGTCAGCTTTATCGCTGTATTTTTGCACGCTTGGGTGGGTATCCGCGATTTGTGGATGGACTATATCAAACCCTTCGGCGTGCGTTTGTTTTTGCAGGTTGCCACCATCGTTTGGTTGGTCGGCTGCTTGGTGTATTCAGTTAAAGTAATTTGGGGGTAAGTATGGGTTTTCCTGTTCGCAAGTTTGATGCCGTGATTGTCGGCGGTGGTGGTGCAGGTTTACGCGCAGCCCTCCAATTATCCAAGTCCGGTCTGAATTGTGCCGTTTTGTCTAAAGTGTTCCCGACCCGTTCGCATACCGTAGCGGCGCAGGGCGGTATTTCCGCCTCTTTGGGCAATGTGCAGGAGGACCGTTGGGACTGGCATATGTACGATACCGTGAAAGGTTCCGACTGGCTGGGCGATCAAGACGCGATTGAGTTTATGTGTCGCGCCGCGCCTGAAGCGGTGATTGAGTTGGAACACATGGGTATGCCTTTTGACCGCGTGGAAAGCGGCAAAATTTATCAGCGTCCTTTTGGCGGTCATACTGCCGAACACGGTAAACGTGCAGTAGAACGTGCCTGCGCGGTTGCCGACCGTACCGGTCATGCGATGCTGCATACCCTGTATCAACAAAACGTCCGTGCCAATACGCAATTCTTTGTGGAATGGACAGCGCAAGATTTGATTCGTGATGAGAATGGTGATGTCGTCGGTGTTACCGCCATGGAAATGGAAACCGGCGAAGTTTATATTTTCCACGCTAAAGCCGTGATGTTTGCTACCGGCGGCGGCGGTCGTATTTATGCGTCTTCCACCAATGCCTATATGAATACCGGCGACGGTTTGGGCATTTGCGCCCGTGCAGGCATTCCGTTGGAAGATATGGAATTCTGGCAATTCCACCCGACCGGCGTGGCAGGTGCAGGCGTGTTGATTACCGAAGGTGTACGCGGTGAGGGCGGTATTCTGTTGAATGCCGACGGCGAGCGTTTTATGGAACGCTATGCGCCGACCGTAAAAGACTTGGCTTCGCGTGACGTGGTTTCCCGTGCGATGGCGATGGAAATCTACCAAGGTCGCGGCTGCGGCAAAAACAAAGACCATGTATTGTTGAAAATCGACCATATCGGTGCCGAAAAAATTATGGAAAAACTGCCGGGTATCCGCGAGATTTCCATTCAGTTTGCCGGTATCGACCCGATTAAAGACCCGATTCCCGTTGTGCCGACTACCCACTACATGATGGGCGGTATTCCGACCAACTACCACGGCGAAGTCGTTGTGCCGCAAGGCGACGAATATGAAGTGCCGGTGAAAGGTCTGTACGCAGCGGGCGAGTGTGCTTGTGCTTCCGTACACGGTGCGAACCGTTTGGGTACCAACTCCCTGCTTGACTTGGTGGTGTTCGGTAAAGCTGCCGGCGACAGTATGATTAAATTCATCAAAGAGCAAAGCGATTGGAAACCGCTGCCTGCTGATGCGGGCAAGCTGACCCGCCAACGTATCGAACGCTTGGATAACCAAACCGGTGGCGAAAACGTTGATGCATTGCGTCGCGAACTGCAACGCTCCGTCCAACTGCATGCCGGCGTGTTCCGTACCGATGAGATTCTCAGCAAAGGCGTTCAAGAAGTCATGGCGATTGCCGAGCGTGTGAAGCGTACTGAAATCAAAGACAAGAGCAAAGTGTGGAATACCGCGCGTATCGAAGCTTTGGAATTGGATAATCTGATTGAAGTAGCGAAAGCGACTTTGGTGTCTGCCGAAGCGCGTAAAGAATCGCGCGGCGCACACGCTTCAGACGACCATCCTGAGCGCGATGACGAAAACTGGATGAAACACACGCTGTATCATTCAGATACCAATACCTTGTCCTACAAACCGGTACACACCAAGCCTTTGAGCGTGGAATACATCAAACCGGCTAAGCGCGTTTACTGATGCGTTTTCAGACGACCTCCGTATCACAAGGGGTCGTCTGAAAATCAAATACACCACCACACTGAACAGCCTGAACCCATAACATAAAACCATCAGGCGGTTTATGAGAAAAGGAACACTTCTCATGGAAAAAATGAGTTTTGAAATTTACCGTTACAATCCGGACGTTGATGCCAAACCATATATGCAACGTTACGAGTTGGAACTGGAACCTACCGACGTGAAACTTTTGGACGCACTGGTGCGCCTGAAAGCGCAAGACGATACCCTGTCTTTCCGCCGTTCTTGCCGCGAAGGTATTTGCGGTTCAGACGGTATGAACATCAACGGCAAAAACGGCTTGGCGTGTCTGACCGATTTACGCAGCCTGAAACAGCCGGTCAAAATCCGCCCGCTGCCCGGTCTGCCCGTCATTCGCGACCTGATTGTGGATATGACTCAGTTCTTCAAACAATACCATTCCATCAAACCTTATGTCGTCAACGATAATCCGATCGATGCCGACAAAGAGCGCCTGCAAACTCAAGAAGAGCGTAAAGAGTTGGACGGCTTGTACGAATGTATTTTGTGTGCCTGCTGCTCGACTGCCTGTCCGTCATTCTGGTGGAATCCCGACAAATTCGTCGGTCCGTCCGGTTTGCTGAACGCCTACCGCTTCATCGCAGACAGCCGCGATACCATTACCAACGAGCGTTTGGACAATTTGAACGACCCGTATCGCCTGTTCCGCTGCCATACCATCATGAACTGCGTGGACGTATGTCCTAAACACTTGAATCCGACCCGTGCCATCGGTAAGATTAAAGAAATTATGTTGAAACGAGCCGTTTAAGAAATGATGGTTTTTGACGATATTGCCAAACGGAAAATCCGTTTTCAAACCCGCCGGGGATTATTGGAGTTAGATTTGATTTTCGGCAGGTTTATGGAAAAAGAATTCGAGCATTTGAGCGATAAAGAGCTGTCCGAGTTTTCCGAAATCCTTGAGTTTCAAGATCAGGAGCTTCTTGCCCTGATCAACGGACATTCGGCGACAGACAAGGAACACCTTATCCCCATGCTTGAAAAAATCAGACGAGCTTGACGTATTGGAAATCCGCCTGCCTTTCGGCGGATTTCTAGGATACGGAGGTCGTCTGAAAATAAAGACCGTGCTGCATAGGCAGCAACGAAAGCCCCAACCTACAAAGGAGCGATAAATATGTCCAAATCAATTAAACTCAACGTACCCAATCAAGAGGATTTAGAACTGCCCGTATTGGAAGCGAGCATTGGTCATGACGTGGTCGATATCCGCGCACTGACGAAAAACACAGGCTTATTCTCATTCGACCCCGGATTCGTTTCAACAGCAAGCTGCGAATCCAAAATCACTTATATCGACGGCGACAAAGGTCTGCTGTATTACCGTGGTTATCCCATCGAGCAACTCGCCGAAAAATCCGATTATTTGGAAGTCTGCTACCTGCTGATTTACGGCGAACTGCCGACGCCTGAGCAAAAGGCAGAATTTGACAATACCGTCCGCCGTCATACGATGGTGCATGAACAGCTGACTTGGTTCTTCCGCGGCTTCCGTCGCGATGCGCATCCGATGGCGATGATGGTCGGCGTGGTTGGTGCATTGTCTGCGTTCTATCAAGACAGTCTGGACATTACAAACCCCGAACACCGCAAAATCGCAATTTACCGCCTGATTTCCAAAATTCCGACGATTGCAGCAATGTGCTACCGCTATTCCAACGGTCTGCCGTTCAATTATCCGAGAAACAACCTCTCTTATTCCGAAAACTTCATGCACATGATGTTCGCCACACCATGTGAAGACTACAAACCCAATCCTGTATTGGCACGCGCGCTCGACCGCATCTTTATCCTTCATGCCGACCACGAGCAAAACGCATCGACTTCGACCGTCCGTCTGGCAGGTTCTTCAGGCGCGAACCCGTTTGCCTGTATCGCTGCCGGTATTGCCTGTCTGTGGGGTGCGTCCCACGGCGGTGCGAACGAAGCCGTTTTGAAAATGTTGGACGAAATCGGCGATGTGTCCCGTGTTGCCGAATATATGGAAGGTGTGAAACAGCGTAAATACCGCCTGATGGGCTTCGGACACCGCGTGTACCGCAATATGGATCCGCGTGCCAGCATTATGCGCGAGACCTGTTATGAAGTGCTGAAAGAATTGGGCTTGGAAGACAGTCCGAAATTCAAGCTGGCAATGGAATTGGAACAAATTGCCCTGAAAGACCCGTTCTTCGTGGAGCGCAAGCTGTACCCCAACGTAGACTTCTACTCTGGTATTGTTCTGTCCGCGCTGGGCATTCCGACCGAAATGTTTACCGTCATCTTCGCCCTGTCGCGCAGCGTGGGCTGGATTTCGCACTGGCATGAAATGATCGGTGATCCTTCGCTGAAAATCGGCCGTCCGCGCCAACTTTATACCGGTTCGGAACGCCGCGATTATGTGCCAGCGGATAAACGCTGAAAATCGGTATGTTAATATGTTGTCGGAACTTCATTTGAGAAAGCCGAATAGTTTTTTTAAATAAGTTTGTCTGCAGCAAACGAAACAGATACAAGTAATTTGGCTGGAAATAGGGTAGAATGAAGTGTCATTTCAAACGGCATGGATTCCGTTGAAACACATGGAATTCTACCCTTTGTTTATATTTTAAAGAAAAGAGCTCGCGTCATGATGGATGAAAAACTCAATTTTTCTTATCTGTTCGGTTCAAATGCTCCCTACATCGAGGAGTTGTATGAGAATTTCCTGGAAAACCCCAATTCGGTCGATGAAAAATGGAAGCAGTATTTCACCGACTTAAGCAAGCAGCCCGGTGCAGCGGATGTTGATATCGCCCATGCGCCGATCCGTGAATCCTTCGCCAATTTGGCAAAAACCAAATCGACAGCGGCTATTGCCGGCGGTATGGACGAAGCCATGATGAAGAAACAGGTCGGCGTACTGCGGTTGATTTCTGCTTACCGTATTCAAGGTGTGGGTGCTGCTCAGCTTGACCCGCTCAAACGTATACCGCCACGCAACATTGAAGCCCTCGATCCCAAATTCCACGGACTGAATGATGCCGATATGGCGGTTCAGTTCAATATGGGCGAGGGCGATTTTTCCGGCCAAAGCAAACTGCCTCTGTCCCAAATCATCAGCAACCTCAAGCAAACCTACTGCGGCCACCTCGCATTGGAATACATCTACATTCCCAATACCGAAGAACGCCGCTGGTTGCGCAATTATTTCGAGGATGTACTGTCCACCCCGAGCTACAGTGCCGAACAGAAACGCCGCATCCTGAAAGAAATGACCGCTGCCGAGACTTTGGAGCGTTATCTGCATACCAAATATGTCGGTCAGAAACGCTTCGGCGTAGAAGGCGGCGAGAGCGTGATTGCCGGTCTGAATTACCTGATTCAAAACGCAGGTAAAGACGGCGTCGAAGAAGTCATCATCGGTATGGCACACCGAGGTCGTCTGAATGTCTTGGTCAACATTTTGGGCAAGAAACCGGGCGATTTGTTTGCCGAATTTGAAGGCCGTGCCGAAATCAAGCTGCCCAGCGGTGACGTCAAATACCACATGGGTTTCAGCTCCGACATCGCTACGCCGAACGGTCCGATGCACGTTTCTTTGGCGTTCAATCCGTCGCATTTGGAAATCGTCAATCCTGTCGTTGAAGGTTCTGCACGCGCCAAACAAAAACGTTTGGGCGAAAACGGCCGCGACAAAGTATTGCCCGTATTGATTCATGGCGACTCTGCATTTGTCGGCTTGGGCGTCAACCAAGCAACGTTCAACCTATCCAAAACGCGCGGCTACACCACCGGCGGTACGGTTCACATTGTCATCAACAACCAAATCGGCTTCACTACTTCCGATACCCGCGACACCCGTTCGACCGTGCATTGTACCGACGTGGCGAAAATGGTTTCCGCTCCGGTCATCCACGTCAACGGCGACGATCCGGAACGCGTTTGCTTCGCCATCCAAGCCGCTTTGGACTACCGTAAGAAATTCAACAAAGATATCGTGATCGATGTCGTCTGCTACCGCAAATGGGGTCACAACGAGGGCGACGATCCGACCCTGACCCAGCCGATGATGTACAAAAAAGTATCGCAACACCCCGGTGCGCGTGCTTTGTACACCGAACAACTGATTGCAGAAGGCGTGGTAACGCAGGCGGAAGCCGACGGCTATATCCAAGCCTACCGCGATGCTTTGGATAAAGGCGAACACGTTGAGCAAACGACGTTGAGCAATTTCCAACGCACGCAAATCGACTGGAGCAAATACCAAGGCAAAGACTGGCGCGAAGACGTGGAAACCGGCCTGCCTGCTGCCGACATCGAGCGTCTTGCCGAGAAATTTACCGCCGTTCCCGAAGGCTTTGCACTGCATCCGACTGCCAAACGCGTGCTCGAAGCGCGTAAAGGTATGGCTGCGGGCAGTCAGCCGATTGACTGGGGTATGGCGGAAACCCTCGCATACGCCAGCCTGGTCACCAAAGGACACGGCGTGCGCATTTCCGGCGAAGACTCCGGACGCGGTACGTTCTCGCACCGCCATGCCGTATTGCACGACCAAAAACGCGAAAAATGGGATGATGGTACTTATGTGCCGCTGCGCAATATGGGCGAAGGCGCAGGCGAATTCCTCGTTATCGACTCCATCTTGAACGAAGAAGCAGTCATGGCGTTCGAATACGGTTTTGCCTGCTCCGCACCCGACAAACTGACCATTTGGGAAGCGCAGTTCGGCGACTTTGCCAACGGCGCGCAAGTCACCATCGACCAATTCCTGTCTTCCGGCGAAACCAAGTGGGGACGTCTCTGCGGTCTGACCACCATCCTGCCGCACGGCTACGACGGTCAGGGTCCGGAACACTCCTCAGGTCGCGTGGAACGCTGGTTGCAACTCTGCTCCGAACACAATATGCAAATCATCATGCCGTCTGAAGCGTCGCAAATGTTCCACCTGCTGCAACGCCAAGTCTTGGGTTCATACCGCAAACCGCTGGTGATTTTCATGTCCAAACGCCTGTTGCGCTTCAAAGGCGCGATGAGTCCGCTGGAAAACTTTACCGAAGGTTCGCGCTTCCGTCCCGTTATCGGCGATACCGCCGAGCGTGGCAATAATGAAAGCGTGAAACGCGTGATTCTTTGCGCCGGACAGGTTTACTACGATTTGGAAGCAGGCCGTGCCGAGCGCAAACTGGAAAACGATGTCGCCATCGTCCGCGTCGAGCAGCTTTATCCGTTCCCATACGACGAGGTGCGTGCAGAGCTGGCGAAATATCCGAACGCGAAATCCGTGGTTTGGGCGCAAGAAGAGCCGAAAAACCAAGGCGCGTTCTACCAAATCCGCCACCGCTTGGAAGACGTTATCGGCGAAAGCCAAAAACTGTCTTATGCCGGCCGTCCGAGCAGCGCATCGCCAGCCGTCGGCTATATGAGCAAACACGTCGCCCAGCTGAAACAACTGGTTGAAGACGCAATGACGCTGTAACGCAATACGGTGCGGCGTTCCGAATGAAATACTTCAGACGGAACGCCCGCCAAACAAAAGAGATAACACACAACAGGTCGTCTGAAAACCAACGACCATCCGGAGACACAAAATGATTATTGACGTAAAAGTACCCATGCTGTCCGAAAGCGTATCCGAAGGCACGCTCTTGGAATGGAAGAAAAAAGTCGGCGAAGCCGTAGCGCGCGACGAAATCCTGATTGACATCGAAACCGACAAAGTGGTTTTGGAAGTACCTTCCCCACAAGCCGGCGTATTGGTTGAAATCATTGCCCAAAACGGCGAAACCGTTGCCGCCGAGCAAGTGTTGGCACGCATCGACACCGCTGCTATCGCTTCCGCTTCTGCTGAAGCCCCAGCCGCCGCGCCTGCGCCTGAAGCCGCTCCCGCCGCTGCGCAAACCAATGCCGCCATGCCTGCCGCCGCCAAACTGGCAGCCGAAACCGGCGTGGATGTGAACGCGTTGCAAGGTTCCGGTCGCGACGGTCGCGTCTTGAAAGAAGACGTGCAAAACGCCGCCGCCAAACCTGCCGCTGCACCCGCTGCCGCGTCTGCACCTGCACCTGTTCCGGCGGGCGTACGTCCGGAGCAACGCGTTCCGATGAGTCGTCTGCGTGCCCGCGTTGCCGAGCGTCTCTTGGCTTCGCAACAAGAAAACGCGATTCTGACCACGTTCAACGAAGTCAACATGAAACCCATCATGGACTTGCGTGCGAAATACAAAGAAAAATTCGAGAAAGAACACGGCGTCAAACTCGGCTTCATGTCTTTCTTCGTCAAAGCAGCCGTTGCTGCGCTGAAAAAATATCCGGTGGTCAATGCCTCCGTTGACGGCAGCGACATCGTTTATCACGGTTACTTCGACATCGGTATCGCCATCGGCAGCCCGCGCGGTTTGGTCGTTCCGATTCTGCGTGATGCCGACCAAATGAGCATTGCCGACATCGAACAAGCCATCGTCGATTACGCCAAAAAAGCCAAAGACGGCAAAATCGCGCTGGAAGATTTGACCGGCGGTACGTTTAGTATTACCAACGGCGGTACGTTCGGCTCCATGATGTCCACCCCGATTATCAACCCGCCGCAATCCGCCATTTTGGGTATGCATGCGACCAAAGAGCGCGCAGTCGTGGAAAACGGCCAAGTCGTCGTACGTCCGATGATGTATCTGGCGCTCTCTTACGACCACCGCATCATCGACGGCCGCGAAGCCGTGTTGACTTTGGTTGCCATCAAAGACGCGCTGGAAGATCCGGCACGCCTATTGTTGGATTTGTAAACGCCTCCAAAGGGATATAAAGCGGATTAAAACAAAGCAGTTTGAAATCGGGCTGCTTACTGATTTTCAGACGACCTCGAAACGAAAAAAGGTCGTCTGAAAACGGCGGGATGTTTGAAATCTAAGGAAGGAAGTTTGTTGCTGCCATTTTCCGTGCAGAAGCAAACGGTATGAAAATCCATAGGAGCATATCCATGAAACCCATTTCCCTGTTTCCGCTTTTGGCTGTCGTTTCCCTGCTTGGCGCGTGTGCCGCATTCGAAGGCAAGGAATATTCCGTCAACGCTTATGATGCGCGCGGCAGAATGTTGAACAAGCGTTTTGAAATGGACAGCAACAAAGCAGGCATTCCCGTTGCCCGCAGTGTTTTGTGCAAACGCTATCCGCACGCTACCGTCCGCGTTTACAACAATTTCACCGGACAGGAAGTCAGGGAATACAGCCCGCATTCCTGCCGCCGCTGATGTGTCCGAACCAATCGGGCTGAAGTTTCAAAGGTCGTGCCTGCAGGCAGGCTTAGCATTCTGAAAAGAGCAGAATGAGTTTTAACTGCGTTGAAGCCGCGCTTTCAGACGACCTCTTATGCAAAATATAGTGGATGAACTTTTGCCGAGGGTTTTCCTGCGGCAAAAATGTCAAACAAAGGATTTTTCACATGTCTCAATACGATGTAGTAGTCATCGGCGCAGGTCCCGGCGGATACGTTGCCGCCATCCGCGCCGCCCAACTGGGTTTTAAAACCGCCTGTGTCGATGCGGGCGTCAACAAAGCAGGCGACGCGCCCGCGCTGGGCGGCACCTGCCTGAACGTCGGCTGCATTCCTTCCAAAGCCCTGTTGCAATCCAGCGAACATTTCCACACTGCGCAGCATGATTTTGCCGAACACGGCATCAGCGTCGGCGACATCAAATTCGACGCGGCGAAAATGATTGCGCGCAAAGACGCCATCGTAACCAAGCTCACCGGCGGCGTGAAATTCCTGTTCCAAAAAAACAAAGTAACCAGCCTGTTCGGTACTGCTTCCTTTGCCGGCAAAAACGGCGATGCCTACCAAATCGAAGTCGATAACAAAGGCGAAAAAACCGTTATCGAAGCCAAACACGTCATCGTAGCGACCGGTTCCGTGCCGCGTCCGCTGCCGCAGGTAGCCATCGACAATGTAAACGTTTTGGACAACGAAGGCGCATTGAACCTGACAGAAGTGCCTGCCAAACTCGGCGTCATCGGTTCGGGCGTGATCGGTTTGGAAATGGGTTCTGTGTGGAACCGCGTCGGTTCGCAAGTTACCATCCTCGAAGCCATGCCGACCTTCCTTGCCGCCGCCGACCAGCAAATCGCCAAAGAAGCCTTCAAATATTTCACCAAAGAGCAGGGCTTGAACATCGAGCTGGGCGTGAAAATCGGTGACATCAAATCTGAAGGCAAAGGCGTGTCCGTTGCCTACCAAACTGCCGCAGGCGAAGCTAAAACCGAAGTATTCGACAAACTCATCGTCGCCATCGGTCGTATTCCGAACACCAAAGGTCTGAACGCAGAAGCCGTCGGCTTGGAAAAAGACGAGCGCGGCTTTATCAAAGTGGACGGCGAATGCCGCACCAACCTGCCTAATGTTTGGGCAATAGGCGACGTGGTTCGCGGTCCGATGTTGGCGCACAAAGCCAGCGACGAAGGCGTGGCGGTTGCCGAGCGCATCGCCGGTCAGAAACCGCATATTGATTTCAACAACGTACCGTTCGTGATTTACACCGACCCCGAAATCGCTTGGGTCGGCAAAACCGAAGAGCAGCTCAAAGCCGAAGGCGTGGAATACAAAAAAGGTACTTCTGGCTTCGGTGCAAACGGCCGCGCGTTGGCGATGGGCAAGGCAAAAGGTACGGTCAAAGTGTTGGCAGATGCCAAAACCGACCGCATCTTGGGCGTACACATGATCGGCCCTGTTGTCAGCGAATTGGTTACCGAAGGCGTGACTGCGCTCGAATTCTTTGCCAGCAGCGAAGATATCGCCCGCATCATCCATGCCCATCCGACTTTGTCCGAAGTGGTTCACGAAGCCGCGCTGGCGGCCGACAAACGCGCTTTGCACGGCTAATCAGGACAAGTAAAGCATAAAAGGTCGTCTGAAATTTTTTCAGACGACCTTTTCGGAAAGATGAATGTTCGCAAGTAAAGTTCTGATGGGTATAGAGAGAAAGTAGGGCATATCAGTTGCCGCCGTTCTCGTATCAGAATGATGATTTAAGCTGAATCTACTATATAATCGGCGACACATTCACAGACAGCATTTAATTATGAATAAAGAAGTAATCGGTATCCTGTTTATACCGATGGGTATCATCAGCATGTGTATGGCCGCGTTGTGGCAGATGTATGTGATGATGACCGAAACTTATACGCTCAACCGTTTCAAAGACAAAGAATTGGTTTGGCGCGTGGCATTGTTGTTTATCAGTTTCAGCCTTGCCGTTTACCTGCTCTGCCCGAATTCGCGTAAAAAAGGCATCGTCTTTTTTATCCTCGGGGGAGGCGGCGCAATCATGTATCTGCTCGCGCGGATGTGGTTGCCGTTCAGCAAGTGAAACGACGATTTTCCGACCGCCGAAAGGTCGTCTGAAACGCACGGGGTTGCCATTCAGAGGCAATCTCAGGGCATTCCACTAATCTAAAGGAGAAATCCATGAATCTACACGAGTATCAGGCTAAAGAACTGCTGGCAAGCTACGGCTTGCCCGTGCAAGGCGGTATTTTGGCGCACAACGGCGAAGAAGCCGCAGCCGCTTACGACAAACTGGGCGGCAAATTTGCCGTCGTCAAAGCGCAAGTTCACGCAGGCGGACGCGGTAAAGCGGGCGGCGTAAAAGTTGTCAAAAGCCGTGAAGAAGCCAAAGAAGTGGCAGAAAGCCTGATTGGCACCAATCTGGTTACTTATCAAACTGATGCCAACGGTCAGCCGGTCAACAGCGTTTTGGTTTGCGAAGACATGTATCCTGTGCAAACCGAGCTGTATTTGGGCGCAGTGGTCGACCGTTCTACCCGTCGCATCACATTCATGGCTTCGACCGAAGGCGGTGTGGAAATCGAAAAAGTTGCCGCCGAAACTCCTGAAAAAATCTTCAAAGTAACCGTCGACCCGCTGGTTGGTCTGCAACCTTGCCAAGCGCGCGATGTGGCGTTCCAACTGGGCTTGAAAGACAAACAAATCAACGAGTTCGTCAAACTGATGACCGGCGCGTACAAAGCGTTTGTCGAAAATGACTTCGCCTTGTTTGAAGTGAACCCGCTGGCAGTTCGCGAAAACGGCGCGCTCGCCTGCGTGGACGGCAAAATCGGTATCGACAGCAACGCGCTCTACCGCCTGCCGAAAATCGCCGAATTGCGCGACAAATCCCAAGAAAACGAACGTGAGCTGAAAGCTTCTGAATTCGACCTGAACTATGTTGCTTTGGAAGGCAACATTGGCTGTATGGTTAACGGCGCAGGTTTGGCGATGGCGACTATGGACATCATCAAACTCAAAGGCGGCCAACCTGCCAACTTTTTGGACGTAGGCGGCGGCGCAACCAAAGAGCGCGTAGTTGAAGCGTTCAAACTGATTCTCGAAGACAAATCCGTCAAAGGCGTATTGATCAACATCTTCGGCGGTATCGTCCGTTGCGACATGATTGCGGAAGCCATCGTGGCAGCCGTTAAAGAAATCAACGTTGACGTGCCTGTTGTTGTCCGTCTGGAAGGCAACAACGCCGAACTCGGCGCGAAAATCCTGAACGAATCAGGTCTGAAACTGACTTCCGCCGACGGCCTGAATGACGCAGCCGAAAAAATTGTCGCAGCCGTAAACGCCTAAGGAGAAAAGAATGAGCGTATTGATTAATAAAGACACCAAAGTATTGGTTCAAGGTTTCACCGGTAAAAACGGTACTTTCCACTCCGAACAAGCTCTGGCTTACGGCACTAAAGTCGTCGGCGGCGTTACCCCGGGCAAAGGCGGTCAAACCCACCTGAACCTGCCCGTGTTCAACACCATGAAAGAAGCCGTCAGAGAAACCGGCGCCGACGCATCCGTAATTTACGTTCCCGCTCCGTTTGTTTTGGATTCTATCGTTGAAGCCGTTGATTCCGGCGTAGGCTTGGTGGTTGTGATTACCGAAGGCGTACCGACTCTGGACATGCTCAAAGCCAAACGTTATCTGGAAACCAACGGCAACGGCACACGTTTGGTCGGCCCTAACTGCCCGGGCGTGATTACTCCGGGTGAGTGCAAAATCGGCATTATGCCGGGCCACATCCATACTCCTGGCCGCATCGGTATCATTTCCCGTTCCGGTACATTAACTTACGAAGCCGTGGCACAAACCACCAAACTGGGCTTGGGTCAATCAACCTGTATCGGTATCGGCGGCGACCCGATTCCGGGCATGAACCAAATCGACGCGCTGAAACTCTTCCAAGAAGACCCAGATACCGACGCCATCATCATGATCGGTGAAATCGGCGGTACTGCGGAAGAAGAAGCAGCCGAATACATCCAATCCAACGTAACCAAACCTGTCGTCGGCTACATCGCAGGTGTGACCGCTCCTAAAGGCAAACGCATGGGGCACGCCGGTGCGATTATCTCCGGCGGCAAAGGTACTGCGGAAGAAAAATTCGCCGCTTTCGAAAAAGCCGGTATCGCCTACACCCGCAGCCCTGCCGAATTGGGCAGCACCATGCTGGAAGTGTTGAAAGCAAAAGGTTTGGCATAACGCGTGGTCGTTTTGACTGAAAAGCTGAAAGGTCGTCTGAAAACTTGGAAACAGGTTTTCAGACGACCTTTTTACTTGGTTTGCCATAATCTGAGAATTTCGTTAGGCGTTTGTTTCCAGCGTTATAGTGGATTATAGTGGTTTAAAGTTAATCCACTATATCGTACAGATTGTCGCATAAGCTACATAAATTGTCGGATATTCTATACTTTGCAGTGTTATCTTTAATTTTTATTCAATATATAATCATTCTCAAAAACAAGTCAATCATATCAACATCTTCCTATCTTACTTTTTCAGACGACCTTACTCATATCTGAATTCATTTCCCATTAAGGAGCAGTTATGAACAGCCTGTGGCAGCCTAACTGTTTGAGTATCGTCATCGCTTTTGCATTTTCATCCGCATATGCTCAAACTGTACCCGATAAAGTCAATCTGAACGAAATTACCGTAAAGGGGGCAAGAAATACACCCGTCCAGAGTAATGGCAACTACACCGTCAAAGGCAGCACCTCGGCCACCAAGCTTGACTTGAAACTCAAAGAAACCCCGCAAAGTGTAACCGTTTTCACCCAGCAGCAGATGCAGGATCAGAATTTGCAGAATCTTGATCAGGTGCTGGAAGAAACGCCGGGTATTACCGTCTTGCAGGACTCCGTTACCGGCATGGGCGAAGCCCAGTATTATTCGCGCGGCTTTCCCGTCGACAATTACCAGCTTGACGGTGTGCTGGCCAATAAATACCTGCTCGGCGGGCCGCGCTTTATTGCCGCACAGGACAGCTATCTTTACGACAGGGTGGAAATCATCCGCGGTTCGAACGGGCTGAGCACCGGAGTGGGCGATCCGGCGGCCAGCGTCAATTTCGTGCGCAAACGCCCGATGGCGAAAAAATCGGGGGAATTGAACCTGAAATACGGTTCTTGGAACAACAAACGTGTCGAATTCGATTACGGCGGTGCATTGAACAAATCCCAAACCTTGCGCGGCCGCATCGTCGGAACATGGGAGGACGGCGACAGCTTTATGGACAGAATCAAACGCAAATCCCATGCCTTCTACACTGTATTCGATTGGACGCCAACCGACAAAGACAGCTTTACGTTTGGCTTCAGCCGTCAGCACCGCAACATTACCGGTGCGCCGACCAAGGGGTTGATGCGTTATTCGAAAGTTACCCAGGATTATGATTTCGAGTTGGGGGATTCCCCGACACATTGGATAGATGCCCGCGACGTTCCCCCGAGCTTCAACAACGGGGCGGAATGGGCGTTTAACAAAGCCACCAGCGACAATATGTTTGCCGAATACAAACATCATTTCAACGACCATATCAAGCTGCAAACTGCCTATACCCGCAGCCGCACCAAAAGCGACTTGCGTTACGGCGATATGGGGGTAAACGGCTACGCGCCGCAATTTAACGCGGCAACTTACGATTTCGGCCGCGAACGCGACAAATACGACGACAAGGCATTCGATATCCATCTGGACAGCCGTTTCAAACTTTTTGAACAGGATCAGCAGTTTATTGTCGGTTTTGGCGGCATCCGCCATACCCAGACGAGGGACGATTATAATTTCAGCAGCAGCGGCGAATTGAATGTCGATGATGCAAAGCCTACAGGTATTGCGGCCATGACGGGGGAACCGATAGACCGTAACTTCTATTTATGGCAGGCGATTCCGCTTGATTACTGGAATAACGGCAGCTATCCCATGTTGGGGTACAACCGGGCTTGGGAGAAAAAATTGGGACCGGACGGGTTGATTTCCCGTGATCATTTGGCTTCGGAACAATACGGTCCCTATTTTGCCCTGAAACTCAAGCCGGCCAAGTGGCTGACGGCGGTGATAGGCGGGCGTTGGCTGACATGGCGGGACAAAGGGGGTGGGAAATGGTCGTTTTATAAAAACAAAAACAACGTGATAACGGACGATACGGTCGAAATGCCCGACGAAGGGTACGCCCCCGATCACAATAAAAGCAGTATGTATCACGATACAGTGCGCAAATTCGTCCCGTACGGCGGCGTGATTGTAGAACTGACGCCGACCATCAATGCCTACGCCAGCTATACCGGCATCCTGAAAACTAACAATGTCTTAAGGAATCGGCCGGCCTATGGCGAGGGCGGCGGATGGCTGCCGCCGATTACCGGCAATTCCAAAGAAGTCGGCATCAAAGGCGGCTTGTGGAACGACAAGCTGAATTTTGCCCTGTCTTACTTCACCATGACCCAGAAAAATTACCCCACGCTCGAACCTACCGGCTCGCGCTGTTACGAATGGAAATACGGTGGGGAAAACGGCAACGAACCGTGGTGCTTCCAAGGTGATTGGGAATACGGTACAGGTAAAGGCTATACCAGCAGGGGTTTTGATATCAACCTTGCCGGACAGATTACCCCGAAATGGCGGATGCAGGCAGGCTTTGTCAAACTGAAGATAGACAAACCTTACGACGCGCCCAACTCCTCCAACGACTTGGGGGACGACATGAATCTGGAGTACGGCGGCACCTATACCGCACCGGATAAAACCTTTAAATTCTTCACCAGCTACGACTTTACGCCCAAGCTGACGATGGGGGTGGGGATGCGCTGGGTCAGCGGCACCAAGCCCAAACCTTGGGGGCATGGTCTTTCCAACGGGCAATATTACGTTTCCGACAAACCCAAAGCCCTGTGGCAGCCTTCCTACTCGATATGGAACGTCATGGCACGCTACAAAATCAACAAACACGCCGCACTGGCGGTCAACGTCGGCAACTTGACCAACAAACGCTATTACACCAACTCCCGTAGCAATTTCTACGGTAAGCCGCGCAATGCCTCCGTTGCCTTGAAAATTAAGTGGTAGGCTGTTTGCACGGAACCCTTCCGCCAAGAAGCAGTTTGCATGACGGAAAAGTTTTAAAGAGGCCCAAAGGTCGTCTGAAAGTTTTCAGACGACCTTTTTATCTCCCGCGTCAATCTTTACATGTTTTCAAACCACCTTTAGCCGAATTGACTTGAGAAGAAGTGTAAAGGGGTTATAATCGATTAACAGATGAACAATCTGTTATTTCAACGGTAAGGACATCAAGGAGAAGGTAATGAAAAAACATGATTTTGAATCCCGCAAAGAAGCTTTGTTGAAAGACATTCAAGATGTAATGAACGATGTCGAAGAGCTGTACACCAAAGGCGTGGAAGCCGGTTCGGAAGAAGGTAAAAAAGCCAAAGCCAAATTGCAGGAAAAACTCGAAGCTGCCAAGGATCGTTTACACGATTTTCAAGAAGAAGCTGGCGACCGAATCAGATATCACGCTGACCGAGCACGCGAAAAATACGACGAATTTGAAGAATTGGCAGAAGAGCGTTTCAAAGAAGGCAAAAAACGCTTTGCCGAATTTGGAGAAGAAGCGGGTGACCGCATCAAACGCGGCGCACGCCAAGCCGATGCAGCCGTACACGACAAACCTTATTACGCAATGGGCTTTGCCGCACTGGCAGGCTTGGTCGTCGGCGTCTTGCTGAACCGCCGATAATCAGTCAAACAGGAATGCCGTCCGGACATGATTTCCCAAAGTCTTGTTCCGGCGGCGTTTGCTTATGCGGGACGGTGAAGGTTTCAGACGACCCCAAAGCCTTCGGATTGTCCGTTTCGGAGCAATCAGGGAAATCGGAATATGGGTATCAGACAAAATATCGAACATACGAAAACGCTGCTGAATCAAGGTATTGATTTGCTTTTGCTGCGGTTGCAGATTTTGAATCTGGATTTGGCGGAGCAGGCGGAAAACGTGTTCCGCATCATCATATGGCTGGTCGTATCGGGCATATTGCTGCTGATTGCATTCATCAGCCTATTGTTCGGGCTAAACCGCGCGTTGTCGGATACCGCGGCGATATGGGTATTTTTCGGGATAACCGTCCTCAGCCTGATCGTCATTGCAATTTTGTTCGGTAAAGTGTCAAAAGACTGGCGCAGCCAAAACAACCAAATCGCGGCAACCTTGCAGGACATCCGGGCAGACATCGCCTGCCTGCGCGGTCAAGATATGCAGGAAGGAGGGGACGATGAATAAAACGGAACGCGATGAAGCACGCGAACTGCTGCAACTGGAAGCCAAACTCGTCCGCCTGAGGATTGAGGCATCGTATTTGAAACAGCGAAAATTGAAGGAACAGGAAGAACGCAAGTCGGACACGCTGATGAAGCTGCTGGATTTGGGCAACGAGTTGACGCAGACAAGCCTGCTGTATAAAACGGCAGGACTCGCCATTCCGCGCAAATACCGCTTCGGCGCACTGCTGGCAGCGTTTGCATTGAAGGCTGCGATGAAGTAGATGAGATTAGAAAGAAGGTCGTCTGAAGGTTGGGTTTCAGACGACCTTTTTGTATTTGTGGGGTTCGTGGGCAAAGCCCACGCTACGGTGGGTTTCAGACGATTTTGGGTTGTCGGTGTAGGTTGGGATAACCGTATCCGATGGGATATTTTTCTGCCGTCATTCCCGCGCAGGCGGGAATCCATTTTGGAATTTCGGCAACTGTTTTTGAATATCTGTTTCTTAGGGTTTCCGATGGATTCCCGCCTGCGCGGGAATGACGGCTGTTGGAGGTAATTGTGGATTGGATTGGCAGCGTTTGCGTTGAAATTTGCCGAAGTGAGTGAGGTCGTGAAGAGGTCGTCTGAAAAACTAGGTTTGTGTTTCAGACGACTTTTTTGTGTTTTTGGAATTCGTGGGCGAAGCACACGCTACGGGTTGTAGCTTTGGTCGGAGAATGGAGGTATAGAGGCTTTTGTTTGCATTCGTTATATAGTCAATTAAAATCAAAATAGGACAGTAGCGCATCGTCAAATCGGGCGTAA
>CAUSDA010000039.1:0-23225 GCA_963529965.1 uncultured Neisseria sp.
AGTTGGTTAGAGCACCACCTTGACATGGTGGGGGTCGTTGGTTCGAATCCAATCGTGCCTACCAAATTTCCCAAACGGCATTTATGCCGTTATTTTTTAATGTTTTGGAGCTTTTTTGATGTTGAACATTACCTTGCCGGACGGCTCAGTCCGCCAATACGAATCGCCCGTTACCGTGGCACAGATTGCCGCGTCTATCGGAGCAGGTTTGGCGAAGGCGACGGTGGCGGGTAAGGTAAACGGCAAATTGGTCGATGCGTGCGATCCGATTACCGAAGATTCAACCGTCCAAATCATTACCCCGAAAGACCAAGAAGGCGTTGAAATCATCCGCCACTCTTGCGCCCACCTTGTCGGTCATGCGGTCAAGCAGCTCTATCCTAATGCAAAAATGGTTATCGGCCCCGTCATTGAAGAGGGCTTTTATTACGATATTGCTACGGAAAAACCGTTTACGCCTGAGGATGTTGCCGCTATCGAAGCGCGTATGAAAGAATTGATTGCTCAGGATTATGATGTAATCAAAATCATGACTCCGCGCGCCGAAACCATCAAAATTTTCCAAGATCGCGGCGAAGAATATAAACTGCGCCTGATTGAAGATATGCCCGAAGTTGAAGCAATGGGTATGTATCATCATCAGGAATATGTTGATATGTGCCGCGGTCCGCACGTTCCGAACACCCGCTTCCTGAAAAACTTCAAGCTGACCAAGCTGGCAGGCGCATACTGGCGCGGCGACAGCAATAATGAAATGCTGCAACGTATTTACGGCACCGCTTGGGCGACAAAAGACGAATTAAAAGCCTATATTCAACGCATCGAAGAAGCAGAAAAACGCGACCATCGCAAATTGGGCAAGCAACTGGATTTGTTCCACTTGCAAGACGAAGCGCCGGGTATGGTGTTTTGGCATCCTAAAGGTTGGGCTTTGTGGCAGACTATTGAGCAGCATATGCGTAAAGAGCTGAATGCCGCCGGTTACAAAGAAGTCAAAACCCCCCAAATCATGGATAAAACCTTTTGGGAAAAATCCGGTCACTGGGATAACTACAAAGACAATATGTTCGTAACCAGTTCGGAAAAACGTGAATACGCGGTTAAGCCGATGAACTGCCCGGGACATGTTCAGATTTTCAATAACGGTCTGCGTTCGTACCGCGATTTGCCGATGCGTTTGGCAGAATTTGGTTCTTGCCATCGCAACGAGCCGAGTGGCGCACTGCATGGACTGATGCGTGTCCGCGGTTTTGTACAGGATGATGCGCATATTTTCTGTACCGAAGATCAAATCGTTAGTGAGGCCCGAGCATTCAATGAATTGCTGGTTCGTATTTACAAGCAATTCGGTTTCCATGATGTGTCCGTCAAACTTTCACTGCGTCCTGAGAAGCGTGCCGGTTCAGACGACGTGTGGGATAAGGCAGAACAAGGTCTGCGCGAAGCATTAACTGCTTGCGGTGTGGAATGGGACGAGTTGCCGGGTGAAGGTGCGTTCTACGGACCTAAAATCGAATATCATGTTAAAGATGCATTGGGACGTTCTTGGCAGTGTGGTACGCTGCAACTGGACTTTGTATTGCCGGAACGCTTGGATGCAGAATATGTAACCGAAAACAATGACCGCGCCCGTCCGGTAATGTTGCATCGCGCCATTTTGGGTTCTTTGGAACGATTTATCGGTATTTTGATTGAAAATCATGCAGGTTCTTTCCCGCTATGGTTGGCGCCGGTTCAAATGGTGATTATGAATATCACCGAAAATCAAGCAGATTACTGCCGTGAAGTGGCTGCCAAATTGCAGGCTGCTGGCTTCCGTGTAGAGCTGGATTTGCGTAACGAAAAAATCGGTTACAAAATTCGGGATAACAGCCAATACCGCTTCCCTTATCAAATCGTTGTCGGTGATAAAGAGAAGCAAGAAAACAAAGTGGCCGTGCGCCGCAAAGCAGAAGACTTGGGTTCTTTGGATTTGGATGATTTCATTGCACAACTGCAGCAAGAAATCTCAGACGCCCTCGTCAACCATTAATTTTTATAGGAGTATTCATCATCGCTCAAGAACGCGAAGCACGAATCAATGGCGAAATTACTGCCAAAGAAGTGCGTTTAATCAGTGAGTCAGGCGAACAGCTTGGTGTCGTATCGGTTCGTGAAGCTTTGGCCATGGCCGAAGAGCAGGATGTGGATTTGGTAGAGATTTCCCCTACTGCCAAACCGCCCGTATGCAAACTGATGGATTACGGTAAATATAAATACCAACAAGCCAAGAAACGCGACGAAGCCAAGAAAAACCAGAAGCAGGTACAAATTAAGGAAATCAAATTCCGTCCGGGTACTGATGAAGGCGATTATCAAATCAAAATGCGCAACATCAACCGCTTCTTGGCTGACGGCGATAAAGTCAAAGTAACGCTTCGTTTCCGTGGTCGTGAAATGGCTCACCAGCAACTCGGTGCGCAACTTTTAGAGCGCGTAAAAGAGGATTTGGCGGAAGTGGCCCAAATCGAATCCTTCCCTAAAATGGAAGGTCGTCAAATGGTGATGATGATTGCACCGAAGAAAAAATAAAGTTATAATTTTCAGCTTACTCCGATTGCCGCTTCGGAGTAAGCTTTTGATTGGCGGCAAAAACCGTGGCATTTTGGGTTCAAGTGTTTGAAACCAATGTTTTAAAACCCCCTGATGCCTTATCTAATAACGAATGGAGTTTTCCCATGCCTAAAATGAAAACCAAGTCTAGCGCGAAAAAACGCTTCAAAGTACTGGGTAACGGCGGTGTAAAACGCGCTCATGCGTTCAAACGCCACATCTTGACTAAAAAGACCACTAAAAACAAACGCCAACTGCGCGGTACCTCTATGGTAAACGATCGCGATTTGGCTTCTGTTGCTAAAATGTTACCCTACGCTTAAGGAGTTTAGAATATGCCACGCGTAAAACGCGGTGTAACCGCTCGTGCCCGTCACCAAAAAATCTTCGCGTTAGCCAAAGGCTACCGCGGTCGTCGTAAAAACGTATACCGCGTTGCCAAGCAAGCGGTAATGAAAGCCGGTCAATACGCATACCGTGACCGTCGTCAACGCAAACGCCAATTCCGTCAATTGTGGATTGTCCGTATTAATGCAGGTGCTCGTGAAAACGGTCTGTCCTACAGCAAATTTATGAACGGTCTGAAACGCGCCTCTATCGAAATCGACCGCAAAGTATTGGCTGATCTGGCTGTATTCGATAAAGCCGCTTTTGCACAATTGGTTGAGAAAGCCAAAGCTGCTTTAGCTGCTTAATTCAAAAAATTTAAAAAGGAAGCTACGGCTTCCTTTTTTCTTTGTTTGAATAAAGTCTATGTGATTGATTTTCTTTCTTTAAAGTCTATTTTTTTGAATTGATTTGCGCTAAAATACGCCGATTCTATCAAACGGATTGGCCGTAAACGATAAAAGGTCGTCTGAAAAGTTTGGCAATACCAAACCATACAGGCGGCCTCATTGTTTCAGACGACCCATCATCAACCGACAGACGATAAAACCACTATGGAAAATGTAAACCGTATCGTTGCAGAAGGCATTGCCGCAGTAGAGGCCGCGCAAGACTTCAACGCTCTAGAACAAATCAAAGCCCGTTATCTTGGTAAAACCGGCGAGTTGACCGGACTTCTGAAAACCTTAGGTCAAATGTCGCCTGAAGAGCGCAAAACCATAGGTGCGCATATCAATGAGTGCAAAAACCAGTTTCAGACGGCCTTTAACAATAAACGCGATGCCCTCAACGAAGCCAAACTTCAAGCCCAGCTTGCCGCCGAAGCACTCGATATTACCCTGCCCGGACGCGCGCAGGAAAATGGCGGTCTTCATCCCGTAACTCTGACCTTGCAGCGCGTGGTCGAACTCTTTCACGGCATGGGTTTTGAAGTGGCAGACGGCCCGGAAATCGAAGACGATTTCCACAACTTCCAAGCACTGAATATCCCTGCAAACCACCCGGCACGCGCCATGCAGGATACGTTTTACGTTGAAAACGGCGATGTTTTACGCACACACACTTCCCCGATTCAAATCCGCTACATGCTCGACAAAAAAGAGCCGCCTATCCGCATTATCGCCCCCGGCCGTGTTTACCGCGTGGACAGCGATGCCACGCACTCGCCCATGTTCCATCAAGCTGAAGGTTTGTGGGTAGAAGAGGGCGTAACCTTCGCAGATTTGAAAGCCGTGTTCACCGATTTTATCCGCCGCTTTTTTGAACGCGATGATTTGCAAGTACGTTTCCGTCCGTCTTTCTTCCCGTTCACCGAACCGTCCGCCGAAATCGACATCATGGGCGAAAACGGCAAATGGCTGGAAGTCGGCGGCTGCGGCATGGTGCATCCCAATGTGTTGAAAAACGTGAATATCGACCCCGAAAAATACACCGGTTTCGCTTTCGGCATCGGTCTCGACCGTTTCGCCATGTTGCGTTATAACGTGAACGATTTGCGGCTGTTTTTTGATAACGATTTGAACTTTTTGAAACAGTTTGCGAAATGATTGTGCAGGCTGCCTAAAAGAAACTGCCCTAACAAAGTTAAAAAGCAGCCTGCACTCCCAAGCAAACAGGTCGTCTGAAAACAAAGTCTGATAAAAAAGTTAATTAGTTGATTGAGAACATAACATGCAATTCTCCTACTCATGGCTGAAAACCCAAGCCGATACCGAACTTTCCGCCGATAAGCTGGAACATCTGTTAACCATGTCCGGCTTGGAAGTGGAAGAAGCCGAGACTGCCGCGCCTGCGTTTACAGGCGTGGTGATTGCCGAAGTGAAATCCGTTGAAAAACATCCTGATGCCGACCGTTTGAACGTTACCCAAGTCGATGCGGGTACAGGTGAGTTGGTGCAGATTGTGTGCGGTGCGCCGAATGTGAAAGCGGGCATCAAAGTGCCGTGTTCGCTGCCGGGTGCGGTGTTGCCAGGCAATTTCAAAATCAAGCCGACCAAGATGCGCGGCGTGGTGTCGAATGGGATGTTGTGTTCTACCGATGAACTCGGTCTGCCCGATGACGGCGTGAACGGCCTGCACATTCTGCCGCAAGAAGCTCCCGTCGGTACAAACATCCGTGAATATCTGGATTTGGACGATACGGTGTTCACGCTGAAAATCACGCCGAACCGTGCCGACTGCCTGAGCATTAAAGGTATTGCGCGTGAAGTGTCCGCGCTGACGGGTTGCGCGTTCAAGCAGCCTGCAATCCATGCCGCGCCAATCACGGGCAGCCGCAAACAGCCCGTGCAGATTGATGCGCCTGCCGATTGCGGTCGCTTTATCAGCCGCGTGATTGAAAACGTGAACGCGCGCGCTGCTACGCCGGATTGGATGAAGCAGCGTTTGGAGCGCAGCGGTATCCGCAGTATTTCCGCTCTGGTGGACATTGGCAATTATGTGATGCTGGAAATTGGTCAGCCGATGCATGTTTTTGATGCCGACAAACTTTCAGGCAGCCTGCACATCCGCCGTGCGCGCGAAGGCGAAACGCTGGAATGCCTGAACGAGAAAACCGTCTCTCTGTCTGAAAACACGCTGGTAGTCGCTGATGAAAAAGGCGCGTTGAGTTTGGCGGGACTGATGGGCGGCGCGGCAAGCGCGGTTTCAGACGACACGCAAAATATCGTGCTGGAAGCGGCTTGGTTTGCGCCTGAAATCATCGCCGGAAAATCGCGCCAATACGGTTTTGGTTCGGATTCGTCGTTCCGCTTTGAGCGCGGCGTGGATTACCGTTTGCAGGCCGATGCCATCGAACGCGCTAGCGAATTGGTTTTGCAAATCTGCGGCGGTGCGGCAGGCGAAATGGTGGAAGCGTTGGGCAGGCTACCTGAAAACAAACAGGTCGAATTGCGTTTAGGCCGTCTGAAAACCGTGTTGGGCGTGGACATTCCTGCCGAACAGGTGGAAACCATTTTGCAGCACTTGGGTCTGCAGCCTGAAAAAACGGCGGAAGGCTTCCGCGTTACCGCGCCGAGTTTCCGTTTCGACATCGAAATCGAAGCCGATTTGATTGAAGAAATCGGCCGCGTTTACGGTTATGAAAATATCCCCGACGATTACACGTCAGGCCGTCTGAAAATGTTGGCGCTGCCCGAAACCCGCCGTCCGCGTTTTGCCGTTTATAACGAAATGGCGGCGCGCGGCTACCGCGAAGTGGTCAGCTACGCCTTCGTTGACGAGCAGTGGGAACACGATTTTGCCGCCAACGCCAATCCTATCCGCCTGCAAAACCCGCTGGCGGCGCAGTATGCCGTGATGCGTTCCACGCTCATCGGCGGCTTGGTGGAAATTTTGCAAAACAATCTGAACCGCAAGCAAAACCGCGTGCGCGTGTTTGAAATCGCCCGCGTGTTCAGCAAAGGTTCAGACGACCGGTTTGTGCAAAACGAACGCATCGGCGGCTTGTGGTACGGCGCGGCAATGCCCGAACAATGGGGCAAGAAAACGCGCAACGCAGATTTTTACGACATCAAGGCGGATGTGGAAAATCTGTTGGAAAACAAAGCAGTTGAGTTTGTCAAAACCGAACATCCCGCCCTGCATCCCGGCCGCGCCGCCAATATCGTTTCAGACGGCCAAGTGATCGGCTTTGTCGGCGAATTGCATCCGAAATGGCTGCAAAAATACGACTTGCCGCAAGCGCCGCTGGTATTTGAAATCGACATGGCAGCCGTGTTGGAACGCGAAAAAATGCGCTATCAGGCAGTATCGAAATTCCAGCCGGTGCGCAGGGATTTGGCGTTTGTTATGCCTGAAACCATGACTCATGATGATTTGTTGGCCGCATTGAAAGGCGCAGCAAACAAGTTGGTACAGGAAATCAGCGTATTTGACGTATATCGCGGTACGGGCCTGCCTGAAGGGATGAAGAGCATGGCGGTCAAAGTGATTTTGCAGGATATGGAAAACACGCTGACGGATGAAACAGTCGAGCCGGTTATCGGAAAACTGATTGACGCAGCAACTGCTGCGGGAGCGCAACTTCGCAGCTAAAAAATAAATATTCGCTTGAATTTTAAATAGAAATTGGTAATAATCTGCACCTGTTACAACAGAAGGTAATAATATGACATTAACTAAAGCCGAATTGGCCGATATTTTGGTAGATAAAGTCAGCAATGTAACCAAAAACGATGCCAAAGAAATCGTCGAACTCTTTTTTGAAGAAATCCGCAGCACTTTGGCACGCGGCGAAGAAATCAAAATTTCCGGTTTCGGTAATTTTCAGTTGCGCGACAAACCGCAGCGTCCCGGCCGTAATCCGAAAACCGGCGAAGAAGTGCCGATTACCGCCCGCCGCGTAGTCACTTTCCATGCCAGCCAAAAACTCAAAGGCATGGTGGAGCATTACTATGACAAACAACGTTAATCCCGTTATTCCTGCAAAACGTTATTTCTCGCTGGACGAAATGTGCGAACTGGTGCAAATCAGCCCATCACAATTTGCCCAGTGGCAACATGAGAACGGTATCGTTGTCGGTTACGGCGGCGATCGTTACACCCGTTCCGATGTGGTGAAGCTTTTGAAGCTGAAAGATACCTTTGCGCCTTATGTCGACCGCTTCAGCCGTGATTCTTTGGATGCAAACGGTCATCCTGCTGCAAAGGCAGAAGAGGTTAGGGATAGCCTGAATCAAATTTTGGCAGATTTGGAAGCGCATTCATAATCGCCATTTCGTATTTCTGCGAAAAATAAAAAAACCGACCTTTGAAAGGTTGGTTTTTTTATTGATGACGAAAAGTTTAACAATATATTTTTATGCCAATTTGTCAGCCGAAGAAAACGCAAGTGATACGAAGCCGGTCGCGGCTTCAGGAAATTGTTTTTCCAGAGTTTATACTCAATATATAGTGGATTAACTTTAAATCAGGACAAGGCGACGAAGCCGCAGACAGTACAGATAGTACGGAACCGATTCACTTGGTGCTTCAGCACCTTAGAGAATCGTTCTCTTTGAGCTAAGGCGAGGCAACGTCGTACTGGTTTAAAGTTAATCCACTATATCATCTTCCATTTCTTCTGTTGCATGAACAATCAAACAGGACGACTGCCATTAGTAAAAAGGTCGTCTGAAAACTTTCAGACGACCTTTGAGAAAGTTAGGCGTCCAATTCAACCTACGCCTGTTATGTAAACAACGCGATGTTTTCTTGAAATATGAACAATCCTTTCTTAGGGGAAAGCTATCTAAACTAAACTTTCAGATAACCTTAACTCATTCTTTAACTTTTATCTGATAAAATTTCTTATGATCCTTCTTTCCCAATCCCAAAAATCCTCCTGGCCCTCTTATATAATAAGAGATTTCAATCGTAATATCCTGTTTGGTTTGTGGAGTTCCAGAAATATGAACCGTATCATACCACTCGTCGATGGGCTTTACAGTCAACCCCGAATTCAGAGGATTCATTTTTACTCTGAAATTATCGGGATAAGTAGCTTGATTGGCCACATTAAATTCTATGAAATATGGCTTATTTAATTCTGCATCCGGTAATACCTGAACTTTATGTTTACCGGCAAAACAACCGGATAACGCTATTGCAGCCGAAAAGATAAATACTTTCCTTATCATAATTAAAATATGCTCCATAATTTACTGATATTTCACAAAATTCTAAAATCGATTGTTCCAAAGCTGGCTTTGGGAAATTTTTCAGACGACCTTTGAGAAAGTTAGGTGTCCAATTCAAACTACGCCTGTTATGTAAATAACACAGTGCTTTCTTGAAATATGAACAATCCTTTCTTAGGGGAAAGCTGTCTAAACTAAACCTTCAGATAACCTTAACTTATTCTTTAACTTTTATCTGATAAAATTTCTTCTGAGCCTTACTTTCAAACCATCCTACTTCACCTCTTACATAATAAGATATTTCAATCGTAATATCCTGCTTGGTCTGTGGAGTTCCAGAAATATGAACCGTATCATACCACTCATCGGTGGGTTTTACAGTCAACCCTGAATTTAGAGGATCCATTTTCACCCTGAAATTATCGGGATAAGCAGCATATTTAGTTACATTTAATTCTGTGAAATATGGCTTATTTAATTCTGCATCCGGTAATACCTGAACTTTATGTTTACCGGCAAAACAACCGGATAATGCTATCACAGCCGAAAAGATAAATACTTTCCTTATCATACTTAAAATAATCTCCATAATTTACTGATATTTCACAAAATTATAAAATCAATTGCTCCAAAGCTGGCTTTTAGAAATTTTTCAGACGACCTTTTTGAAAGTTAGATTTTCAATTCACGTTTATTTTCTCTAAGTAAACAGATTTTAAATTTACTATTTCTTTTAACTTGTTGTATTGGTTAATTATCCTGCCCATTCGCGGGCTACATAAAAGACTTTCCCATACTATCCAGTGAGCCTTAAAGTTTGGTGTCGTTGCCCCAGCAAAATATTTGGCGAACTTATCAGTTGCACGACACGTTAGTCTTGTATCGCGTATTTGTTGATTTCCGCCAATTTTTTCAGAGTGTTACTACAAAGATAGGGGGGGCGATTACCTTGCTGAAGTTACGTTTTCAGACGACCTCCTGAGACTAAACTCAATCCGCCACATCGATACACAAATATTTCAATTCCAAATATTCGTCCGCACCATATTTGCTGCCTTCGCGTCCCAGCCCGCTGCGTTTCACGCCGCCGAACGGTGCCGCTTCATTGCTGATTAAGCCGGTATTGATGCCGACCATGCCGTATTCCAAGGCTTCGCCGACGCGCCACTGGCGGGCAGTGTCGGCGGTGAAGAGGTAGGCTGCCAAACCGTATTCCGTATCGTTGGCAGCCGCGATGACTTCGGCTTCGGTGTCAAAGCGGAACACTGGACACAACGGCCCGAAGGTTTCTTCGCGCGCCACCACCATTTGCGCCGTTACGCCGCTTAAGACGGTCGGTTCGAAAAACGTTCCGCCCAATGCGCTGCGTTTGCCTCCGGTCAGGCAGACCGCGCCTTTGGAGAGCGCATCGGCGATGTGCTGCTCGACTTTTTCCACCGCTTTTTCCTCAATCAGCGGCCCTTGGTTCACGCCTTCATCCAAGCCGTTGCCCAATTTGAGCGCGGCTACTTTTTCGCTTAATTTGCGGCAAAATTCGTCGTAAATGCCCGATTGAGCGTACACGCGGTTGGTGCAGACGCAGGTCTGGCCGCTGTTGCGGAACTTGCTGGCCAGCGCGCCTTCGACGGCTTTGTCCAAATCAGCATCGTCAAACACGATAAACGGCGCGTTGCCGCCCAGTTCCAAACTGAGTTTTTTAATGTCCGCCGCGCTGTCGGCAAAAATTTTCGCGCCGACTTCGGTCGAACCGGTGAAGCTGATTTTGCGCACGGTCGGGTTCGTGGCAAATTCATGACTGATTTCCGAAGCGCGACCGCTGACAACGGGAAGTAAATCCTGCGGCACGCCCGCTTCGTAAGCCAACAAGGCCAGCGCATACGCGCTCAGGGGCGTGAGCGACGCGGGCTTGACTATCATCGCGCAGCCCACCGCCAAAGCAGGCGCGGCCTTGCGCGCAATCATCGCAGACGGGAAGTTCCACGGCGTAATCGCGGCGGTAACGCCGACAGGCTGTTTTAACACGACCAGTTTTTGCGTCGCTTTCACGCTTGTCAGCACATCGCCGTCAATCCGCCGCGCTTCTTCGGCAAACCAGCGCACAAACGAAGCCGCATAATCGATTTCGCCGCGTGCCTCGGTCAGGCTTTTGCCCTGTTCCATCGTCATGATGCGCGCCAGTTCTTCTTTGTTTTCCTTCATCAGAAAATACCAACGCCACAACACATCGGCGCGCTCCAACGCAGTTTTTGCCGCCCATAATTTTTGTGCGGCCTCCGCCTTTTGAATCAGTAGCTTGAGGTCGTCTGAACGGGTTGTGCGGACAAACGCCAAAGTCTCGCCTGTCGCCGGATTATCGACTTTGATGCTGTATGGAATCGGGAGAAAAGAAATATCGGGATGGTTTAACAATGATGCAAAAGAATTCATGCCTGTCCTCGTGTGTATAGATGATGGATGGAAGTCATTATTCTCCTCATAGGATAAAAGCGCAAACTGCTTGAGCAGTTTGAGCCACATGAGAAAAAGAACCTAAAGCAGGTAGCTAAAAAGGTCGTCTGAAAATGCCTTATGGGCTTGGTTAGGATTTTTCGTTTGAATGGTAAGAAAGTGTTTTGACCAGCTGATAAGACATATTCAGGCAATTTTTATTTTTGAATTTCTTGTTTGCCTATATGGGTTATATAAAAAATGGAATATTTTTATGTTAAACAATGGAATAGGTTTTTAAATCATTTTAACTATTGAATGCGGATATATCTGGCAAATGTTTGCATGCGCTTAAAAACTTGTTAAAATCTCAAAAAATCATACAAATAATAATCAAAATCATTATATTTATATTCCAATCTGACTTGCGGCAAAACCTTCCCGAGGTCGTCTGAAAATCTTCAGACGACGCTGTCTGACATTCCGCCACACAAGGAATCCGTTATGAAGCCAGCCAAAGTCAAAACACTTGCCGCCTGCATCGCAGTCATTGGTTTTTCTCCCATCATTTATGCTGCCGATAATACACCAACCGTGATTCTCGATACCGTTACCGTCAAAGGCACACGCAATAAAGACGAAATCGGTAAAAACCGGGTTTATACCCGCGAAATCGTCAATCTTTACAAAGGCAAAAACGAAGTCGAAACCTTCAAAGGCAACACCGTATCCGACCTGTTAAGCGGTATGTCCGGCGTGTACAGCGGCGATGCGCGCAACAGCGGCGCGCTGGATCCCAATATACGCGGCGTACAGGGGCAGGGACGGATTCCCGTTACCATCGACGGCACGGAGCAGGCGATTACCGTCTGGCGCGGCTACGCGGGCGCAAACAACCGCAACTACGTCGACCCCAACATCATCAGCAGCGTTTCCATCGAAAAAGGCCCCTCGTTCAGCCGTGATATGAAAAGCGGCATAGGCGGCTCCGTCGCCCTGAAAACCATCGATGCCGACGATATTGTCCCCGAAGGGCAGAAATACGGATTTGAAGTGAAGGCGGAGGCTTCCAACAATTCCATCAAGAGGCGTGAGAATGCTTATGAACATTCAGTCGATTATCGAACCTTGCCTGTTCCCGCAGTAGCGACGGGCGGTATTTGGCGTTCGTTTTTTGACGATACCGACCGAATCGACCAGCGTTTCAACGGACGCAATAAATTTGGGGAAGATAAAGCCTACCGCATTGCCGCTGCCACCAAGCAGGACAATTTTGATGCCATGCTCGCCTATGCCTACCGCAGTAAAGGCAATTATTTTTCCGGCAAAAAAGGGGCGGAACGCTACGGCTATATCGGTCCTTGGACACAAGAAACTTTAGACGAATTAAAACGTCGTCAAGAAGAAGCCGCTGCCAAGGGCGAAAAATTTTACGGCAGTGAAAACATGCTGGGCGCACCCGATATTTCAAAAATCGGACTTTTCTACCATCCGGGCGGGGAAGTCAGCAATACTTCGCTTGAAACCAAATCATGGGTAGGTAAAACCACCTTCCGTCTGCCGAACCGCCAAACGCTCAAATTCGGCTTGCGCCATACCGATTCCACGTTCGGCGAAATCATGCCTTCGCGTATTATCGGCCCCATCAGTTGGGATGCGTCCGTCCTCAACAAAATTGCCGAATGGCCGCAGGCATGGGTAAAACAGCGTTCCTACAATATCGACTATTCGTGGAAGCCCGAGGGCAGCCGTTGGATAGATTTCGATGCCACGCTTTGGACAACGCGCACCAATTCTAAAACCAATACCGCAGGCGGTTCACCCGGCGATACCGTTTATGAAGATTTGGTATTTCAACGGGCATGGGATGAGTACGACAGATGGCAGAAATACACCCCCGAAGAGCGTCAAGAATTGCTGAATGCAGGCTTTGAAACCCCAAAACCGCCCAAACCCGAAACGCCCAATACCAACGGACGCTTCAACACTATTGAAGGCAACGCCTATTACGCCCGTAACAACCGTACAGGCTTTCAATTCTCCAACCGTATGAAATTGAGCGACAAACTGTCGTTGACCTTGATGGGCGATTTTCAAAACGAAAAACTGACATCGCGCAATGATTTTTCAGACGAGCTGGAGCGGGGAGGATACGACAAATATCGGGAAGAACTTGAAAACAGCACCATCAGGGCAAATTACGGATTAAACGAATTCGGCGTACCGCGCAACGGCAAACGGCGCGAATACAATCTGGGCTTCAATTTCCGCTACGAACCCTTCCGCTGGCTGACGTTGACGGCGGGAGGACGATATACCAATTTCCAGCTTCAGGATAAAAGCAAACGTTTGGAAAGCGGTACGTATAAGACCGGCTATCCGTTAGAAATGAACAGGGGGATAAAATATTCGATCGGCAGGGTTGCCACGCCGCAAGAATACGCGGATTACAAGGCAATTGACGATGCCTTGGCGAATGGCAGTCTTGATTATGGAGTTTTATATGAGACAGAGGAATACGCAGAACAAAGAAAAAAACATGCACAAATTAGCCTGTCGTTACAAGTCAACTCGCAAAATATTCCGATTTTGACAGATGATCGCGAAAAATGGGTCAATCCTAATGAAAAGGTGGATTTCTATTGGTTGAAAGACGATAAAGGCCGTCTGAATATGCAGGATCATCCCCTTATCAATGGCAGCATTCCTGATTTGCACACTAAAGTCCCTAATCCTGTATATGACCCGTCTATTCCAGACAGTCCGCAGTTTGTGCCTAAGTATTATAACGTTGATGCAAGCGTATATACGACTCCAATGACCGAAGCCGAAAAACAGAGAGCAATGAAGCAGAAAGGCAGCGGTTGGGTGCCCGCATTTTCTGCCACTGTCAATTTTACTGATTACAGCCGCGCCTATTTGCGCTATACCGAAACCCTGCGCTACCCCAGCATTTTTGAAGGGACGTACGGCTTTTCTACTGCCGCCGGCTCATTCAACCGCATGGGCTATGGCTGGCGGCCCGAACACGCCAAAAACTGGGAAGTCGGCTATATTCATGATTTGACAGGACTGTTACCGAAAATGAAAAAAGCGGATTTCCGCATCAACTACTTCCATAACAAGACCAAAAACGTTATCGATAGGGACAGCAATCTCGAATTCGAACAATTCGACAGACAAATCCGCAGTGGTGCCGAGCTGTCCACCCGCTTCGATACCGGACGCGTCTTTGGTAGCCTGAACGTATTCCGCAGCCTGAAAAACAAAATGTGCGACGAAACCTTCCAATGGTCGACTGTGACTGCGGGAGATGTCGATGCAACATATTTTGCCGAAACCGGCAAAACCATGAGTCGCCCCGTCTGCAATCACGGAGGTTTGAGCGATTCGGGCTATCTGGCAAGCGCGCTTCAGCCACGCTGGTCGATTGATGCCGAATTGGGCAGCCGCTTTCTTGCCAACAGACTGGAAACAGGCGTGCGCCTTCATTACCACAGCCGCGTCTATGAAAACCGCAATGATGCGTGGCAGCCTAACTACAACATATTCAATCAATATAGGGGAACTAATCATAAACCCCAATATAACGATATGCGCTGGCAGCCTGTTGCGGTATGGGATGCCTACCTGCGCTACAAAATCGGCAAAAACCTGACTGCCGAGCTGGTAGGCAGCAATCTGACCAACCGCTACTACCTCGACCCGATGAGCCGCTCCTATCTGCCCGCACCGGGTAGAACCATCAGGATAGGGATTACGGGCAAGTTCTAAAATAGTTTCTAGATTCAATTATCGAAATTCTGATATTAGCAAAATGTAAATTTTCAGAAATGATAATAATTCATGTTTCTATTTCCTAAAAATAGGAATATACTTACCTTACTTTTCCAAGAGGGCGGATTTGTAAGTTTGATTCAGATTCTTCTTGAGAAAGTTCGTTGATTTTGTAAATTTTTATTTTGGAGTGAATTATGAAACTCGTAAAAACCGTTGCGGTATTGAGTGTTGCGTTTGCCGCTTCTTCTGCATTTGCTGCCAATCCGGCTTCAGGCCTCTCTTCAAATAACAATGTAAAAGGGGTTAAACATATTGTCCCGACAGTGGAGACTAACCGAAACGACGTGAATTTCGGTAAGGCTGCCATTAATGTGGTTGACTCAAATGCAAGAACCACAAATAAAAATGGTCTTGCCAACAATCAGCCGGTCTCTTTTGCTAAGATTGATACGACGGCAAACAAATTCTTTGTCAAAACGTTTGCTCACGGTACTTTAGGTAAAGATAAAAACGGCGTTACCGTTGCGAATCTGTACCGTATGAAAGGTATTGTTTGGGACAATATTCCAAGAATGCCCGACCATTCCCATTTAGGCCGTTTATCTTATTCCAAAGTCGGTAATATGGATGTTTACTTCGGCGACTGGTCTGCCGTTCCTTCCGGTGCGGCTGTCGGTACGAAAGGTACGAATTACACTGCCTTCTACAGCGGCACGGGCCGAACCACCAATCTGCCGACTACGGGTACTGCCACTTATACGGTTAAGGGTATCAACCAATATCATACGCAAAATACAGCCCTCTTAAACGGTACGCTGAAAGCTGATTTCGGTAAACGGACGCTAAACGGCGAAATGAAACGTACGGGTTTGAATGTCGCCATCAACAATGCCACGATTAATACGGCTCAGGCTTCCTTCTCCGGTAAAGCTACGGCAAACAAAGTGGCCGGTACGACCCGTGGTCATTTCTTCGGCAACCAAGGCGCGGCGATTGCGGGCGTGGCTGATTTTGGTCGAAATAGTGAACTCAACACTGCCTTTGGCGGTACGAAAACCGGCAAATAATGAATCATAATGCGATAAGGCGGACGGTTTTTGTCGTTTCCCATTCCGTCCGCCTATAAAACACAAATCATCCGACACACAATGCACATCGTACAGGGCCGTTCGGAAATATCGGGCTTCGCAATGCGTTTAAGCCGGTATTTTCCGAACGGTCCGTGAGTTTGAAGGCGTGCTGTTTCGATGGGCTTGAGAAGCCCATTTTTCAGACGACCCGGCAGGGGCTTTCATGCAAATAAACAATGCTCTTGCCCGGTAAAGATGAAATGTCAGTTTTTCTTTGAAAAGGCCGTCTGAAAAACAAAGCCGTCCGACACACAGGAAAGAATTTTATGAAACGCCTTTTGCTCCTTCCTTTTTTTATCAGCCTGCTGCCCCACGCGTTTGCCGACGACAG
Source organism: uncultured Neisseria sp. (assembly GCA_963529965.1). Classification (GTDB taxonomy): domain Bacteria; phylum Pseudomonadota; class Gammaproteobacteria; order Burkholderiales; family Neisseriaceae; genus Neisseria. The sequence continues at coordinate 16,266 of CAUSDA010000039.1, forward strand.
GGAAGACCGCTTCATGCAGCTCAAACAGGGAACGGAACTCCGCCGCGCGCAGCAGGAAAGGAATGAAGCGGACAATACGGCGATTGAGTTCGGCGCGGGAGAAGTGCAGGACGGCGAAGATTTGGCGTTGTCGCTGATGAAGGCGGTCAACGCGCAAAACGAGGAGGAAACGGCACGGCTGTTGGACATTTACCGCCGTCAGGATGATTACGATCCCGATATAGTGCTGTTTGCCGAGGCCAATCAGGCGGTGTTCCGCGACGATTTGAAGGCCGCGCTGGCGAAATACCGCGAGCTTTATCGCAAAAATCCCGAATTTCTGCGCGGCCGCCTGGATTTGGCGCGGCTGCTGTTTATAGACAAACAAAACAAAGAATCAGCGGCATTGTTCGACGGCATCGATATTCCCGAAGTGCCCGCCGTCAATGAGAAAATCAAAGTGTTTGCCGACGCTTTGAAGAAACGCGATGCGTGGAGCGGCTCGGTTTCGTTCGGCGCGGGTTACGACACCAACTTAAACCAGTCGTCGGGCGCGACGGTCGTCCGCAATCAGACAAGCTGCGGTTTCGATTCGAACGGGCAGCCGATTCTGGACGATGCCGGAATGCTGTCCTGCCGCGACGAACAGCTTGACGCCTACGCGCCCGATGCGTTGAAAAACCGGATGTGGGTATATGAAGCCAACTTGAGCAGACGCATTTCGCTCAACGGCCACCACGGCCTGCAACTGGGCGGCTACGCATGGGGCCGGCTCTATCCCGGCAACAAGGAATACGGCGAACACAATATCAACGTCAGCCCCGCTTACAGTTTTCAGAGCAAAGACCATTCCTTCAGTATCGGCCCGCAGGTGCAATACGAATGGTCGGGCGGGAAACTGCGCGACAGCAGCGCCGGCATCAGCACGGCATACAGCCGCACCTTTTCCGACCAAGCCTCGCTGGGCGTGCAGTTCGACCACAAATACGACCGCTACCGCGGCGAATTAAAACATTTCAACGGCCCGCAAACGCTTCTGTTCACCACCGCCATCTACGCCCTGCCGAAAGACTGGCTGGTATTCGGCGGCTACGACTACCTGCGCAAAAACAGCCGCGAAAAAGTGGATTCCTACCGCCGGCACGGCCTGCGCGCGGGCGTCAACAAACGTTTCGAATTCGGCATCGACGCCACCTTTCAGGCAATCTGGCGCAAAACAGCCTATCAGGACTACCATGCCTGGCTGGAAACCCGCCGCCATGATTTCGAACGCACCTATCAGTTGGACATCAAATTTGACCGTCCGTCCTTCCACGGCATCACGCCCGTTTTCAGTATCAAACACACCGACAACAAAAGCTCGTCCTGGCTGAACCGCTACAAACGCAACGAATTTACCGTCAAAGCAGAATACAGGTTTTAAGCTCCCGAGGTCGTCTGAAAACGAATTTTCAGACGACCTCGAAGGTTTCTGTTGCATAAGCTGTCAGCTAAGGAGTCGGTTTTGTAAGAGTGCTATTTTTATCCCGAATACACGTTATAATACGAATCTTGTTTTCAACCCGATTCGAGATCCTGTTTTCAGACGACCTTTAAGATAAAAGGTCGTCTGAAAACGTTTGTCCCGTCCATACGCATCCGCCGAACTATGATTCCATCCGATTTCATTGACGAGCTTCTGGCCAAAGTCGATATTGTCGATATTATCGACGAGCAGGTTCCGCTGAAGAAGGGCGGGGCGAACTATATGGCTTGTTGTCCGTTCCACAAGGAAAAGACGCCGTCGTTTTCGGTCAGTCCGATCAAGCAGTTTTATCATTGTTTCAGTTGCGGGGCGCATGGTTCGGCGATTGGTTTTGTGATGGAGCATCAGGGGCTGTCGTTTCCGGAGGCGGTGCAGTTTCTTGCCGACCGCGTGGGCATGGTCGTGCCTAAAGTGCGCGGGCAGACCGATAATCCCGAAGTCCGTGCCGAACGTAAGAAAAAACAGCAGACGCTGGAGGAAACAACGGCTGCGGCGGCTGATTTTTATGCGCAACAGTTGAAATTCAATCCGGCGGCGAAGGAGTATTTGGACAAGCGCGGCTTGAGCGCGGAAGTCATCGCGCATTATGGTTTGGGCTACGCCCCCGACGGCTGGCAGCCTTTGGCGCAAGTGTTCCAACCGTACCCGAATACTGCGTTGGTGGATACGGGTATGGTGATTGACAACGAGGGTCGGCATTATGACCGCTTCCGTCATCGGATTATGTTCCCCATCCGCAATCCGCGCGGGCAGGTAATCGGTTTCGGCGGCAGGGTGTTGGACGACTCGAAGCCGAAATATTTGAACTCGCCTGATACACCTCTGTTTGATAAGGGGAAAAACCTTTACGGATTGTATGAAGGGCGTGCTGCGGTTAAAGAAGCAGGGCGGATTTTGGTGGTCGAAGGCTATATGGACGTAGTCGCGCTGGCGCAGTTCGGCGTGGGCTACGGCGTGGCGGCTTTGGGTACGGCGACGACGGCGGAACACGTCAAAATCCTGATGCGTCAGGCGGACAGTATTTATTTCTGTTTCGACGGCGACAGCGCGGGGCAGAAAGCGGCTTGGCGCGCGTTGGAAAATGCGTTGCCGCAGTTGAAAGACGACAAATCGCTGCATTTTTTGTTCTTACCCGAAGAACACGACCCCGACAGCTACATCCGCGCCTATGGAAAAGCGCAATTTGAAGATGCGCTGTTGAATCAAAGCAAGCCTTTGTCGGAATATTTTTGGGAACATCTTTCAGACGACCTCAATCTCAATACGCAGGAAGGTAAGGCGGAATTGGTGAAAACCAGTTCGCCGCTTTTGGCACAAATTACCGCGCCTGCATTAGGTTATTTGTTGAAACAACGACTGAGCGAACTGGTCGGCATCGACCCCGACAATCTCGCCCAACTGCTGGGGCAGGAAGCGCCGAAGCGGCACGTCAAACAAAAAAGCTACAAACTGCCTCCGATTTCCGTCAAGCAACCGGTCATGCTGACGCTGGTGCAACGGCAAATCCGCAGCCTCTTGATAAATCCGGATTGGGCTGCATATATAGACCTGCCCGATTATTTGGCGTTGGACGGCGATTTCGCCTGTCTTGCCAATCTCGCCGAAACCATTAAAAGCCATGCCGCGGAACCTGCTACCGCGCAGGTTTTAGAGTATATGCGCGGTTCTCCTTATGAAGAAACCGTGAACCAAATCTTCCAATCGACACTCTATTCTGAAGAAATGGAAGGCGGAGGCGAAGAAGACCGCGAGAACTTCCAAATCGGCATGAAGAAACTCCTTAACGAGTTAAAATACCAACAAATCGAAACCCTCAAGCAGAAAAGCCTGCAATCGGGTTTGAATGAAAATGAAAAAAAACTCTTGCTGTCGCTTTTGACGGCAAAGCAAAATTGAACGAACGGCAATCCCAGCCGAATCCAGCAACCTTCAGGCCGTCAGAAAAGCATTGTCCCAAGCTGCGAATATGATCCCGCAGAACACCCGTTCCAAAGAGCTTTCAGACGACCTCAGAGTGATAACCCAAAAGATTGACTTTAAATCGGTTATCACTCTGTTCCGCCTTCAGGTGCATCATGCAAACCGTCGGCATACCATCAGATCAAGAAAGTAATCCATGTCTAAAGACCAAAATCACGAAGACTATCAAGAACAGGACGACAACCGTCCGCTGACCCTCGAAGAGCAGCGCGCCCGCCTGCGCCAGCTCATCATCATGGGTAAGGAACGCGGCTACATCACTTATTCCGAAATCAACGACGCCTTGCCCGACGATATGTCCGATGCGGATCAAATCGACAACATCGTCAGCATGATTTCCGGCTTGGGCATCCAAGTGACCGAGCAGGCGCCTGATGTGGAAGACATTTTGTTGAGCGACAACGCCGCAGCCGTCACCGACGACGATGCCGTTGCCGAAGCAGAAGCCGCCTTGTCCAGCGCGGACTCCGAGTTTGGCAGAACCACCGACCCCGTGCGTATGTATATGCGCGAAATGGGGCAGGTTGACCTGCTGACCCGCGAAGACGAAATCATCATTGCCAAAAAAATCGAAAACGCCCTGAAAAACATGGTGCAGGCAATTTCCGCCTGTCCGGGTTCCATTGCCGAAATCCTCGAGCTGATCGAGCAAATCCGCAAGGATGAAATCCGCGTGGACGAAGTGGTCGAAGCCATCATCGACCCGAACGAAGTGTTGCTCAACGAATTGGGCTTGGGACACTTGGAAAGCGCGTCAAACGACGACGATTCCGGCAGCAGTGAAGAAGATGAAGCGGATGAAGACGACGATGACGACGATTCCGGCAGCGACTCCGAAGCCATGTCCGCTGCCCATCTTGCCGAATTGAAGCAAAAAGTGCTGGAACACTTCGCCTTCATCGAAAGCGAATACGGCAAGATGATCAAAAAGCTGGAAAAACACGACAGCCGCCACCCCGATTATCTGGCACACCGCGACGCCATCGCCAACAAGCTCTTGGAAGTCCGCTTCGCCACCCGCCAAATCGAAAGCCTCAGCGGCAACCTGCGCAGCCGTGTCGAAAACATCCGCAAACTCGAACGCGAAATCCGCGACATCTGCCTTGACCGCGTCCATATGGAACGCGACTACTTCATCCAAAACTTCCTGCCCGAAATCACCAACCTGAAATGGGTGGAAGAAGAAGTCGCCAAAGGCAGGGTCTGGAGCGACGCGCTCGACCGCTTCCGCCACGCCATCCTCGAAAAACAAACCGAGTTGGCAAACATGGAAAAAGAAACCCGCATTTCCATCGAAGAGCTGAAAGACATCAACAAAAACATGGTGTCGAGCGAAAAAGAAACGGCAGCCGCCAAGCAGGAAATGATTCAGGCAAACTTGCGCCTGGTGATTTCCATCGCCAAAAAATACACCAACCGCGGTTTGCAGTTCCTTGATTTGATTCAGGAAGGTAATATTGGCTTGATGAAGGCGGTCGATAAGTTCGAATACCGCCGCGGCTACAAATTCTCCACCTACGCAACATGGTGGATCCGCCAAGCGATTACCCGCTCGATTGCCGACCAGGCGCGCACCATCCGTATTCCGGTGCACATGATTGAAACCATCAACAAGATGAACCGCATCTCCCGCCAGTATCTGCAAGAAACCGGCGAAGAGCCCGATTCCGCCAAACTTGCCGAGTTGATGGAAATGCCGGAAGACAAAATCCGCAAAATCATGAAAATCGCCAAAGAGCCGATTTCGATGGAAACCCCGATCGGCGACGACGACGATTCGCACTTGGGCGACTTCATCGAGGACGCCAACAACGTTGCCCCTGCAGACGCCGCGATGTATACAAGCCTGCACGAAGTCACCAAAGAAATCCTCGAAAGCCTGACCCCGCGCGAAGCCAAAGTCCTGCGTATGCGCTTTGGTATCGACATGAATACCGACCACACGCTCGAAGAAGTCGGCAAACAGTTTGACGTAACCCGCGAACGTATCCGTCAAATCGAAGCCAAAGCCCTGCGCAAACTGCGTCATCCGACCCGCAGCGACCGCCTCAGAAGCTTCCTCGACAGCGAAGACAGCAAACTGTAAAACAGCAAACCGCAGGTTTATCCCTGCGGTTTTTTATGGGTAACAGGTCGTCTGAAACAGGAGTTGTACGTTTTCAGATGACCTGTTTTGCATTCATTGCACGGTTGTTTAAAACCCGTAGCGTGGGCTTTGCCCGCGGAGAATAGAGAAAATTTCAGCAGCTTTTTTATTCATCATCTTCGTGGGCAAAGCCCACGCTACAAGGCGGCATCATTCTTGAATGGGTGCGCAATCAAAACATAGTTTGCAAAAAAGGTCGTCTGAAAAACCGGTTTTCCTGTTTTTCAGACGACCTGTATCCTCTAACTTTTTTTGTCCAATTTCCGCAATAATGTTACCAATCCTTCCGCGCAATCCTCTGCTTTGCTTTGGATTTCTTCACGGCTGTATAAGGCGGGCGATGTGCCGTGGAAATAGAACGGGTCGATGTAGCGCATCTGCGTAAAATAGGCGGTCTGTTCCAGGTTTTTGCAGAATTCGTACACACGGAAATGCGCGTCCCCATCTGCGCGGTAGTCTTGTTCGGGCGAACCGACTGTTATGCTGGCGACGAAGTTTTTGCCTTTCAGTTTGTCCCCGCCCGTGCCGTAGGCAAAGCCGTAAGTAAACACGGAGTCGAAATATTGCTTTAGAATTGCGGGCATGTTGTACCAGTACAGCGGATATTGGAATACGACGGTTTGATGGTGCAACAGGGCCTGCTGTTCGGCGGCGGCATTGATGCGGTAGTCGGGATACAGTGCGGCGATGTCGCGGATTTCAACGTCTAAACCACTGCGGGTCAGATGTCCGATGACGGCTTTATTGGCGACGGATTGGGCGAAATCAGGATGTGCGAGGATGACGAGTGCCATGTTTCATTCCTTGTCAGGATGTTGGAGACGATAGGATTTTAGGCGGCTTCAAAACCTGCAATCAATAACTATCCGTTTGAATAGGTGTATCGGATGAAGACAGAGTGTCAAAGCGAGTGTTTCAGTTTCGGCGGCAAAATCTATCCTTGCCCGCTCAGTGTGGCGATGGATTTGGTCGGGGGAAAATGGAAGGCGGTCATCCTTTATCATTTGCAGGACGGCGTAAAACGCTTCGGCGAATTGCACGACAGCCTGCACGGGGTAACTGAAGCCGTATTAAGCCGTCAGCTCAAGCAGTTGGAACAAGGCGGGCTGGTCTCACGCGAAGTATTCGGCAACAGGCCGCCGTTGAGGGCGGAATATGCGCTGACCGATTTCGGCAGAAGTTTCCTGCCTGTTTTGGAGAGGCTGACCGAATGGGGAAACCGTGCGGTCTTGGAATATGGGGAGGTGGTAGTCCGTGAATAAGGAGGGAAAAGCGTTTTATAGTGGATTAACTTTAAACCAGTACAGCGTTGCCTCGCCTTAGCTCAAAG